>JANNQN010000144.1:0-16593 GCA_031400775.1 Planctomycetia bacterium | reverse complement strand
CTCCTAAAGTCCGTCGCCGATGCCTTGGGGCAAGATGACTCGCGGAACGTCAATGACATCGCCCCTCTCAGGCCACTGAAACCGGTTCCTGGCAATCGTCCAGGTCGCTCCCCTCGGGCACGGCGTGACGGCCGGGCAGGTCTTCGGCATACCAGGTTTCGAGCACGCTCATCCATTGGCCCGGCCGGCTGACGGCCACGAACGCGTCGCGCACAGCCTGACTTTGCGGATGCAGTTGCGAGTACTTGATGCCGAACTTGCGCATCTGCCGCCCGCAATGCTCGGGGCCGTAGAGCTGTTCCGAGAGCCGATAGTGTTCGGCGATCACCTCGCGCTGCTCGAACACGCTGGGGGGCTCGGGCAGCGGCAACCCGGCGGCTAGCGCCCGTGCCTGGCTGAAAATCCAGGGGTTGCCGATCGCGCCGCGGGCCGCCGTCACGCCGTCGACGCCCGTCTGCCGCAACATGTCGATACAAGCCTGCGCCGTGAATAAGTCGCCGCTACCCAGCACGACGCGCGAACCGGCATGTTGTTTCACCTCGCGCAAAAACTCCCAGCGGCTGGGACCGGTGTACTTCTGCTCGACGGTCCGCCCGTGGACGGTAATGGCCGCAGCGCCGCGAGCGTAAGCGCCGTCGAAGATCTCGAAAAACTTGTCGCGGCTCTCGGGCGTGTCGTCCAGTCCGCGGCGCATCTTGACCGTGAGGGGCACCTCGGGCGGAATCGCCTCGCGGACGCGCTCGATGATCTCGAGCGCCGTTTCCGGCTGGCCGAGCAAGTATCCGCCCCGCTGACGGCCGAGCACCTTTCGCACCGGGCAACCGAAGTTGATATCGACCACGTCGAAGCCGGCTTCGACAAGCTGCCGGGCCGCGGGGCCGAAATCTTGTGGATTGGCGCCCATCAGTTGGGCCCCTACCGGATGCTCCTCGTCGCTGACCTGCATGTAGCGGCGAGCCTTGCGGCCCTTGTTCACTTCGGTGACGAAGCGATCGAGCATCACCTCGCACAAGGTGTAGGGCGCGCCGAGTCGCCGGGCGAGGACCCGCATCGCCCAGTCGCTGTAGCCGGATAGCGCGGCCTGCACGACGGGGAAATCGAGTTCGAATCGGCCAATGGCCAGCGTGGGCGGCATCGCGAGCGGTTTCCGGCAATTCTCGGGCAAATCGACGTCGAAGCGGTACGGCACTAGCTTACCACATCGCACGTTCGAGAGCCGCCCGCAACCGCGCGTGGCTTTGCGAAGATTTCCTACACTAACCCGACGCGCAAGCGAGGGAGAATACACGAAGAACCCTCGCTCTCGCGCGTCGGGGGTCTAGTTCTCCTACATCTGCGTCGTGTCGTCGTGCCGTCGTGGTGAATAAAACCGAGAACAAAACCACAACGACACGACGGCACAACGAAGAGCTATTGTCCCGATGCGAGAGACGAAGCGCCCATGCTGAAGGCTGGATTCCCTCGCTCGCGCGTCGGGTTGGTGAGATGATGGAAATCGTGCCGCCAGTTGCCGCTAACGGGTCACGAAGTAGCGCAGGCTGGGATGGTGCGGGCTGCACTCGTTGCGCGACTGGATGGCCAAGACCCGGCCGCCCAGACGGCGCAGATGAGCCAACATCTTCCAGCGTGGAATGGTGTGCAACTCGGTCTGCGGCTTCTTGTACGGTACGTCGGAGGGCGTTGCGTGGCTGCGCGTCGGCGCGCTGCGCTGGGCCGCGTCGACGCGCGTGTGCATATCCTCGGCCTCGAGCGGCGGCAAGTACGGATACCTGGGCCGGGCGGTTAGTGACCGCTCGTACTCCGTCGCCACTGGCATCGGGGGCAAAGGCGCACAGAAGCGATCGTGAACTTTGTTGAGCAGTCGCTCCCGCCAGCCCTCGGGCTCGTGCGCTTGCGGTGGATAAGTTTCGTCGGAGACTCGCGTGGAACTGTAGCCGGTCGGCTGCTGGAACAGCAACAGGCCGCCGGGCGCCAAGACGCGCAAGAATTCGGCCAGATAGCGCTTGGCCAGGGCCGGCCGCATATGCTGCAAGACGAAGAGGGAAAAAACAAAATCGAATTGATGGTCGGCAAACATTCTGAGATCGGAGCGTTGATTCACGTGGAAGCGACACCGCTTGCCGTACGGGTTCGACGCGCGGGCCCGAAGGATCATTGCCGGCGCGATATCCACGCCGTGAACTTCGTCGAAGTAGCCGGCCAGCCCTTGGGTCAGGCGGCCCACGGCGCAGCCAAAATCCAGTGCCCTGCCATGTCGCAGCGGAAACGTCATTTTGCCGATCGTCTGCATCGCGTACTTCACATCTTCGCGGCCAGTCTCGAAGAACTCGCCCTTATTCCAGCGATTGCCCTCGCGCGCCGGGTCCATCAGCACGGCCCACATCGGGTCCGTTTCGCCGAAGTAATTCCAAGTATCGCCGAGCGTTTTCAGATACATCGTGCAGGCTCCTTCCCGCCGCGCCGCAAAGTCCCGAAGAATGGAGCATGCTAATTGCGACCGCGCGCCCGGCCACGGTCACTATCGGTTGCTAGCAAATCGCGCGACGCCGCCGCCGCTAACGGTCAAGAATTCTTTGCCGATCGCGAAGCGGACGGAGCTTACTGGCCGGTGCTGGCATTCGCGCGATTGATCGTCTACGCTTTTTGAATGAAGATCATCTACCTGGCCGCGGGCGCCGCCGGCATGTATTGCGGGAGCTGCCTGCACGACAATACGCTGGCCACGGCCCTGCTCGCGCTCGGCGAAGACGTGCTCTTGGTGCCGACCTACACGCCGCTGCGAACCGACGAAGACAACGTCAGCGACGGTCATCTGTTCTTTGGCGGCATCAACGTCTATTTGCAGCAAAAGTCGTCGATTTTCCGCCACACGCCGTGGTTTGTCGACGCGCTCTTGGACCACCCCAGCGTGCTCGGGTGGGCCACTAAGGGCGGACCCAGCGTCGAAGCGAAGCGGCTGGGCGACTTGACCGTCTCGATGCTCGAAGGCGAGCACGGCCGGCAGCGCAAGGAAATCCGCAAGCTCGTCCACTGGATCAAGAGTGAAGCCCGGCCCGACGTCGTCCATCTTTCCAATGCCATGCTGCTGGGCATGGCCCGCGAGGTCCGCAATTTGGGAATCCCGGTGGTCTCGTCGCTCTCGGGCGAAGACATTTTTCTGGAAAAGCTCATCGAGCCGTTCTACTCTCAGGCCCGACAGGCATTGCGTGAACGGGCCCAGGAGGTCGACGCCTTTGTGGCGCTCAATCACTACTACGCCGATTACATGTCCGGCTACCTGGACGTGCCCCGAGAGCGGATTCACGTCATCCCGCATGGGCTGAACCTGGCAGGCCACGGTACGCGGAGCGAGCACCCTGGCGAACCCTTCACGATTGGCTACCTGGCCCGCATTTGTCCGGACAAGGGCCTGCACAATCTGCTGGCCGCGGCCGAGCTGTTGGCGGCCGAGCCCGACACGCCGCCGTTTCGCATTCGAGCGGCCGGCTATCTGAGCGACTTCGATCGGCCGTATTTGGAAACCCTGCAAAAACGGGTTGCCGGCTGGAAACGGCCCGAGACATTCCAGTACTTGGGCGAGCTGACGCGCGATGAAAAGATTGCGTTTTTGCAAAGCATGGATGTGATGAGCCTGCCGACCGTGTATCGAGAGAGCAAAGGCCTGCCGGTGCTCGAGGCTTGGGCCAATGCGGTGGGAGTTGTGCTGCCCGACCACGGAACGTTTCCGGAACTGGTCGAGCAGACCGGCGGCGGCCTGTTGCACGATCCGTTGAATCCGGCTGCCTTGGCTGCGAAATTGCGACATCTGCTCGACAATCGGTCCGAGGCGGCCGCCTTGGGCGCGCGGGGCCAACTGGCGGTGCGCCGCGACTTCACGGCGGCCGAAATGGCCGAAAAGACCCGCGATTTGTATCGCAGTGTTTCGACCCGACCCACTCGGTAGGTCATGCCTTGGCATGACTGGCAGCGTCGAAGCGGTCCATGTCATGCCAAGGCATGACCTTCTGGATGCCGGCAAACCCCAATCCCCTTTCCCGCCTATTTTCCGGCAAAGGTGTTGCATTGGGCTTCGCAAGGGGGGTAAATTATTGGCCTCAATTGCGATCGTCCACTGGCGCAACGGCCTGGCGGGGATGGGGGTTTGCGCCACGTTTTTCAGTTCCGGCGGTGTCCCCAGTCGAGCGCAAAGGACTTTTGTGATGGCGAAGAAGATTTACGTCGGAAACCTCCCCTGGTCGACCACGTCGGCAACCCTCGAGGCCTTGTTCAGCCCACACGGCCCGGTGAGCTCGGCCGAAGTAATTTCGGACCGCGAAACCGGCCGCTCGCGTGGGTTCGGCTTTGTGGAGATGGACTCCGATGACGCCTGCCAGCGGGCCATTCAAGCCCTCAATGGCACCGAGGTCGATGGTCGTGCAATCACGGTGAACGAGGCGCGCGAGCGCGCTCCGCGTCAAGGGGGTGGTGGTGGCGGTCGCGGATATGGCGGAGGCCGGGATTATTGAGCGGATTTTATTAAGAGCTGCCGCGGGATCGCCCGCAATTTTTGCTCGAAAGCAGAGGGTTTGCCCCGGCGGGAAACGCCCCGGGGGTCTTGCTTTTTTTGCTCTGGCAGGGTCAGATCAGTAGTTCCAAAATCGAGTGTCGCCCGCCCTCGGTGGCAACTCGACCGATGAGAGTTCCGTTTACACTTGCAGGTTTTGACGTATGAAGAAGTTCAAGGGACCTCCCAAGCGACGCTCGAACAAGAACAAGGTCCGCGCGAAAAAGAAGGATCCGATTTTCGTCGATGGCAAGCGTCCCCGTCCGATGTTCGTCGACTACAAGGATCTCGATCTGCTGAGCAAGCTCACCAATCGCCAAGGCAAGATCGTCGGCCGCCGCAAGAGCGGCTGCACAGCCGCCAGCCAGCACGCCGTGACCCTGGCCGTCAAGCGAGCGCGGTTCATGGCCCTGCTGCCGTACGTCGGCGACTAAGCACCGGTTCGCACCGCGAACCCATCTGGGTTCAGCCCAAAACCATTCGGAATCGATGACTCGCCTGTCCGCCGTGGCGCTATTCGCCAGTGGATCGCGCGGGTCAATCCATTTCGTGGCCCAACGGTCGCGACTTGCGGCGTGCTTCGCGACACGCGAAAATCCAAGAGGTTGGTCGCGAGCTCGCCCCTCCCGCAGCGCAACGTATTCCTTCATGAAGCAACACTACAAGACTTCGCGCCGCGTCGAGTTTCGCGATACCGACGCCGCCGGCCTGGCCCACTTCTCGGTCTTCTTCATCTTCATGGAGCAGGCCGAACACGAATTGTTGCGACACCTGGGCATAAGCGTCATGCTCGCCGACGACCAAGGGCCGATCTCATTTCCGCGCGTGGGCACGCGCTGCGACTACCAACGGGCGGTCAAGTTCGAGGACGTGCTGGATATCGAAGTCGCCGTAGTGCGTCTGGGCGCCAAGAGCGTCACTTACGAGTTCAACTTCAGCCACGAGGGACGACAGGTCGCCACGGGGCAAACGACGGCAGTCTGCTGCCGACTGAAATCGGACGGCGCGCCGGAGTCGATGGCGATTCCCACCTGGGTCGCCGAGAAATTGGCCACGGCTAAGATTGATTTACCACTAAGGCCGTGAGTCTATGGCTGATCTGCTCGTCACTGGTGTGACAAAATCGTATCCCACTCGGGCCGAGCCGCTAGAGGTGTTGCGCGGAGTAACGTTTGAGCTCTCGGCCGGCGAGAACCTGGCCATCCTCGGACCCAGCGGATGCGGCAAGAGCACGCTCCTGTATATCGTCGGTACGCTCGACGCGCCCACGACCGGCCGGGTGTCTTTGGCCGGATCGAATCCGTTCGACTTGAGCGAGCCGCGGCTGGCCGCATTTCGCAATCACAAGATTGGCTTCGTCTTTCAGGATCATTACCTACTGCCGCAATGTTCGGTGCTGGACAACGTGCTGGTGCCCACGCTGGCCGATGGCCGGCCCACGCCCGAGGCCGTCGAGCGGGCCCGCATGTTGCTGGATCGCGTCGGACTGAGCAAGCGTCTCGATCACGTGCCGGCCGAGCTCTCGGGCGGCGAGCGGCAGCGAACCGCGATCGCCCGCGCGCTGGTCAACCGTCCGGCGCTGCTATTGGCCGATGAGCCGACGGGCAACTTGGATCGCGCCACTGCGGCCACGGTCGGCCGGCTTCTATTGGAGTTGCAAGCCCTGGAACGAACGATGTTGATCGTTGTGACGCACAGTCTGGAGCTGGCCGGATTGCTCGCGCGGCGGATGGAATTGAACGCTGGCCGATTGGAGTAGCTCGTTCCATGTCGCTGGCCCGATTGATTATTGGCACGCTGCGCTATCATTGGAGCACGAACCTCGCCGTGGCCCTGGCCGTAATGGCGGCCGGGGCCGTGCTGACCGGGGCGCTATTGGTCGGCGATTCGATGCGCGGGAGCCTGCGGCACCTGCTGCTGGACCAGTTGGGCCAGATCGACGAGGTGCTCGTCACTGACCGCTTCTTTCGCGAGCAACTGGCCGACGAGTTGACCGCTCAGCCGGCGTTTCAAGAATTCTTCACCCAGGCCGTGCCGGTGGTGGTCGTGCAAGGCACGATCGAAAAGCCGCAAGCCGGCGGCGCTCTGCGGGCTGGCGGCGTGAGCGTGATCGGCAGCGACGAACGTTTTTGGAAACTGGGGAGCGGCCAATCGCCGAAACCGCCCGGCAAGGGCCAGATCGTGCTCAACGCGCCCTTGGCCGCCGAGATCGGCGCACGCGTCGGCGATGAGGTGCTGTTGCGGATCGGCAGCGCCAGCCAGATTCCGCCCGATAGCGCACTGGGACGCAAGACCGAAACGATCCGCAACCGGCGGCTGAAAGTGTCCGAGATCATTCCCGCCACCGGCCTGGGCCGGTTCAATCTGCATCCCAGTCAGCAGCTTCCGCGCGATGCGTTTGTCGCCGCCGGAACCCTGCAAAACGCCCTGGAACAGCCAGGAAAGGTCAACGCGATTTTTGTAGCCGGTCGCGAAGGCGAATCGCCCACGCCGGAGGCGCACAATCGGCTGGTCGAGTGTTTGCGCCCCAAGTTGGCCGACTATGGAATTCAAATCGAGCCGCACAAGCTGGGCTACGTGCAATGCACGAGCAATCGCATGCTGCTGGATCCGCCCGTGGTCGTAGCGGCGGAAAAAGCCTTCGCCGCGGACCGTCCCCAGCCGCTGTTCACCTACCTGGCCAACACGATTGCCAGCGAACCGGTAACCGGGGAAAAGCGCGAGATCCCCTACTCGACCATTACCGCCATCGATTTTGTCGCCGAGCCGCCGATGGGTCCGTTCAAGTCGCCCGACGGCCAGACGATTGCCGCGCTCAAAGATGACGAGATCGTATTGAATTCCTGGGCGGCCGAGGACCTGGGGGTTCAGCCGGGGGCCGAAGTCGAGATCACGTATTTTTTGCCAGAGACCACGCACGGCAAGGTCCAAGAGGCGCGGGCGAAGTTCCGCTTGAAAGCGATCGTGGCCTTGGAGGGTCTGGCGGCCGATCCCGATCTGACGCCGCAGATGCCGGGCGTCACCGACCGCTTGTCGATTGGCGATTGGGACGCGCCGTTCCCCTTCGACTCGCACCGCGTCCGCAAGCAGGATGAGCAATATTGGGACGATCATCGCACCACGCCCAAGGCGTTCATTTCCTTGGCCGCTGGACGCCGGCTGTGGTCGAGCCGTTTCGGCGACACGACCGCGATCCGCTTTGCCCCGCCTCCCGGCCCGACGCTACAAGCGCAGGCCGACCAGTTGCGACTCGAACCGGCCGCACTGGGGTTCGTGTTCACGCCGGTGAAGCGAATGGGATTGGAAGCGGCCGCGGGCACCACGCCCTTTGACGCGCTGTTCATCGGCTTCAGCTTGTTCATCATGGTCTCGGCGCTCGTGCTGGTGGCGCTCTTGTTTCGATTGGGCGTCGAACAGCGCTCGGAAGAGATCGGCATCCTCCGCGCCGTCGGCCTGCCCCGGCGCAAAGTCGCCTGGGCGCTGGCGGCGGAGGGCTTCGCGGTGGCCGCTGTGGGTTCGGCGCTCGGACTGGCGGCGGGGGTGGGCTATGCCTGGCTAATGCTCGTGGGTCTGAAGACCTGGTGGCTGGGGGCGATCAGCACGCCGTTTCTCGAACTGTACATATCGCCAAGGAGCCTGCTGATCGGCTTTCTGGGCGGAGTGATCGTGTCGCTACTGACCATTGCCTGGACCGTGCGGCGGCTGAGCCGGCTGCCGGTTCGTGGGCTGCTGGCTCGGCAAACGCAAGACTCTCGGCCCGCGACCCGCGCTGCGACGCGCCGAAGCCGGCTGGCGGCATTTGGCCTGCTTGTGGCGGCGGCTGCGATGGCCGCGTCGGCACCCTGGCTGGGCGGCGCCGCGCAGGCCGGCGCGTTCGTGGGCTCGGGCGCGCTGGTGCTGGCGGCCGGTTTGACGCTGATTTGGAGCCGCCTGCGCAGCGGAGCAACGGGCGGTTTGAGCGACAACACGAGCCTGCCGATCGCGCGACTGGCCGTCCTCAATGGGGCTCGCAACCCGGGCCGCAGCACGCTCACGATCGGGTTGATCGCGTCGGCCAGTTTTCTGATCGTGGCGCTGAGCGCTTTCCGGCTCGATCCGGCGGCCGAGGGGCGCGGCCGGGTGAGTGGCAGCGGAGGATTCGATCTCGTGGCCCAAAGCGATCAGCCGATCTAACAGAATCTCGCTCTGCCCGACGCCCGCGCCGAGGCCGGCTTTCCGGCCGACAGCGAGCGGTTGCTCGATCCGTGCAAGATCGTGGGATTGCGCGTGCAAAGCGGCGACGACGCCAGTTGCTTGAATTTGTATCAGTCCACGCAGCCGAGAATTCTGGCGGTGACCGCGCCGCTGGTGGAGCGTGGCGGATTCGCCTGGGCTGCGTCGGCCGCCGCATCGCCCGAGGAGAAGCAAAATCCCTGGCTGTTGCTGGAGCGCACGCTGCCTGCCGCGGCCGATGGCACGCCGGTGGCGCCGGCCGTGCTGGATTTCAACACGGCTGAGTACAGTCTGCACAAGGGAAAGATCGGCGCCACGTTTGACGTCAAGGATCATTTCGGCCGCGCGCTGCGGCTGGAAATCGTGGGCCTGCTCAAGAACAGCATCTTTCAAGGTGACGTGCTCATCGGCGAGCGACCGTTTCTCGAGCACTTTCCGCAAGTCAGCGGATACCGCTTTTTCTTGATCGACACCGGCGGGCAGGCGGCCGATGCGGTGCGCCAGGCGATGGAAGGGCCGCTCGGCGATTACGGGTTCGACGCCGAGGCCAGCACCGATCGGCTGGCCGCTTTCTTCGCCGTGCAGAATACGTATCTTTCGACGTTCCAGAGCCTGGGCGGGCTGGGTTTGCTGCTGGGCACCTTTGGCCTGGCCACCGTGCAGTTGCGCAGCGTGCTGGAACGCCGCGGCGAGTTGGCGCTGATGCGCGCCACCGGTTTTCGCCGTGCTCTGTTGGCGCGGTTGGTGATGATTGAAAACTCGCTGTTGCTGGTCGGCGGGTTGGGCGTGGGGATTTTGGCGGCGCTCGTGGCCGTGTTGCCGCATTGGCTCTCCGGCGGCGCGGCGGTCCCCTGGCTGTCGTTGGCACTCACGCTCGCCCTGGTGCTGATCGTGGGCTGGCTGGCCGGACTCGTGGCCGTGCGAGCCACCCTGCGGGCAGAACTGCTGCCGGCGCTACGGCGCGAATAGCCGCTCTCCCACTAACCCGACGCGCGAGCGAGGGAGGTCGGACGAAGATCCCTCGCTCGCGCGTCGGGTTAGTACGCACAAGCCCACTAGCGACAACCGCACGGGTTCTGGATAATGCGTGGCGCGTGAATTCGTCCACCTTCCCTGGAGCTTTGCCGCCATGAAGCGTATTGCTGGTCTGCTCGCATTCATCGCTTTGGCCATGCTCTCTTGGGGAATCTATGGGCCCGTGCTGCGCGAGGGCCAGATCGGCATGCAAGGCAGTTCCTTGCGGCCGTTCATCTGCGTCGGGCTGGCCTACTTTCTGATCGCGGTGCTGATCCCCGGCATTCTGCTGCGCGCTACGCGCGAAGTCGGGCACTGGACTACCACGGGCATCTTCTGGAGCCTGGCGGCCGGTTCGGCCGGAGCGCTGGGCGCCCTGGGCATCATTCTCGCCTTGGCGTTTCGTGGCAGCCCGTTGTATGTCATGCCGCTGGTGTTCGGCGGCGCGCCGGTGGTCAACACTTTCCTGACGATGTACTGGGGAAAATCCTATAAGCAAGCCAATCCCATTTTCATCGCCGGATTGATCCTGGTGATCGTGGGCGCGGTGACCGTGCTGGTGTTTCGCCCGCACGCACACGCCTCGGCGGAGACTGTGAAAATCTCGCAGGAAAAAAATGGCGGGCTGAGCATCGACGTCTCGACAGCCGACAATCCTACACCGACACACTACGAGGCGACCAGCGTCGAGGAGTTGGCGTCGAAGCACCCCGAAGCGTTCAAGCTCTACGACCGGCATCGCAATTTTACGGCTCGCGAGTTGTCGCTCGTGATCCTATTTACGGCGATGACGGCGTTGTGCTGGGGCGTGTATGGGCCGATGCTGCACCGCGGGCAGACGGCGATGGCCGGCAGCCGGCTGCGGCCATTTATTTGCGTGGGTCTGGCCTATTTTCTGATCGCCGTGATCGTCCCCAGCCTGCTACTCACGCGTTGGGACGAGCCGGGCAATTTCACGTTCAACGGCTCGCTGTGGAGCTTTATAGGCGGAGCCGCCGGCGCGCTGGGCGCACTCGGGATCATCATGGCCTTCAACTTCGGCGGTAAGCCGATTTTCGTCATGCCGCTGGTCTTTGGCGGCGCGCCGGTGATCAATACATTCGTCAGCGTCGTGCAGGCCGGTAACTACGATCAGTTGCACCTGATGTTTTACGCGGGCCTGATCGTCGTCGTGGCCGGGGCCGTGACGGTGCTGGTATTCGCGCCCAAGCCGGCGCCCCATGCCGCACCGCACTCCGGCGCCGAACCGACCCCGCAGCCGGCGGAAGCGTAGCTCAGCCATGTTCTCTTTTCAGTGGTTTCGTCGTGTCGTCGTGGTTCTAAATTCCTCCCTCGAAGTAGGTAAACCACAACGACACAAAGGACACGGAGAAAAAAATTAGGAAAAGGCCGTTGGCCCACAATCGCCATCACGTGCCGCGCACCAAGCCGAACCATTCGATCTGCCGCCGTGGGCAGAAGTGCAATTCGTGGGCTTGGCAATAGGGCTCCAGCCACTCGGCGGAGCGGGCTAGCGCCCGGGCATCGGTCCCCTGCGGCATGAGCATCACTCGCGAGCGATCGATCTCGGGAAACGCGACCAAATACTGCTCGACCTCTTCGCAATCGGCTGTGCAATCGACGACGAATTTGAACTGATAAGGATATTCGTCGATCAATCGTAGAATGACGGCCGGGGCGCTTCGGGTCCGCTCGTGCCGCTCGGCCCAGCGCGGCGTCTGCACCGGATCGGGGCGCGAATTGGCCATCTTGGGGCTGATCGAGAGCAGGTCGCACTCCACCGGCAAATACAGCGTGCCGGCCGTCTCGATCGTGATGTGCCGCCGCTGGGCGCGCAGCCGGGCGGTGAGCGGGATCAGCTCGGCGAACAACATCGGCTCGCCGCCGGTCAGCACCACGTGGCCGCAGCCAATCTCGCCGACGCGCGAGACGATTTCTTCGACGGCCAGGTCTTCGCCCTCGGGCGCGTGCGAGGCATAGGGTGTGTCGCAATACCAGCAGCGCAGATTGCAGCCGCTCGCGCGCACGAACGCGCTATCGACGCCCGAGAGAAATCCTTCGCCTTGAACACTCTTGTATATTTCGGCGATTTTCATCGGCGGTACGGCGCCGGATCGGCCAGGCCCGCCTCCGCAAAACCGGCCAGCCGCAAGGCGCAGGCGTCGCACGCTCCGCAGGCCTCGCCCGATGGGTCGGGATCGTAGCAACTTCGCGTCAGGCCAAAATTCACGCCCAGTTGCACGCCGCGGCGGATGATCTCGGCCTTGGTCAGCGCGATCAGCGGCGCGTGGATCGTGAACTTGAGCCGACCCTCGACCGAGGCCTTCGTGGCCAGGTTGGCCATCCGCTCGAAGGCCGCAATATACTCGGGCCGGCAATCGGGATAGCCGCTGTAGTCGACCGCGTTGACGCCGATGAAAATATCGGCCGCATTGAGAGTCTCGGCAAGGCCCAGGGCCAGCGACAGAAACACGGTATTGCGCGCCGGCACGTACGTGATGGGAATGCCCGAGTGCATTTGTTCCACCGAGCGGCTCTTGGGCACGTCGATATCGGCGGTCAGGGCGCTAGAGCCAAAAGCGCGGAGGTCGATCTGCAAGGTAATGTGTCGCCGCACGCCCAGTTGCTGGCCGACGCGCTGGGCGGCTTCCAACTCGTCGCGGTGCCGCTGGCCGTAGTCCAATGACAGGGCATCGAGCTCAAAGCCTTGCGAGCGGGCGATCGCCGCGCTCGTGGCCGAATCGAGACCGCCAGAGAGCAAAATGACCGCGGGCTTGGACATGGAATATCAATGTGGAAAAACCGTGCAAATCGCGCCGCTGCCGACACGCCGTCGATTGCAATTTGCGGGGCATCTGGCCGAGAGCATTCCATGATGGCACAATGGATGGTTTGGCGAAAGGACCGGCAATGACCGACAAATTCCGGGAAACGCTCGAGACGTTTCCCAACCAGTTCCCCCAGCGGGATTACACGATCGAAATCCGCTGCCCCGAGTTCACCAGCGTCTGCCCCAAGACGGGCCAGCCCGATTTCGGCGTGCTCACGTTCACCTACACGCCCGATGCGAAGTGCGTCGAGTTGAAGAGCCTGAAGCTGTACCTGCAGCAATTTCGCAACGAGGGGATCTTCTACGAGCACGTGACCAATCGGATTCTCGACGACCTGGTGGCCGTGCTCGCGCCGCAGCGGATGACGCTGGTCGCCGCTTTCACGCCCCGCGGCGGCATTACCACGCACGTGACGGTCACGCACGAAGCGAAGCAGGCTCGCTAAGACGGCAAGCGATGCGCTACTCGGCCAGGCGCCGCTGGACCGACGCGAAGATGTCGAACATTACATTCAAGTAATCGCGCGCTTCGTCGCACGGCATCACCAAGGGCGGGCTGACGCGAATCACCTTGCCGGCCAAGGGACCGAGCAAGTGGATGGCCCGGCCTGCGGCATCGCCCAGGTAACAGGCTAGGACGCAGGCGTTGGCCACGGCGTCGGCCGCATGCTTGCCAATCGCCGCGCATTCGACGCCCCACACGACTCCCTCGCCGCGCACGTTCGCGACGATGTCCAACTCGGCCAGGCGGCACAAGCCCGTCTCGAGCACTTCGCTGAGCCTGGTCGCGCGGGCCAACACGTCAGTGGTTTCGAATTCGTCGAGCGTGGCCAACACGGCGGCACAGCCCAACGGCGAAGCGCTCCAGGTGTCCGAGCCTTCGCCGTAGTGCATGTTGGCAAACAGGTCGGCGCGGCCCACGGCGGCGTCGACCGGCACGCCGTTGCCCAGGCCCTTGCCGAGCACCACGATGTCGGGCTCGACGCCATAGTGCGAGAAAGCGTAGAGCGAGCCGGTGCGGCCGAAATTGGCCTGCACCTCGTCGAGGATGAACACGATGTCGTTCTCGTGGCAAAATTGCGCGAGCAGTTGCAGATATTCCTTCTGCGGATGATACGAGCCGCCGCCGCCCAGGTAGGGTTCGGTCACGAGACAGCAAATTCGACCGGAATATTCGCGAGCCAGCGCCGCCAGCTCGTTTCGATAAGGGGTCAAATCGAGTGGCTGCCGGCGCCGCGCGACGTTCTGACATTCGATGGTCGGAAAGCTGATAAAGCGCACTCGGGAGTCGCGTTCCGGATCGTTCTCGCTGCCCGTGACGGCGCCGGCGAGACCCTTCTTGCCGTGGAAGCCGGCCCGCGTGGCCAGGATGATATTGCTCGTCGCACTGCGATCGAGGGCCGCCCAAATGGCTTTCTGCACGGCCTCGCTGCCGGTCGCGGCCCACATGACTTGCTCCAGCCGCGATCCGCCCGGCTGCGATCGCAGGCTCGCGACCAGCCGCTCGGAGGCCTGCACTTCCAGCGGCGTCAGCGCGTTGTAGGCCGTGAGGGTCACGGCCGGAACGTATTCGCCTTCGACCGGCAGTTTATCCAAGCCCAGATAGGCCAGCACGCGTTTCCACCAGCGGGCCGGATTGTGCCCCAGATTGGCGACCAGCACGCCGGACGAAAAATCGGCCAGCTTGCGACCCTCCGGCGTCCAGTGATAGCTCCCCTCGCTGCGCGCGAGCACGGCCAGGCTGGGCGTATAGGTCCGCTGCGCCGCCGGCGCGACGATGGCTGCGCGGCGACGAAATTCGTTGGAAGCGTCTTCGCCTATGTGCTGAATCAGAGGAAACTTCTTGGCGGGTTGGGTCATGCGTGGCACGTATCCTGCGACTCGAACGATTTCAAACGGCGGGTTGGTACAGAATTTCTCCTTCGGCCGAGCCCGGCGCATACAAAACCAGGCCGCCCAGCGGATCGTTCACGTTGACCAGGCAATTGGGCGTGCCCGCCACGTGCCGAGCGAGAATGGCTTCCATCGCCTGCACGGCCGCCACGGTCTGGCGGTCGGCCGACAGGTCGTTGTACGCGAGCGATCGGGCCTGGGCCAGCCGCGCCGCCCGCTCTCCGGCCGGACCGCCGAATTCGACCGCCGCGACCTCGCGGACGAAGCGCTCCAGCACCTCGATGCCGTAACCGCGCTGCGAGCGCTCGCCCCACGGTTCGAGAAACGTGCCGTTGTAGTGATTGTTGATCGTGATCTTGCGCTCGTGCGGCGTGCGGTCCTCGACGGTACACTCCACGCCCCGCTTGCGGCTGTGACCGTTCCACACTCCGTTGTCAAATCGGAACTGGACTTCCTGCTCGACGTAGCCGGGAAAATTCTCGGGCGTGACCCACGAAGTGTGAATATCGAAGGCGGCTTGCCGACGATCGTCGTATTCGTAGATCAATCGCAATTGGACGGAGTCCCACGTCGGCCCCTCGGCCGGCCCCACGATTCCACGCTGGCCCGTGCATTGCACCGTCTTGAGCCGGCCGGGAAAGGTGAAGTCGATCAGTTTGATATAGTGCACGGCCACATACGTGCCGGGATTGCGGCCCGTGATCCATTCGGCAAACTGGCTGCCGGAGATCGATTTGGGCTCCAGCAGCGAGCAATAGCCGTTGTTCACGTGCCGCAATTCGCCGTCGGCCACGAGGGTGCGCAGTTTCTTGTGGTCGGGATCGAGCAACTTGTGATACACGACCTTGGCCAGCACATCGTGCTGGCGGGCCAGGCGCTCCAGCTCGTCGAGCTCAAGGAGCGACAACACCGAGGGCTTTTCAATCAGCACGTGCTTGCCGGCTTCAATCGCGGTCTTGGTGGCCGAAAAGTGCCGGTCGTCGGGCGTGGCGATGCAGACGAAGTCGACGTCGGCGGCCAACAACTGTTCGATGCTGCGCGGCTCGCAAAAGCTCTGAAAAGCGTCGATGCGGCCGGCGGCGGACTGGCGATAGGCCTCGGCCCGCCGGCCGGTGCGGCTGGCGACAGCGGCCAGCGCCACCGCACAGACGCCGAAGTCCGGCGCGTAGAGCGGCTGGCGGAAGGCCGCTTCGAAGAACGGGCGATACGTTTCATCGAAGATCATCCCCATGCCGACCATTCCGGCCCGCAGGGTGCGCTTCGCGACGGATGGTTCGGCGGGACGGGGTGACGTTGGCATGTGAGACAGGATAAGGCGGCGCGGTGGATTTGCCAACGGTTCGGGATTTGCGGCTGGGATTGCCCCTTGTTTTGCCCGCGAGGCGCTTCCACAATGGCCCTCTCGCCTGTCCGGCACAGCAAGGTGGATGCCTTTACGGGATACCGGCGGCCGCGATTTGTTTGTCCAGTAGCTCGGGAAGCGACCCATGAAGGAAGAAAATCCTCAAGTCACGCTCAGCGGTTTTGCAGACGAGGCCGCGAATCAGAAAACGGCCGTGCAACAGTTCGCGGCGATGGCGGCCTTGGGCTTGCAATACTACAGCTTGCGCTTCATCGACGCCGGCGACGGCATCAAGAACGTCATGAAGCTCAGCAAGTCCGAGATTCAAACGATCCGCCATCTGGAGGACGAGTACGGGCTGAACGTCGCCTCGATCGGCTCGCCCATCGGCAAGGTCAAGTTGCTCAACGTCGATGATGGCACGAAGAACGCCTACATCCCGTTCAACAAATATCTCAAAGGCGACGTGGCGAAGGTGTGCGAGTTGGCGCACGCCTTCGAGACGAAGCTGATTCGCGGCTTCTCGTTCTATCACCCGCGCGGCGCCGACCCGTGGTCGCACGTGCCGCAAGTGGTCGATCAGCTCGGGCAAATTGCCGAAGCGTGCCATCGCAGCGATTTGACCTTCGGCCTGGAAGTCGAGGCCAATCTCGTCGGCCAAAGCGGAGAGATCCTCGCCGAGATTCATCGTCACGTCGCCCACCCGGCGCTGGTGCTGATTTTCGACGCGGCCAACATCCTGACGCAAGGCTGCACGCC
>JANNQN010000143.1:0-2818 GCA_031400775.1 Planctomycetia bacterium | reverse complement strand
CCTTCGAGCCGCGGCGCGTCTTCCTGCTCGGTGCTGGCCCCGGCGTCGCCGAGCGGGCTGCTGCCAATATCACCAACCGCTGGCCAGCCGTCAAAATCGCCGGCTGTTACAGCCCCCCCATGGGTTTCGAAAAAGACGCCGCGGAGAATGAGAACATCCTGGCTCGCATCGCCCAGGCCGCGCCGGACATTCTGATCGTTGGTCTGGGCGCACCCAAGCAAGAACTCTGGGTCCACCAGAACCGCTCACGCATCCAGGCCGCTGCCGCCCTGTGCGTGGGAGCCACGATCGACTTTCTCGCGGGCGAAAAACCCCGCGCCCCGATGTGGATGCGCCAGAGCGGCCTGGAATGGCTGCACCGCGTCTGGTCCGAACCCCGCCGGCTGGCCCTCCGCTACGCCAAGGGAGCCTGGGTCTTTCCGCAGCTCGTCGCCCGCGACTGGTGGCGCGGAGGACGCGAGCCGTCGCTGACACGAGCCTTCTATGTTCGCGCGGGTGTCAAGGGTCGGGGTGATTTGGGGTCATCGTAGTGAGGCGGGGGCTGCGTGAAGAGTTGGGAGCGTGTCCCGAACTACCTTCTATCCGTGTCGAGGGAGCCGGTCTTACGACTGGGAGGCCTCGAGCACCCAATGCTGTTTGCGTGTGTGACGCTCAGTGGCAGCGGATTAAGAAGCGAGACCCCTCTGAAGCTCGGTCCCGACGAGCGGAACACCAGGCTTGTTGGTGCGGTCGCTTCGACCTGCTTCACGGTGACGACGTTGGTTCCTGGGGTGGCCCGTTGCCGCGGTAAGCCTGCTTCCCTCTCGGCAACAGAGAAGAAGGGAAGCGGGGTTGGAGGTCTGTATCTTACAAAGCCATTGGACACCGAGCCATGCCTCAAAAAATCCAAAGCCAGTTCTCTGCAACGACCGATTCATTTTATTCCTCACGATGCTTGCCGACGCTTCACGGGGGACAGGTCCAACGAGCTGATCGAGGTCCGGGTTTTGGATTTCCAATCCGCCAGCACCACGTCCTCCGGCAGTTCGCCCGTTTGGAGATACTTCCACAGTGCGACCAGCAGCTTGCGGGCCAGGGCCACAATCCCGACGCGCCTTTGCCTGCTGTTCCCCTGGGCGAATCGCCGCTTATACCATTGGCTGAGCGAACTGCCCGGCTGGAAGTGGAGCCACCACCAGGCGATCTCCACGGCCATCCACCGCATTCGCCGGTTCCCCGCCTTGCTGATTCCTTGTTCGTGCCGCAGATCGCCACTGGAATAAGGCGTCGGAGCCAGGCCTGAGAGCGAACCGACCTCACGCCGATTCTTAAAGTTCCGCCAGCCGAAGAATTCGTGCACAAACAGCCAGGCGCTGTTGACGCCGATTCCTCGCAGCCCCAGGAGTTGCCGCACTTTCCGCAGCGTGGGTGAATCCTTGGTCCGCAAGGTTTTGTTCCGCTGCTGGTTCAAGGCCCGAATCTGCCGGTTGATGACTTGCAGCCTTTCGAAGTCTCGCAGCAGCCGGTCGCGCAGTTCCTCAGGGACCGGTTGGCCATTCCACTGCCGGGCTTCCTGTAGTGTTTTGGGAAAGTGCTTGTCCACTTCCAGGGCCAGGCCGATGCTGGCCAGCAGTCCTTTGATCCGGTTCACGTGCCTCGTGCTCTCCTGGCCCAGGCTCTGCAACTCGCGGTGCAACTGCCGGGCGTGCTCCTCTTCTTCTGTGGGAACGCGGACTACGCTCCAAACCTTCTCGCCTCCTGCGTGGCGAAACAACATGCTCAGCAGCTTGGCCGCATCCAGCCCATCGCTCTTGGCCCGCCGAGCCCGGCGATTGACTTCGATGCTCGAGGAATCCACGATCACGTTCCGTACTCCTTGGGTTTCCAGCCAGCGGTGAATCCAGAAGCCATCCCGCCCCGCCTCGTAGCAACTCACCACCGGGCAGTCCGCCGGCAGCCCCAGCTTCTGCTTGGCCAAGGCAATCTCCGACAGCAGTCCTGACTTGCTTCGCGCCTCCACCTCCCGCCGCCGCGGCTTCTCCGCCGGAGCTGAGGCAAAAGCCAGTTTCCACTTCGACCAACCCAACTCCAGTGCCAAATACAACACCGCCTTGTGACTCGACTCGCCACTCAGGTTAGAATTCACTCGGAGGCCCGCGGACATGGTTAAGTTCCTTTCGTAAAGGGTTCGGAAATCGATACAATTCCCGAAACTTAACCCCGCGGCCTCTTTCTAAGTATTCCCATAGCATCTGAAGCGCAAGCGAAGGAAACCGCGGCCAGCAGTGCGACGCTGTCCTTCGCTTGCGCTTCAGGCTGGTGTCAAGGCACCCTACAAGAGCTCACTCGCCAAATCCGCGAGCGCCGAGCGCTCCCCCTTCTCCAGCGTCACGTGGGCGAAAATCGGCTGGCCCATCATGCGGTTGATGAGGTAGGACAGGCCGTTGGAGAGGGTGTCGAGATAGGGCTGGTCAATCTGCTGAATGTCGCCGGTGAGCACAATCTTCGTCCCTTCGCCGGCGCGGGTGATGATGGTCTTCACCTCATGCGGTGTCAGGTTCTGGGCTTCGTCGACAATAAAGAAGATCCGCTGCAGGCTCCGGCCGCGAATGTACGCCAGCGGCGTAATCATCAGCTTCTCGCTTTCTCGCATCTCGTTGATCCGCTGGCCCGCCGCATCGTGGTCACCGAATTGATGGCGGATCACGGTCAAATTGTCGTAGAGGGGCTGCATATAGGGATCGAGCTTCTGCTCGACATCCCCCGGCAGAAAACCCAAATCCCGGTTTCCCAGCGGCACCACGGGCCGGGCCAATAGAATCTGCCGATACCGCTGCCG
>JANNQN010000142.1:0-5202 GCA_031400775.1 Planctomycetia bacterium | reverse complement strand
GCGGCCTTTCTCGGCCACGGTCCCGGCCACGCTCGCGACCGCGATTTTCCGGCTCACGTGCCGGCGGGCGACGTCGCTGCGGCGGCTCTTCTCGTTGCGGGGGCACTTCGCGCGGGGGCGCGGCGGCCCGCGCAGTCGGCTCGGCTTGCCGCGCTTGGGTCGGCGGCGATGACGGCGACTGCACTGCTGCCGTTGACACCGGCGCCGTGGACGCCGCCGGCGTTTCCGTCGGGGCCACGCCCAGCGCGCTGGCCAATTGTCCCCAGTCGGTATTGGACTTGGGGGCGGGCGGCTTCTTGGGAGTCGAAGGCGCAGCCGGGCGAGACGCGGCCGGCGGCTTTGCGGCCGGCTTGGGCTCCGAAGCGGCCGCGGTCTCGGGCGGTATTTCCGCTCCCAGGTTGGCTGCCAGCGAGTCCCAGTGGTTCGAATTGCTCATTGAGGAAAGTACCAATTGTGACGAAACGTCTCGCCCGAGGCGAAAACTACACAAGGGGGGCACAAACCGCCAGTATAGAGCCTCTTTGCAAGAGTGGAAAGCCGTGGTCGAGGGCGCCTCAGGGCGCTGCGATTGGTCGGGGCCCGCGTTTCGTCCTAGAATTGCTCAGTCCCGCTGCCGTCACGATCTGCGCGGCAGGCGATTCGCCCAACCAGACCACGCGGGCGACCAAACACGCACGGAAGAAACTTTATGGCTGCCACCGACACCGTCCAACGAAGCGAGAGCAACCCGTTCGTCGAGGAGGTGCAGATCTCGGGCCACATTATCGATAGCCTGATCCTGCCCAAGATCCTGGACCTGATCACCGTCGGCGGTGGAACCTTCCGCGTCAAGCGAATCGCGATCGGCCAGGCTCGCAATGATCCCAGCTTTGCGCTGGTGGAAGTCAGCGCGCCCTCGCCTCAGGTGTTGGCCGACATCCTGGCACAGATCAGCGATCACGGCGCCGTGCCCACGGCGCTCAAGGACTGCCAATTGGAAGTTGCCGACATGGGCGGGGCCTTTCCCGAGGGCTTTTATAGCTCGACGAATCAACAAACCGAAGTGCGAATCGGCGCCCAATGGATCGAGGTCGGCTTGCAGGAGATGGATTGCGGCGTGGCCATCGACCTCGCGGTCAAGACAGCCCGTTGCGTGCCGATGAGCGACGTCAAGGCCGGCACGTCCTTCGTGATCGGTCACGTGGGGGTCCGCGTGTTCCCGACCCAACGCTCGCAAGAACGCCAGGCCTTCGAGTTCATGACGAGCAGCGTCTCGACCGAAAAGCCCAAGGGGGTCGCCATCCGGCAGATCGCTCAAGAGCTGTTCAAGAATCGGAAAAACGGCGGCAAGACCTTGCTCGTCGGCGGGCCCGCGATCGTCCACACCGGCAGCGGCGAGCACGTTTGCCGCCTTGTTCGTGGCGGCTATATCGACCAATTGTTCGCTGGCAATGCCCTGGCCACGCACGACATCGAGCAGGCCCTTTTCGGCACCAGTCTCGGCGTACACCTGGCCGAGGGCGATCTGGCTGAAGCCGGGCACGAGCACCATCTGCGGGCCATTAACCGCATTCGCCGGGCCGGCGGAATTCGCCAGGCCGTCGATTCGGGCCTGCTCAGCTCGGGCATTATGTATGAATGCGTGCGCGGCGGCGTCGACTTTCTGCTGGCCGGCAGCATCCGCGACGACGGGCCGCTGCCCGAGGTGATAACCGACGTCTTGGACGCCCAGCGGCAGATGCGCCAGCGCATCGAGGGCGTGACGTTTTGCCTGATGATCGCCACCACGCTGCACTCGATCGCGGTGGGCAACCTGTTGCCGGCCTGGGTCAAGGTGGTCTGCGTGGACATCAATCCCTCGACCGTCATCAAGCTCAGCGACCGCGGCTCGTTTCAAACCGTGGGCCTGGTGACCGACGTCGAACCGTTCCTGCGGGCGCTTGTGTCCGAGTTGGACGTCTTGGAGCGAGCGCGATGACCTCGCCCGATGACGCTCAAGCCACGTTCGATCCGCGCTCCCGTCAACCGCAGATTCTCATGTGCCCGCCGGACTTTTACGGCATCGAGTACGAGATCAATCCCTGGATGAGCCGGCAAAAACAGGCCGACGCCGTGCAAGCTGCGCGGCAATGGGCTCTCTTGCGCAGCTTGCTCGAAGACTCCGGGGCCAAGACGCTGCTGCTCGAACCGGTTCGCGGACTGCCCGACCTGGTGTTCACGGCCAACGCGGCCATGATTTTTCGCGATTCCGCGGTGCTGGCCCGCTTTCGCTATCCGCAGCGGCAAGCCGAGGAGCCCGTCGACGAAGCCTGGCTGACCCACGCGGGTTTCACGGTGCGGCGGCTGCCCGAGGGCGTGTTCTTCGAGGGGGCCGGCGACGCGCTGTTCTGCGGCGACACCTTGTTTGCCGGCTATCGCATCCGCAGCGACGTCCGCGGCCATCAGCAGATCGGCGAGATGTTTTCGTGTCGGGTCATCCCGCTGGAACTGGTCGACCCGTATTACTATCACCTCGACACGTGCTTTTGCCCGCTCGCCCCGGGCCGGGCGATTTATTATCCCGCGGCATTCGACGACTACGGGCGGCAGGCCCTGGCCGCCAGCGTCGACGAGTTGATCGCGGTCGATGAGGAAGAAGCCCGCCGCTTTGCCTGCAACGCCGTGGTGGTAGGCCGCACGGTGGTGACCAACTCGGGCTGCCCGCGACTGCACGCCGCGCTTGTTGATCGCGGCTTTTCACCGCGTGAAACGCCTCTCGACGAATTCGTCAAAGCCGGCGGCAGCGCCAAGTGCCTGACGCTGCGCCTGGACGGCGAAGACGCCGCCACCTGGAAACTGTAATTGAGCGCGACAAAACGGGACACGTGACAAAACGGGACAGGTCTAATTTATTGCCGCCGCGGAGTCTCGGGTACGTAAAACGGGTACGTAAAACGGGGGTACGTAAAACGGGACAGGTCTAATTAATTCGCTACATCGAGTCCGGATCCTCTTGCTTCTTCGGGCGTCCGCGTTTGCGGAGCGTCGAATCGAGGCCCAGGCGTTTGGCCGTCGCCTCGACCCAACGGTCGTCGCCAAAGGGTTGTCCTCGCTCGACGCTGCGGCGGATCGCCACCAATTCGGCGTCGCTCTGCGGTTGATTGACGTGTTTGGCCCACGCGGCCGGTTGCGGCAATGGCCAGCGGCTCAGGATTTGACGCTGCTCGGCCGAACCCCGCGTCCGGAGCCACAGGCTTCCAAAGCGCCAGTCCTCGGCCCTGCGCACCAGCTTCGCTCGCAGCGCGTTTCGCTCCACATAGCGAACGACCTGGTAAAAATGTTCGTCGCCCTCAACCGGAAACGATTTGTAGCGGCCCTGGTACAAATGTCCATAACCAACCCGGCGGCGGTGCTCCTGCCAATTACGGACGTGGGTGATGGTCAGTTTTTGCATGAAGGCGCCCAGATCGCCGGCGTGCTGAGGCCATAGAACCAGGTGCCAGTGATTTGGCATCAAGCAGTAGGCCAGGATGCGCATGGGGCGCGTTTCCAGCGTCTTTGCGATCGCTCGCTCGAAAGCTTCGTAGTCGCCGTCGCCGCGAAACAGCCGCATCCTGCCCACGCCACGATTCAAAACGTGGAACACCATTCCTGCGGGAGCGACGCGGCGAGTTCTGGGCATGCAGGCAGTCTATTCCACGCCCCGCCAATCGTCAATAATTAGACCTGTCCCGTTTGATTCCCCGTTTATTCTTTATTCCCAGAGGCTAACCATGCCGCTTTCAATCCACGGTTGCGACGTTGCCCCGGCCAAAGGCGCAGACATTTTCGACGGCCGAGAACTTCGCCACTACTCCGTAAATGAACTGGTTGACTACGCGGCCGAGCGCCCACCATCATGTTTACTCTCTTGGGATTCGCCTTTGACCGGGCCGAGCGATCCGGACGGACGGCCCTTACTCGACGGCGACTTAACCCAACGGCCCATCGAACAGTTCTTCAGCCAAAAGGGGCGGTACAAGGCGCCGAAAGGCATCTCGGTGCGGCCTTACAGCGGATGCCCACACTGGACAATTTCGCAGCGGCTGCTCGGCTTGCCGCGCATTGGTCCCTACTCGTGCCTAACAAATCAGTTGCCGTTTCGACCGTTGTTCGAGCAAGCGGATTTGGAACATGCGGTCGAAGGGTGTGGGCCATTTGTGGTCGAGGTTCATCCTGCGGTAGCATTGTGGTTGTGGTGTCGTGAAACACACACGAAAGGCTGGATTTACAAAGGAAAGCAATGTTTGGCCAATGTCGAGGCACTTTGGAACGTGGTAGGTCAACTCGTGCCGTGCGCTCGTGGTCTGCCCAAGCCCGGGAACGACGATCAACTTGACGCACTGGTTGCGTGGTTGCTTGCCGACAGGTGGGTTGCAAGAGATGGAGTCGTGCTGCTCGGCAATTCGAAAGTTGGTTCGTTTCTACTGCCAAAGAATCCAGAGTTGGAAGAAGCATTCTCGGCGTTCCTGTCGAAAAAGAAACGGACGAAAAACGGGACAGGTCTAATTTAACTGCCGCAAATGCCATCGGCGTGGCTCCGCCGTGCGATCATCCGCCAATTGTCGTCCGCAGCATTAGCGCCGAATGGGTGATAATTAGACCTGTCCCGTTTTTCATACGCCCGAGCCCTCCAGTGTCGTCCTCGCCGCGCTCGGCGCCGTCGGTCTGGTTATCTGGCGCGTTGGCGGCCGGAAGACAACGATAACGGAACGGGGCTAATTCTCGTCCGTCTGGCAACTGATCGCGGACTCGATGCGCCGCACAAGAGAGCGCCGGAAGATGCGCGAAGCACGCTTCGTCCCGCGAGCATGAGAATTAGACTTGTCCATTTATTCGCTCGACAATTCGTCACCGAGACGTGATCCGCAGATAGTAGCCGTCCGGGTCGGCAACTCGGAAGTCCGTCGCGCCCCACGATTGCTTCTGCATCGGTGACACGACGCCTTTATATCCAGAGGCTTTGACTTTCTCGAAGCAGGACTTCACATCGTCCACTTCCAGAACAATCTCTACGCCCAAGCCGCGGCGTCCGTTCTGAACTTCGGGGTTGAAATGGTGCTTCTTGGGTAGCCCTGCTGCCCGTCCCAAGGCGATCAACACCGAGCCCGAGCGAACAGGTGCATAGTCTGGTTCGCCCTTCATTCGCTCGAACCCAAGGACGTTCGTGTAGAAGTCGATGGACTTCTCCATGTCGGTTACAAA
>JANNQN010000141.1:0-19086 GCA_031400775.1 Planctomycetia bacterium | reverse complement strand
GCCGTGGTTGTAGTACGCTGCCTTGTACCACTCAGCCTCGCTGGCCAGGAACCAAGTGGCGCCGGCGTTGCGGGTGATGCTCAGGCCGTCTGTAGGCGTCGGCGTTCCGCCCAAGAGCGTGTACGCGCCGGTTTCCGTGTCGCCGTTCCCCTGGCCGTTATTGAGCCAATTGGCAAAGCGGATCGAGTCGTACCAACTGACAAAGTTCACCGGCATGTCGCTGCGGCCGCCGATCGCCACGTAGGCGTAGCTGCCGCTTGAGCCGCCGCGCAGGATGCCACCGAAACCGTTGCCCATGTTCGTGTTGTACAGCCCGAGCGGATCGCTGCGGGCTTTTGCGTTCAAGAACTCGGCATACTGTGCGTTGGTGACTTCGTACGTGCCGATTCGGTAGTTGTAGGGCACCGAGCCGTAGCCTGTCGTCCCGTCACCCATAACGACTGTATCGCCCGCATTGCCCGGATTGCCGACGGGGACGGTGGGAATCGTGATGTTGACGGCCGAGGCCGTCAGGGGCGCGAGCAGGAAGCTGGCGCAGAAAAGAAGGAGCGAAGCGACGTTGCCGTTCATTGCCCTGCTCTCCAGGAAAAGAAGTGGCTGCCCTGCCCTCGCACGCATCACCATAGCTGGCCCGTAGGCGGGGTGCAACGAATCGGGCGACCACCTGCCGCACCACGATCCAGTCGACGACCAGGTGGAACCCGCCCGGGTCCAGCACTATATATATGGACGGGCCGGGGTCCGCAGAGCCAGTGTAAGTTACACTGGGACGGGGCGGTTTGGGGGGATTCGTAAGGGTTTACGACGAGGTCAATACGTGCCCATTCTTGGCGCCCACATGTCGATTTCAGACGGATATTTCCGAGCAATTGAGCGCGCAAAGGATGCCGGCTGCGACTGCGTGCAGTTGTTCACCAAGAACAACAACCAGTGGCGCGCCAAGGAACTGACCGACGAAGATGCCGAGAAGTTTCAATCGGCCCTTGGGCGGCTCGGCATCGGCCATACGATCTCCCACGATTCGTACCTGATCAACCTCGCCAGCCCCGATCCCGTACTGTGGGAAAAATCGATCGAAGCGTTTTGCATCGAGCTCTTGCGGGCTGAGAAGCTCGGTATCCGCTACGTCGTCGCGCACCCGGGTGCGTTCACGACCAGCTCGGAGCAGGAGGGCTTGGACCGCATCATCGCAGCGCTCGACGCGGTTCATCGTCGCACGGCCGGAATCGCGGCCGGCACGCTGCTGGAAAACACGGCCGGGCAGGGAAGCTGCCTGGGCTGGCGATTCGAGCATCTCGCGGCGATCATCGCCGGCGTGGCCGAGCCCGGGCGACTGGGCGTGTGCATCGACACGTGCCACACCTTTGCCGCCGGATACCCGTTGGTGACGGAGCAAGAGTACGCGGCCACGATCGCGGAGTTGGACCGCGTGGTGGGCCTTGGCCGCGTGAAGGCGATTCACGTCAACGACAGCAAACAACCGCTCGGCTCTCGGGTCGATCGCCACGAACATATCGGTCGTGGCACTCTGGGGCTGGAGCCGTTTCGGCACCTGCTCAACGACCCGCGGTTCAGCCAAACTCCCATGTACTTGGAAACCGCCAAAGAGCAGGAAAACGGCGAGGAGATGGACGTGGTAAATTTGCGCACGCTCCGTGGTTTGGTCCGCAAACCGGCCGCGTCGCGCCGGCAAAGGGCAACGCGGCCCTAGATGGTTGCCAGGTGGGGCAAAGCCGTCCTGGCGTCAAACGCGTCAAACCAACACGTTTTTCAAAATCAAAATTTCCGGTTTTTGTACAAAAAGCCTTGGCCACTTGGGGCTGGCGCATGCGTACAAAGCGATTCCGAGGCCGTTTTGGCCTACTCTCGTCGTGACCGGGACTGGAAAAACTGGGCCAACTTCGCCGGTTATGCCTTCTGATTGACCTGTCGAGAGGCATCAGAAGTCGCTTTGCCATTTACAGTTCTGAAAAGTTGACTTCGTCCAATCGACCGGTAAATTTATGGGTAGGACGATTCTTGCTCGGCGCTTGCGCTTCCTTTCACAAAACGGGTCGCTACCGTGGGTTTGACGTACTTCAAGCGCTTCCGCATGGAAATCGACCTCACGGGAAGGCTGCTGCGCGGACCCGACTTGCCCGCCGAATACCAACTGCTGGCATGGGACGATGCCCTGTTGGAATCGCACGCGGAAACCAAGTACCACAGCTTCAAATCGGAAATCGATGCCAACGTGTTTCCCTGCCTCGGCGATTGGGCCGGCTGTCATCGGTTGATGCACGAGATTCGCGGCAAGCAAGGTTTTTTGCCGGAAGCTACCTGGCTAGTGACGCGCGACGCGGGCGACGGCACGACGGAATATTGCGGCACGATCCAGGGAATTCGCGATTACGCGGGCTTGGGCGCGATCCAGAATCTGGGCGTCACGCCGGAGCATCGCGGACGCCAATTGGGCACCTGCCTGATGGTCAAGGCCC
Source organism: Planctomycetia bacterium (assembly GCA_031400775.1). GTDB lineage: Bacteria > Planctomycetota > Planctomycetia > Pirellulales > PALSA-1355 > PALSA-1355. Next base: position 16,609 of record JANNQN010000141.1, on the reverse strand, counting down.
TGCAAGGTTTTCGCAGCGCCGGAGTTCGCCGCGCGTATTTGGAAGTTACAGCTCAGAACGAGGGCGCCATCCGCCTCTATCAGCGGTTGGGTTTCGCCAAGGCTCGCACGGTCTACAAGGCCGTCGAGGTTGCGTACTCTTGAGCGGTTGGGTACGTTCAGCCGAGTGTCGTAACTTTTACATCGGCAGCCCAGGAGCGCACGTGACGCAGCCTATCCTTTCGCACGCCTACGACAACGGCCTGGTTCTGGTCGCCGAGCCGATGATGTCGCTGGAATCGGCCGCGTTCACGTTCATGGTGCCTGCCGGCTGCGCGCTCGATCCCGACAATCGCATGGGCCTCGGTTCGCTCACGTGCGAGATGGCCTTGCGCGGCTCGGGCAAGCGAGACAGTCGTCAATTCATTCAAGACCTGGAGAATCTGGGGATCGAGCGCGGCGAGAGCGTTTCGATCAGCCACACCAGCTTCAGCGGCGCAACGCTGGCCGCGAACTTGCTTCCCGGCCTGAGTATTTTCGCCGACTTGTTGCGCCGGCCGCATTTCCCTGACGATCAGCTCGAAGCGGCCCGACTGGTGGCGCTGCAAGAGTTGATTGCGATCGAAGACGAGCCGAGCCAGAAGGTCATGCTCGAGCTGCGCCGCCGGCAATATCCCGAGCCCTGGGGCCGGTCCAGCCACGGCGAACGCAAGTCGCTGGAAACGATCAAACTGGGCGAGCTGCGCGACTATTACGCCGAGAATTATCATCCCAACGGAACGATCCTGGGCGTCGCCGGTCATTTCGATTGGGAGCAACTCAAGGACCGGGTCGGCGAACTGTTCGGCGATTGGAAGCCTGGCGACGCCGGCGAGCCGGTAACGGGCCTTTCGCTGCCCAAGCGCGAGCACCTGGCTCACGAGTCGAATCAAACGCAAATCGGCATCGGCTTCGACAGTTTGCCCTATCGTCATCCCGACTATTTCCAGGCCTGGGGCGCCATCGGAGTCTTGAGCGGGGGGATGAGCTCGCGGCTGTTCACCGAAGTTCGCGAAAAGCGCGGACTGTGCTACAGCGTCTACGCCACGATGCACACCCTGCGCGATCGGGGCAGCGTGCTGTGCTATGCCGGCACCAGCGCCGAGCGGGCGCAAGAGACATTGAACGTGACCGTGTCGGAATTGGTGCGACTGGCCGAAGGGATTCGCGAGGACGAGCTTTCGCGGCTCAAGGCCCGCATCAAGAGCAGCCTGATCATGCAGCAAGAGTCGAGCTCGTCGCGTTCCGGGGCGATCGCCCGCGACTGGTACCATCTGGGCCGCGTCCGTCCGTTGGACGAAGTGAGCCGATTGCTGGACGCGCTAACGTGCCAGAGCATCAACACGTTTTTGGCGGCCAATCCGCCGCAGGATTTTACGATCGTCACGCTCGGGCCAAAACCGCTCGAGGTTCCCGTTGGAATTTCATAAGCACCAGCTCGCGAACGGGCTGCAGATCGTGGCCGAGTGCAATAGCGAGGCGCATTCGACCGCGATGGGTTTCTTCGTCCAGACCGGCGCCCGCGACGAGACCGATTCGATCTCCGGCGTCAGTCATTTTCTCGAGCACATGATGTTCAAAGGCACTCCGACACGGAGCGCCGATGACGTGAATCGCGAGTTCGACGAGATGGGGGCGCATTACAACGCCTTCACCAGCGAGGAGCACACGGTCTACTACGCGGCCGTGCTGCCCGAGTATCAAACCAGTGCCGTCGAGTTGCTGGCCGATATCATCCGGCCGTCGCTGCGCGAGGAGGATTTCACCACCGAGAAGCAGGTGATCATCGAAGAGATCCGCATGTACGAGGATCAACCTCCGTTCGGCGCGGACGACAAGTGCAAGGCCGCCTATTTTCGCTCGCATCCGCTCGGCCGCAGCGTGCTGGGAACGATCAAGAGCATCACCGATCTGCCCGTCGAGGCCATGCGCGAGTATTTTGAGCGTCGCTATTCCCCCGGCAACATCACCCTGGTCGGCGCAGGACGGATCGACTTCGCCGGCCTGGTCGAAGCTGCCGAGCGGATTTGCGGCCAGTGGCGCCCCGTCGAGACCGCGCGCGATGTCTCGCCCGCCTCGCCGCACAGCAGCTTCCAGTGTCTGCACAAGGAAACCGCGGCATTGGAATATGTCATTCAACTGGCGCTCGGACCCGGCGCCAACGACACCGACCGCTATGCGGCAAAAATCCTGGCGACAGTCTTGGGCGACGACTCAGGCAGCCGGTTGTATTGGGCCTTGGTCGACTCCGGTCTGGCCGAGCAGGCGAGTCTCAGCCATCACGACTATCAAGGCGCGGGCCTGTTCATGACCTACATGAGCTGCTCCGCCGAGAGCGCGCAGGATAACATCGAACAGATTGCCAAGATCTATCGGCAGGCCGAACGCGAGGGCATCACCGCCGCCGAGTTGGCTCAGGCCAAGAGCAAGATCAACTCGCGCGTCGTGCTGGGCAGCGAACGACCACGCGGCCGGCTTTTCACCGTCGGCGGCAATTGGATCCAGCGCCGCGAATATCGCACGGTCAAAAGCGACTTGGAAGCGATCGACGCCGTGACTCAGGATCAACTCCAGGCCGTGTTGGCCCATTATCCATTGTCGCTCAATACGACCTTGGCCATCGGCCCGGCCGAAAAGCTGGCAGCGCCGGCTTAGGCGTCTTTGTCCCAAAGCGCCGCTCTCTTCGCCTGCCGCATTCGCGCCGGCACGAGATCCGATTGAGGGCCGGGCCGAGATATTCTACAATCGGCCCATTCATTCAATCATTCCGGAGACGTCAACATGGAACGCACGCTGATCCTGCTCAAGCCCGACACCATTCAACGCCGCCTCGCCGGCCGGGTGTTGAGCCGGTTCGAGGATAAGGGATTCAATATCGTGGCCCTCAAGATGATGCGGATCACGCCCGCGCTGGCCAAGCAGCACTATGCCGAGCACGTCGAAAAGGGATGGTATCCAACGTTGGAGAAGTTCATCACCGGCGGGCCGATCGTGGCGGCGATTGTCGAAGGGCTCGAGAGCATTCGCGTGGTCCGCGACATGCTGGGCGCCACCAGTGGGCTCAGAGCCGCGGCCGGCACGATTCGCGGTGATTTCAGCTCCAGCCGGCAGATGAACCTGGTCCACGCCTCCGACGGACCCGAGGCCGCGAAACGCGAGATCGCCTTGTACTTCAAGTCCGACGAAATCTGCGAGTTCGAGCCGACGATCACTCCTTGGCTCCGCGCCGGCGACGAGACGTAGCGCCCCGGTTCCACGGCCGGATTCGTCATCCCGCGGTCAATTTACCCGCCGGGGTGTGCGCCCGAAGCTCAGCGATCATCTCGCGCGTCGCGGCCTCGACCGCGTCTTGCCAGCGGCGGGCGCCAAACTTGTCGGCATACTCGCGCCGCGCATGCGCGAAAATAATGCCGCGCGAATTGTTGACGATGGCACCCAGTCCGTGCTCGTCGAATGCCCCGGCTACGTCGCGGGCTCCGGCCCCCTGACTGCCGTAGCCCGGCACTAAGAACCAGGTGTTGGGCATCTCCGCTCTTAGCTCGACCGTGTGCTCGGGATACGTCGCGCCGACCACGGCGCCCGCGATCCCGTAGCCGCACTCTCCGGCGGTTTGTTTTGCGACTTGTTGCACGTAGGAGGCGACGTGGCGATAGATCGGCCGGCCGTCGGCCACGAGATCCTGAAACATGCCGCCGCCTGGGTTCGACGTCTTGACCAGCACGAACAGGCCCGCGCCGCGCTGTTGGGCGACTTCGACGAACGGCGCGAGGCTGTCTTCGCCCAGGTAGGGGCTGACCGTGAGCGCGTCGGCGCCCCAGGCGCTTGCCGGCGGCGCCCCCAGGTAACCTTCGGCATAGGCCGTGGCCGTGGAGCCGATGTCGTTGCGCTTGCCGTCGAGAATGACGAGCAGCTCCTTGGAGCGCGCGTAGTCGATCACTTGCGCAAGCGCGATCATGCCGGGCGGGCCGAGCGCCTCGAAGAACGCAGCCTGCGGTTTGACCGCCGGCACAAGGCCGGCCACGACGTCGATCACTCCCTGGCAAAAGCTCAGGTACGCCGTGGCACGGTCAGACCAGGTGGCCGCATCGCCCGCGACTTTCAATCCCTCGGGCAGTTGCTCGTAGCGCGGGTCGAGACCGACCAGGACCGGATTGCCGCGGCGGCGCACGGCGGCCGCCAGCCGATCGCCAAAATTCGGCGATTGAGCATGCTTCTCCTTGGCACCGTTGGTCTGGTTCACGCCGGCAGGCTCCGTTTGCGGCTCGAGATTGGCGAGCTCTTCATCACACGAGAAACCGCCACATTGCATTCAAACGTGCATCGTAGCCTGCCTTTGAGCCGCTGTGGAGTGGCGTTGAAAGGGCCGGGCGAATGTGCGATACTGCCGTGCCGCCCGAGTTTCCTGAAATGGGAGAGTCGTCGCGGCAAATCCGGGGCGTGGCGCAGCTTGGCTAGCGCGTCTGACTGGGGGTCAGAAGGTCGCAGGTTCAAATCCTGTCGCCCCGATTTTTTCGGCCGGAGCCGAAAAAATAGAGCAGGAGAGCAGTAGAAGAGGTGAGCAGGTGAAGGAGTGGAAACGACGGTTGCGGGGCGAATTCGTGGACGGCCCGTACTCCTGCGGTCACCTGATCCCCTGCTCAATCGTTGGGGCGCCCGATGGCCTTCATGTTCGAGAAACTGGAGGTCTATCAGAAGGCCGTCTCGCTGGCTGACGAGGTCGCGGCACTCACTCAAGACTTTCCTCGCGGCTACTATTTCTTGACCGATCAGCTCAATCGCGCCGCGCTGTCAGTCGCGACGAATCTGGCTGAAGGCAACGGTCGTTTCACGAAGCCGGATCGCAAGAACTTCTTCACGATTGCTCGCGGATCAGCAAGGGTCGCGCTGGGTTCGCGGCTTTTGGCTTCTGTGCCTGTTTCTCAGCCAGGCCGGAAGTAGCTCAGGCGCGCTGCGTTAGCGCCCGAATGGGATTGGCGCCGCGATAGCAGAGTATCAGCTCTCAGATTGATATTGCCCGAATTGATGCGCGCGGCTTGAATGGTCCGCCGGATAGGCACAAGCCGAGGCGCCGACGCTCGGATCGGCTACGGCGCTCCCGCATACTTAAAAGGTGAACCTGCAATGAGCATTCGATTATCACGCTTGGCGAAGGGTGTGTTGGTTGTCGCAGCAATCGTACTGATGTCTGACCGAAGTTGGGCGATAAGAAATGGGCTTGGTCCCTCGAAAGACGAGTGGGGGTTGAAGTACGACGTGGCGGTATCCGATGCCGATGGCGACAAGCTGACCGTCGTTTTTACGCTCACCGACGAAGGGAGACTGAAACCCTTCTATTCGCTCGACCTGGTTGCTTTCAGCAAGCCGCACGGTCAGGGTGGTCGATCGTACGACTTTAACGAGCCAATCAAGTTGAAACCGACCGACGATGGCAAACGCGTGGGGCAAGTGCAGGTTCCCAAGAAATTTCTAGACCGCGCCCAGATTCGGATCATCACCCTGACGGTCGACGGCAAGCGACAACCGTCGGGTGGAGCGTTCTATGACATTCCTATTGCAAAGTACTTGAATAAAGCCCCGGCGGCAGCTTCGTCCGCTGCGGCTTCGCCCTAGCGCCACCGCCCATTGCGGCACCGTCAGCATCGAAAGTCACGAAGCCATGAGCGGCGCATGCTCGACAGCGAGCATGTTGCCGCCATTATGGGTCGGCAGACGACAGCCGCCCTCCGCTGCTGGGGCGACCGTGGGCATTTTTGCGATCGCGGCTACGCCGTTTTATTCCGGCCGACGAGCCGATTCACGTTTCCTTTCTCGGAAATTCCGGACAGGTTCAATAGCCGTCCAGTCGCCCCGACGTAACGCACAATAGTTCGTCGTCTTCAATTGCTGTCGATTTGCGGCCGTTACATGGCATATCTCCCGAAGAGCGTGGCTGGCTGGCGGACTCAATTGCAGCCAATCGACCGCGCAATTCCTGGGTTGAAGCGAGCTATACTTCCTTGGTGCCGCACATTCGACGAGGGGCAAACAGCCCGCCCTGACAGGAGTTCTCAGATGTCGGAGTCTCCAAGTCCCGCGGCAACGCAAAAATCTGCCGCACGCGCCGCGGCCGACTGCGCCCTTTGGTACATAGTGCTCGTGGCTTTCTGCGCGCTACTTCGAGCCACGGCATCGTTCTTTGGCGGGCCCGCATGGATCATCGAGTCGATGCCCTGGCCCGAGGTGTTCTACGGGCCGGCGATCGCGATGGGGACCGTCTTCGGTGTCTCGCTCCTGAGCGAAAAAGTGGAGGCCTGGCTCCGGCGACGAGGAGTTTGACGCGCTGTGCGAGATGCGATTGCAGGTCACCACAATGCAGCGCATTTGCATGATTTGGCCAGACCTCCACGCTCCGACTTGTACAATGCGAGACCACGCCTTGAACTGTCAGGCGGTATTTCGGTCGGACTTGGAGCTACCCGTACCACGATTCATCGTAGGCGCTATCGTGAGTGTCCTCGGCAGATGCGAGTCGAGGCACGCTAGACTAAGTCTAATAACAGTCAAGGAACAGGAGATGCACACATGAGGCTCGGCAACTTCTCAGTGAGTCTTGCCGTCAAGAACCTGGGCGCGTCTCGCGAGTTCTATGAGAACCTCGGCTTTCGGGAGATCGGCGGCAATCCGGCGCAAAACTGGCTGATCGTCCAGAACGAGACCAGCACGATCGGTCTCTTCCAGGGGATGTTCGATAAGAACACCCTGACGTTCAATCCTGGCTGGAGCAGCACCGGGGACCATCTGGCCGACTTCGACGACGTGCGCGACATTCAGCGGGTGCTCCAGAGTCGGGGCGTAGCATTGGCGTCGGCAGCCGACGAATCAACGTCGGGGCCCGCAAGCATGATGCTGTTCGATCCCGACGGGAACCCGATCCTGATCGATCAGCACGTGCCCAGCCCGCGAAAATGACCAACAGCTCGCCGTGAGGCCAACCGTGCCGGTGCGGACTATTCGCCACAAGAACGGCCGCTTTCCCCAACGCCTGGCACGCGCGGCAGAATGAATCGAGCCGCTCGTCGTCTACTGGGCAACCATCTCTTGGCAGGCACTGGCGCCGCTGAGAATCGTAATCGTAAAGACCTCGCCAAAAGATGTTTCGAACGCGAGTTGCGTGAGCACGCGATCGCCGGCAAGAGTATGAGCGTCGCTCGTGCCCTTAGAAACGCTCGGCAAGCTGAGCTGGCTCGACGGCGGCAATAACGCCTTGAAGTTGCCGCCAACGATATTGGTCAGCTCACACAACGCATCCTCGATTTGATCAAATGTTACCTGTTCGGGTTCCATTTCGAACATGACACTGGCGGCCTGCCGTGCCAAGGCCTGTGAGCACTGAAGCGCCACGATTCCTTCCCACGCGCCCGTGATGCCAACCATGCCGGTCAAGACGTCTGTCGCGGCAGGATCGCTGTTCGGCACGGGGGCTGGTCGCACGTTGCAGTCGAGCACCACGGTCCAGATCGTTTCAATGAGCTGGCCGACTTGGCACGGATCGAATGGCATCGGTTCGTTGCGAGACACAGTTATACCCCTTTAGTCGACACAGGTTAGGAGCCCGCCACACATGGCGCGTTTTGGCATTGATTGATTGCAGACATGCCGCCGTCGCGCAATCGGAAGCATTTCGCGCGGTCGAAAGAAACGTATTCGAAGGCCTCGTCCAGGTTGAGCGTCGTCTCCGCTCCGCCCAGAAACAAGTATCCATCGGGGCGCAGCAGGCGGCGAACCTGGGCGAGGATTTTCTGCTTGGTCGCGGTATCGAAATAGATCAACACATTGCCTAGAAAAACAATGTCCATCGGCGGCAGCGAGGGCCAGCGTTCGGCAGCCAGGTTGAATTGTTGGAACTGGACAAGACTGCGAACGCTTTCGTTGATTTGCCATTCCAGTCCGCTTCGCTGAAAATACTTCAACAACAAGGCCGCGGGCAGCCCGCGATTGACTTCCAGTTGGCTAAAGCGACCCGCGCGTGCCCGGTCGAGGATGCCCGTGCATAGATCGCTGGCGATGATCTTGACGTTCCATCCGCCCAGCGATGGAAAATACTCCCGCAGGAGCATTGCGATGCTGTAGGGTTCCTGACCGGTGGAGCAAGCGGCGCTCCAAATCGAGAGTGAGCGTTGTTGTTCCCGCCGCTGGACCAGGTCCGGGATGATACCTTTGCGCAGGCCTTCAAACGGAAGGGCATCCCTGAAGAAAGATGTTTCATTAGTGGTCATCGCCTCGACCACCCGCAGGCGCAGAGCGGCGTTGGGCACGGCGCGCAGGCAAGTGACAAAGTCGTTTACCGACGCGTGCCCGTTTTCCCTCGCGATCGAGAGCAGGCGGCTCTCGGCCAGATAGCACTTCTCGCGGCCCAGCACGATCGCCGCCTGTCGCTCGACTAGCTCGCGGATGAAGTCGAAGTTTTCCAGCGACAGCGACATGGGCTTGTTGACCTGTCGGTTCGGTTGCATCAGGTTCGTGGTTTGGATGCTCGCCATGGATGCGTCAATCGGGTCGTTCTTTCGCGCCTGCGCGTTGATTCGTTACGCGGCGAGTCATTTCGTCGGCCAGATGCTTGAGCGGCACGATCTGATCCGCTATTCCGGCCTTGGCGATGGCGCCGGGCATGTCCCAAACCACGCTCGACGCTTCATCCTGGACGAGCACCTGGCCTCCCGCCGCGCGTATCTCTTGACAGCCGCGCAACCCATCTTTGCCCAGGCCCGTTAGAACGATTGCCAAGGTGCCGGCGCCGTAAGCGTCGGCCACCGAGCGAAACAGGACATCGACCGACGGGCGGCAAAAGTTTTCCGGCGCCGAGGTGTTCATTTGGAGCCTGGTCCCTTGCTGGTCGCGGACCACGACCATGTGGTGACCGCCGGGCGCTATCCAGGCATGTCCCGGAAAGATCAAGTCGTTGGTTGCCCCTTCGCTAACGCTGATCTCGGACTTGGACCGGAGCTGCTCGGCCAGCCGCCTGGTAAACTCCGGCGGCATATGCTGCACGATCACGATGGGGACGGGAAAATCGCGGGCGAGCGACGGAAGGATGGCTGCCAACGCATCGGGTCCGCCGGTCGAGACTCCGATGGCCACGATCTCGATCCGCTGGGACCCACAGTAGCGAGCAGAACGACCGGTGATGTTGGCGGGCTTCGATTGCGCCGCGGCAACGCCACGGCCGCCCACGGCTTGTGCCGGTCGCGTTAGCAGTTTGATCCTGGGGATCAGTTGTTCGCGAATTCGTTGCATCGAATCGTTGATGTTCGCGGTTCCGTCGGGCAACGTCACATAGTCGTTGGCGCCCAGTCGCATGGCCTTCGCTGTTGCCGCCGCGCCGCGCTCGGTAAACCGGCTCAGCATGATCACCGGCAACCGCGGATAGTCCCGTCTCAAGGCCTTCAGCGTTTCCAGGCCGTCCATCTGGGGCATTTCAAGTTCAAGTGTCACCAGGTCAGGTTTTAGCTGCGCGAGCTTGGCCAGCGCAACGCTGCCGTTGACGGCGGTGCCCGCAACCTCCAGCGCGGGGTCCTCCGACAGCACGTGCGACACGACTCGCCGTACAACAATCGCGTCATCGACGACCAGAACCCGGGTCTTGCTCATGGTGTGCTGAGCGGAATGCCCAATCCCTGGATTTTATCGATCGTTTCTTGTCGCCCGAACGGCTTGCGCAGATAGTCATCGGCCCCCGCTTGCAGGGCCATCTCGATCCTCGCGGGCTCATCTTCGCTGGTGACCATCAGCAGTCGTATTGCGTCGTAGGCACGGTCGCTCCGCACCGTGCGAACGAACTCGACGCCGTCCATGTCAGGCATATAGAAGTCGACCAGGGCCAACTCGATTTCAGGCGACTGCCGCAGCATTGCCATCCCCTCTCGACCATCGCTGGCTTCGCTGACGTCAAAGCCCAGTGAGGTCAAGATTTGTCGCAGGATCATCCGCATCGCCTTGGCGTCATCGATCACGAGCGCTCGCATTGGTCGGGCTCCGTGGGTCAAGAAGTTGCCGGGGTCTGATCGCACAAGAGGCCGAGCACCGCCAGTTTTTCCTGGACGACTTCCTTGGTGAACGGCTTCATGACGTACTCATTGGCGCCAGCCTGCAAGGCGGCGGCCACTTGCTGGACTTCCGTTTCCGTGGTCACCATCATCAGCAACAGGTCGTTGTAGCGGGAGTCGGCGCGCACCTTGCGAACAAACTCGATTCCATTCATCTCCGGCATGTTCCAGTCGACCAGCGCCAGGTCGACCCGGTCCAACTCGCCAAGCCGCGCCAACGCTTCGCGACCATTGGTGGCCTCGCTAACGTCGAACCCAAGCTGGCGCAACATGTGCGAAAGGATGGTCCGCATCGCCCGCGAATCGTCGATGATCAGAACGCGCATAAATTACCTCGAGTGAGTTTGCCGCCGCAGGATGCTGCGTCTCGATACAAGCTGGGGACTCAATTAGGAAACGACTTTTTGCAGTTCGCTGGCCATGCGGGACAGCTCGGCGGCAGCCTGCTGGGTATTGTTGGCCCCTTCCGTCGTGCTTTGGGCGGCCTTGGCCACGCTGGCGATGTTTAGAGTGATCTCGCTCGATCCCTCGGCGGCCTCGGTCACATTGCGGCTGATCTCATTGGTCGTGGCCGATTGCTCCTCGACGGCGCTGGCGATCGTCGCTGAGATGGCGTTGACCCGGGAAATGATTTCACCAATCTGCTTGATGGCCTCGACGGCGCCTCGCGAGTCCATCTGGATGGCCTCGATTTTTTTCCCGATATCTTCGGTGGCCTTGGCGGTGTCTTTAGCAAGCTCCTTGACTTCGTTGGCGACGACGGCAAACCCCTTGCCTGCCTCACCGGCCCGCGCCGCTTCGATCGTGGTATTCAGAGCCAACAAGTTGGTTTGCTCGGCGATCGACGTAATGACTTTGATCACCTTTCCGATTTTGTTGCTGCTCTCGCCCAGCTTCGCAATCGTCTGATTGGTCGTTCCGACGATCGCGACGGCCTGCTCGACGATCTTGGCCGCCTCCGATGCGTTCGCCGCGATCTCGCGGATGCTGGCGCTCATTTCTTCCACGCCAGAGGCGACCGTCTGCACGTTTGAGCTGACTTGCACCGAAGCCGCCGAAACGACGTTGGCTTGCACCGCCGTTTCTTCCGAGCTGGCGGCCATTTGCGTGCTGACCGCGGCCAACTCCTCGGACGACGACCCGAGCGCCGTGGCATTGCGAGTCACGATCGCCATCGTTTCTCGCATCAAGTCGTTTTGTTTCTTCTGCGCGGTCGTGTCGGTGGCGAACTTGACGACCTTGACCGGCCGGCCGCTGGCATCCAGGATCGGGTTGTACGAGGCCTGAATCCAGACCTCTTTGCCGCCCTTGCCCAGCCGCTTGTATTCCGCGGCCTGGAACTCTCCACGGTTGAGCCGTGCCCAGAACTCCTTGTACTCGGCGCTGGCGCGATAGGCCTCGTCCACGAAGATGCTGTGGTGCCGCCCCTGGATCTCGTCCAGCGTATAGCCCAACGTTTGCAGGAAGTTGTCATTGGCCGTCAAGATCGTGCCGTCGAGCTTGAACTCGATGACGGCCTGCGAGCGCAAGACTACGCAAAGGTTGCCACAATCGCGCCGTACACGTTCACTGCATACTGGGCCCGCTTCGCGTCGTGCCATGCGGCGTCAGCGGAATGATATTGGCACGAATGGATGAATAATCACTCCGACTTCTCGGCGCAAGGGCGGCCCACGCCCGAGCCGCAAACTCTTCAAGGGTTTCTAAACACTGAAAGAAGACCGGTTCGTTCGGTTCGAATGGCCAGCGACGCCGGATCGCTTCAGGAATCGGCGGTACACTCCGGCTAGCCCAATCCAAGTCGTGGTAGAGTGCCCACGCATACTTCGCGGTCTGGTTGAGAATTTCGTTCCGTCGTGCGGGGTCGTGCTTCAGACCGCGCATTTCGATGCACATATCCCAAATTGCCTCGGCAACGTCCATTTGTCGCGCACGTGCGTCCATGTTTCCCAAGCCTGAAGGTCGAGCGTGTGACAACGAACCCTCTGCGGCGTACGCCGGCCTGCCCGAACCGACGCCGTAGCGTATTCGATCGACCCTGGTGACGACTATAAGACCTTAGTCGTATCCTGACCGTCGGGTCAGGGAGAAAAAAGTGCCGCGGCGGATGCGCTAACGTTATCGCGAGCTTGCTGCCGTGGATATTTCCTGGACGATGCTGCTTGCAGGTCGATTTTGCAGGCGATGTTACTGAGATACTTTTGTTCACTTAAGCCCCAGAACATCGGTGGACCGAAGAATTGTTTGAGTCACGAAGGAGGGCCACTCGAAAGGTTGGATTGGGCTCGAGAAGGCTACGCACAAATGGGGAAAAGCAGCAGCGCAGTGCTGCAAGGGGGTATCCAGATGAGGACTGTAAACGCAACTTGCGCATTCGATGAAATCGTCGCCGTTGACTACTTCACGCGACGTAGCCAACCGCGCGGATGGTGCGTCACGATGAATCGCTGGCAACGAGCGTCGTCCACCTCGAAGTTCGGATGCTGCACGAGAAACTGTTCCAGCGCGGGCAGCGGTCCCGGTCGCCCGGCGGCAAACATCGGCAGCGCGTCGATGATGCCATCTTGCACCAGCAAGTAACTCCCGGGCGTGACGAACGGACTGTACGATTCGAGCTCCCCTGCCACGTGCGATCGAGAATGATCGCTATCGAGAATCACCATGACGGGGCCGTCGGCGCCCGCGACTCGGGCAGCAACGCGCGAGAGAATCTCGGGGGCAAGGGACGATCCAATCAGCCACTCGATGCGCGGATGGGACAGGTCGTGCATCTTCTCGATGTCGACGGTGACGACACTGCCCTTTCCCATCAAGTCGCAGAGCGAGGCGTAGAACAGAGCGCTCCCGCCGCGGTTTGTGCCAGTCTCGATGATCAAACTCGGCCGGATCTCCGCGATCGTCTCCTGAATCGTCCACAGTGACAGGACATCCTGCCAAACCGGCACTCCAAGCCAGCGCACATTGTCGTAGTTGGACGTGTGCATGATGAGCAGGGTCTGAAAGGCCGTCGCAAATTCGCACAGCGGCAGAACCGACTCGCCCACCTGGACCCGCGTGACTTCGTTCTTGTTGTAAATATCCATTGCAATTCATCTCACACTCGTCAGAGAAAAAAGCACAAACAGTGCCATACGTCTGCGGGACGGCCTGGCGTTTCCTCAGCCTTCACGTGCAACATCTCCAGTTCCGCGAGAGATCGACTTCCTGGGTGGCGGAAAGTTTCGCGATGCATGGTCCGGCGACGGGTGATTGACTCGGGAAACGATCCCCTCGCGAACCAGTCGCTCAAAGGCCGTGGCCGGGTCCGGCGGCTCGCCGCTTTCCTGTAGCCAGTGCGCATACGTCGCTTCGTCGCACCACTCGCGCAACTTGGGCATCGCCCGCTGGTGAGCACCGTGATTGCGAAACGCTCGCATGGCGTGCTCGTCGCGCCAGACCGTGATTGTCCAAAACGTCAGGTGCGAGTCGCGCTGGAGCGACGTGCCGAGATTGCCTTCCGCTCGCCGCGCCTGGATCAGCGACAACAGCGTCAAGTAGAGGAACCCTGGCACGAATCGCCACTTCCTGATCCGCAGCCGCGTCACCGAGACGAAGTTCATCGTTTTAACCCAAGTAAGCCCATCGCCGGCAGAATCAAGTCGCAGACCGGCCGCCAGTATAAACAGCATCCAGCTCCCCGTCCCCGACAGGCAAGGGGCTGGAGTCATGCCCGGTCGTTTCTCAAGTCGGATTCCGGAACTGCATCCTGTCGTCCCTTTTCGGTTGCGAAGGCATGCGAAGGGGTTTTGCACTTTGAGCTGCGTTCGGATCAAATCACGCTCTCGCCATCGCCAGCAGCCGAATTCCTCCGACCGTCAAGCGGCGTCTTGGCTTTGCAAAGAGCTGCAGCGGCGTTCCCGCGAAAGTGCCCTGAAAGACGCGTCGAGCGGATCGATCGGTCGGGCAGCGGCCCGTAGACGTGGCGGAAAACGGCCAACAAATCATTCCCGCGTCCTCGCCGAACTCCCCCAGGGATTACTCTAGCGACCGCCAGCTTGAACGAGACAATGCGGCAACTAATTGACTTCGGTTTCCAGTGGCAGTAACTTAAGTAAGTGCTGGGCAATGAGTTTGGAACAGTTGAGATGCCCGGCCCACCTCTTTTCTAGGTTGCTCGCCGTGGCAGAGCGGTCCTGGGGTACGCACGAGGCGATTGAGAGGGCTCGGTTGCACTACAACCGCTGCCTGTTGTGCGAGCATCGGTGCGAGGCCAATCGCCTGGCGGGTGAGCGCGGGCCGTGCAAGGCGGACGCGACGGCGCGAGTGTTTCGGCACCGCATCGAGTACAGCGAGGAGTTGGAGCTAATTCCCTCGCACCTGTTCTATCTCTCCGGCTGCGACTTGCGATGCGTGTTTTGCATAGCCGAGGCAAACGCATTCGATCCGCGGCGCGGGGAGGATCTGACCCGAGATTTTCTCAACTCGGCCGTCGATTGGGGGCGAGCCCGAGGCGCGCGTAATATCCAATGGGTCGGCGGAGAACCGACGATTCATATACCTGCCATCCTCGACGCGATGGCCGGTTGCGCAAACCTGCCGCCGGTGATTTGGAAGTCCGACTTCCATGGGACGCCGGACGCGTTTGCCCTGCTCGACGGCGCCGTCAGCGTGTACGTCGCCGACCTTAAATTCGGCAACAACGCGTGTGCGCGAAGGCTGGCGGGGATCGACAATTACTTGGAAATCGTGACCCGCAATCTGCGGATTGCCGCCGACCAGACAGACTTGATCGTGCGGCACCTGTTGCTGCCCGGGCACTTCGACTGCTGTTATCGGCCGATCGTGGCTTGGATGCGGGCCAATCTGCCGCGCGCCAAGTTCAGCATCCGCGACGGGTATCTGCCAAAGTGGCAAGCTTCGCACACGGCGGAATTGTCTCAACCCCTTAGCGCCCACATTGGGCGGCACGCACGCGATTTGGCCGGAGCCGCGGAACTGAATCTAATCACCTGACGATTGCGAGGACTGGCGATGAAAGTCGCGGATGAAACGGCGATTACCGAAATCACCATCGGGCCCGACGGACGCATTTATGTGTTTGGCATGTCCCAGGAGGTTCTCCAAGTGTTGGCCGGCCTGTGTCCCGAAAGCGCGACTTTGCAGGCTCGCATGGCGTGTACGTCGGCGGTGATCGCGTGCGATGGCTTGCCCGCCGAGCTGCTCACGCACGGCGAGTCCCATTCGACGCAAAATCGACAAAGCGGAGAGAACGAGCGATGAGCGAGCGTCCCAACGTACCCAACCAGCCGGTCAAAAAGCCCGTCGCCTCACCGACGCCGCCGGCAAAAGCAGGGGCCCAGCGCAATGGGCAACCGAAGCGCGCCTGCAACACGCCGCAGCAGGAGCTTGAAGTTCTGATCCGCGCGCGCTATCCGATCATCTACCTGGTGAGTTGGGAAGAGGAACGCGTCGAACAGTACCTGGCAAAGATTGCTCAGAAGCGAAACAAGAAAGTCTACATTTGGAGCTTCACTCAAGGAATTGTCAAACAGGGTTCCGAGCCACAGCGGGCCAAAAGCGGATCCAACAATACAACCGATCCCCTGATGGCCCTCGATTCCGTGCTCGACCAGGTTGAACCTGCGATCTACCTCTTCAAAGACTTCCATCCCTTCATGGAGGATCTTCGCTGCAATATGGCAGTCATCCGGCGGTTGCGCGACGTGGCGCACCACCTGCGCGATACCTACAAGACGATCGTGATCGTCGCTCCCATGCTGAAGATGGCTCCGGAGTTGTCCAAGGATGTCACCGTGTTGGAGTTTGGATTGCCGAGGCTGGAAGACTTCAACAAACTACTCGAGCGCATTCTGGAAGACGTCAAGGACAAACCCCAGATCCGGGTCAACCTCGACGCCGAAGCGCGCGACCGGCTGCTGCGAGCCGCGCAAGGGCTCACGCTCAAAGAAGCGGAAAACGTGTTCGCCAAGACATTGGTGTTGGATGGAAAGCTCGACGCCGACGACGTCACCGTCGTCTTTAGCGAGAAACAACAGATCATCCGCAAGAGCGGCCTGCTCGAGTACTACGAATCGCAAGAACAAATCTCGCAAGTCGCGGGATTGGTGGACCTGAAACAGTGGCTGGTGAAGCGTGGAATGGCGTTCAGCGATCGGGCTGCCGAGTTCGGCTTGCCGGCGCCGCGGGGAGTGCTTTTGTTGGGCATTCAAGGCTGCGGCAAGAGCCTCTGCGCCAAAGCGGTCGCCAGCCTGTGGCGACTGCCGCTGCTGCGGTTTGACGTCGGCCGCATGTTTGGCAGCCTGGTGGGTTCGAGCGAAGAGAATGTGCGCCGCGCGATCCAGACAGCCGAAAGCATCGCGCCGGCCATTCTTTGGATCGATGAAATTGACAAGGCATTTGCCGGATCCTCGGGATCAGGGGGCAGCGATGGTGGCACTTCAGCGCGGGTCTTCGGCACGCTGCTCACCTGGCTGTCGGAGATATCGTCGCCCGTGTTTGTGATCGCCACCG
>JANNQN010000140.1:0-9592 GCA_031400775.1 Planctomycetia bacterium | reverse complement strand
CTCATGAGCGATAACCCTTTATTTCAGAAGTTGTGGAGGAAGTTAGAAGGCCAATGACAAGGCGGATCTGATCGATGGGACCGATCCGACAACAGCAAAAACGCGCAATGCCAACTAGGCGGATGCGCGGAAGCTGTTCATTAGCGTCTCTCCACGAAACTAGAAGGGTTATCGGAGCATTAGCACTTCGTAGACGGTTGAGCGATCCATTTAATGGGCAAAAGTCCCATAGCCGGGATTGAGAATAGCAAGCCCGGCGGAGAAGTCAATGATTTCCTGGACTTTTCCAGAAAAATAAGCCGCTGGTCTGTAAATCCCAGCTTTCTAGGTGAAAAAAGGGGCCTATCGACGGATCACGCGCCCTGCTGCGAGCTGACGCTGCTGGTGAATCTCGGCAGCGGATCGCTGCTTTCGATCACACGGCTGGCCGAGGATTCCGCGCTCTCGCGGCAGGCGATCACCAAGCACCTGCGAGTGCTCCAGCAGGCCGGCCTCGTGCGGGGCGTTCGTCGGGGCCGCGAGAATCTCTTCGAGCTCGAGCCGGATCGGCTCGACGAGGCGCGCCGCGCCCTGGATGTCATTTCCCGGCAATGGGACGAAGCGCTCGCGATGCTGAAGTCATTCGTCGAAGAGTAATGGCCAGGCGGATTTGATCCAACTTGCCTCTCGAGTTGACTCGGAACGAAAAAGACCCGCGTCCGTCTACTGGTACAGCCTTCCGACCCATTCAGCGACTAAGGCGGGCTTCTCGGCGTTTTCCAGGTCGATGGTCACGAGCCAGGTGATCTGCACGCCGCCGGGAAAATCGTCGACTGCCTGCACGGCGCTACGCGCCCGAATGCGCGAGTTCACCCGCACCGGATTGGGAAACCGCACCCGATTCAATCCATAGTTGATCGTCATCTTCTGATCGCCCACCACGCGGACCGCCTGGCCGTGCAAATGGCTGAGCAGCGACAGGGTGAGAAATCCATGCGCGATCGTCGTGCCGAAGGGCGACTCGGTGGCGGCCCGCGGGGCGTCGATGTGGATCCACTGCTTGTCGCGCGTGACGTCGGAAAAGGAGTCGATCATCGCTTGCGTGACTTGCAGCCAATCGCTCGTGCCCACCTGCTGACCGACCAGTTTGCGCAGTTCCTCGACGCCTTCAATCGTCCGCGGCGGCATGATTGGTAGCTCCTGCATTGTGCCGTAAATCAAGATACTAGCGACAAACCCTTGCGCGGCGGCCGAATGCGCCCCGCAAGACGCAAACATGACAGCGGCACGGCCCGGGGTCAACCAATTGCTTCCGCCATTTGGGCCGTCAAACTGACGAGGCGGCGCAAAACCGCCCGTACCCGATCGAGTCAAGACCGGCTTTCAAGTGATGGCAGGGCTAGGGATGGAGTGATATCACGAGAATGAAATCTTTTCAAACCGCGCCAGGGCCGAAGAACTCACTATTCAACAAACGGCGGACCCAGGGTAAACTTCCCCCCGCGCGCTTTTGGCAGGAAGCCAAAGCCAGGCAACAAGGAGGTTGCACGGATGACGATTTCTCCCGATCCCGACCAAATCCGCACCATCGTGTTCCGCACGTTCCTGGAACTCGACGTGGACGAAGAACGCCTGTCCGATCTGGACGAGCGTATCATGCTCGATTCTGGCCGCTACGTGGCCCGCAGTTACCGCGTCGATGATTTTCTGGCGATGTGGATGATCGACGTGGGACTGGTACAGTTCTACGACGGCGACGGCAACATGCTGCGGACCGTCAACCTGTTCGAAGAGATCGAGCCGCAGCGGATGGCGGCCTGAATCGTCGATCGATAGGTACAACGCAAACGCACGCTGCCGAGCGGTACACGCTAGCCTTTGTAGCCCGCCGGGGCGCCGACGAACGGATTCGTCCGTTTCTCGTGACCCACGGTCGTGGGCGGTCCGTGCCCGGGTAGCACTTGTGCGTCGTCGGGCAAGGTAAATAGCTTGGACCAGATGTGCGTGGCGAGCTGCTCGAAGCTGCCGTCGGGAAAGTCGGTCCGCCCGATGCTGCCGGCGAATAGCACGTCGCCGCCAAAGACCACGATCGGCTTGCCAGCATTCCAGATGAACACCACGTGGCCGCTGGAATGGCCCGGCACCTCGCGGACTTCGAAATCCATCCCCGCCGCGCTGTAAACGTCCCCCTCGCCGACCAACACATCGGCCCCCGGACTGACCAGGTGCGCACCAAACGCGCCCGACAAGTTCAGCATCGGATCGGTGAGCTTGGGCTCGTCGCCGTGACTGATCACGATTGGGCAGTCGGGAAACCGCTCCTTGAGCGCTTCGTTGCCAGCAATGTGGTCGCTGTGCCCGTGCGTGATCAGGATCGCTGCTGGCACGAGCTTCTGCTCGTCGAGATATCTCAAAATCTCTTCTGGCTCGAGTCCCGGGTCCACCACAATGCAATCTGAGTGTCCTTCGAGATGCGCGACGTAAGTATTTTCGTCGAAAGGAGCTGAGACGACGCAAGCAACACGAATTGCAGGATTAGCCACGAATCGCCCTTTCCGCAACGACACCCAATTGAATAAACTAGGGGAGCTGTAACGCCCAGCGCCAACTTCCAGCGTAAAGCTTAGGCAAACAGAACCGATTGCCGGAAGCATTGTAATATAAGTTCGATTGCCCGGGCGATAAACATTCCACGGCGGCAATCGGCATTATCCCTGCGATCAGCCAGACGCTTATTCAGAGAACGGATTCGACAGAGGGATGGAGCGAGCGGAGCCATTCCGATCGCTCGCAGTGGTGACGGATCGGCGCGGATGATCGGTCGGCGGAAGGCCCCACGGGGTTTCGAAGTCGACCACGCCGCGAAAGCGCGAAAATCGGTCAGGAGATTCAGAATGACCCGTGGTAAATGCCTTGTTGGACTGGCGGTTGTCACTGGTGCCCTGTTGGGCGCTTCGGCGACGATGCGAGCCCAAAGTCCCCAAGGACAGCAGCAGCCCTCGGCCCGCCCCGGACGCGAGCAATTGCCGCAGCCGGTGTATCGCGTGGCACAGCAAGTCCCCGACGCCGGCGCGATCGCGGCCAACACCAACGGCAACCTGCCGCAGCAGCCCGAGCCGGTGGCTCAGCAGGAGCATCCGCTGGTTCCGGCTTTGCAAATCGCTTATGCGGCGATGAACAACATCAGCGGCAACATCAAAGACTACTCGTGCACGATGATCAAGCGCGAGCGGATCGACGGCAAGCTGAACGACCCGGAGTTCATGCACCTGCGCGTGCGGCACCAGCCGTTCAGCGTGTACATGTATTTCCTGGGTCCCGAGCGGCTGCGCGGGCAGGAAGCGATGTACGTGTCCGGCCAGTACAACGGCAACCTTTTGGGCCACGCCGGTAGCGGTGTCCGCAAGTTGGCCGGCACCGTGCAACTTCAGCCCACGGGCGTGATGGCAATGGTCGGCCAGCGCTATCCGATCACCGAGATCGGCTTCCTCAATCTGACCAAGCGGCTGATTGAAGTCGCCGAGCAAGACAAGATGTTCGGTGAGTGCGAGGTGAAGTTCTTCAAAGGGGCGAAGATCAACAAGCGATCGGCCACCTGCATTCAGGTGGTCCACCCCGTGGCCCGCAAGAACTTCAAGTTCCACAAGGCCCTGGTGTTCGTCGACGACGAGTTGAACATTCCGGTCCGCTACGAGGCCCACGACTGGCCGGAACGGGCTGGCGGACCTCCGATGTTGCTCGAAGAGTACACCTACACGGACATCAAGATCAATAACGGCTACACCGACGCGACGTTCAGCGAAACCAATCCGGAATACCACTTCCGTTAGACTGGCTTGCCGCGTCGCTTCCATAGACGAAGCAACAAGGGCCGCCGACTCTCACCTGGAGAATCGGCGGCCCTTTTGTATTTGGCGGTAGAGACCGATCGCTAAGCCGCGAGCGACCTTAGCGCTGATAGCGCGAGTCGTCTTGCCGCGTGAAGGAGTCGGCGCCTTGTTTGGCCGGTAGGGTCAGCTCCGTGCCCGGCGACAAGTGATCGAAATCCTCGCCCAGCACTTCGCGATTCAGATCGTAGATCTCGGCCCAACGCGAAGCCTTGCCCAGCTCATAGCGGGCGATGTCGAACAGCGTGTCGCCTTGCTCGACCACGTACACGTTTGAGCCCGTGGCGCGACGCCCTTGGGTGCTGGCCTGCATCGTGCGGGGCTTGACCAGGGCACTCTTGCGCTGCTTGGGACAAAGGCTCGGAAAGTTCTGCTCCAGCGTGCTGACGGGCGGAACGGCCAATACGGACCCGACCACCAGCTTGTCGGCTCGGGGCAAAGTGGCCCGATTGTGCTCGCGCAATGCCTTGAAGTACCCGCCGGTCCCATACACTTTTTCCGAGATGATCCACAGACTATCGTTGGGCTGAACGGTGTACTTGCCGTTGGCCGGCGGGGCCTGCGGCTCGACTGGTTCGCGGCTCGGTTCCGTGGCGCCGGCTCGCCAGTCGCGGCTCGCGGCGCGCGGACGCTCGTCCTCGGGCGCCCTGTCGGCCGGTTCATTAGGCGATTCGTCACGGGCCAGGTCAGCCGGCGGCGAGTAGCGGCCAGATCGACCTCGTTCGCTCGCTGGTTCATTATCGACGGGAGCATCATCGTCCGCGGCCGGCTCATCCGTGGCCGGCTCGTCGTTAGTCGATTCTTCGGTCGCGGGCGGGGCAGGCTCGGCGCCGAACCGAGGCGCTTCGGTCAGTTCTTCATCATCCCGCGCCAAAGGTTGAGCGCTCAAGCGGCGCAGCGGCGCGGCCGCCGGCTCAGCATCCTGCGGCGGAAGGTCTAGCCCGTTGGCCGCGGGCGCTTCGGGCGACGCGACATCGGCTGCTTCGGCGGCCGAGGCCTTGTTTACAAACGGATTCGAGGCCGCGGCGCTGCTGTTTGTCCTGGCGGCAGCGGGCTCGGCCGGGTGATACCGGTCACTGGCGGGTTGTTCCGCCGGCATGAAATTGCGGTTCGCGGCGTCGGCGTTGCCTTCGGCGGCCGGCAGTTGGTCATGACCGGAGGCCGAATCCACTCGGTCGGCAAGACCCAACTGCGGCAGCACCACGGACGGCCGAGCGTCCATTCCGGCCGACGACGGGGGCTGGGCGCTGGCGAGATCTTGCGCCGCGGGCGACGAGCCGTCGGGCGATAGCTTTCGCACCAACAGGGCGCCAAACACAACGATCAGCGAGCCGATCACGACCAGGCCGATCTTGGTCTCTTTGGATAGTCCGCTTTTTTTGACTGATTCAGGGGCCGCCGGAGCGATCGTCGGCAGGGGAGTCTCCAGCGGCCGCTGAAACGATTCGGCCGCGGCTCGAAACGTATCGAGTCCGCTGGGCTCGCTGAAGTTCGGTTTCTCGAACATGGTCTTCCTCCACGTTAAATTGGCGGCGCCCGTGGGCTTGCGGCCTCTCGCGAGCGCGGCGGTGTGTGCCTGGTGAATTACAAAAGTCGCTGAGCGACGCGCAGCTTGGCGCTGCGGGCGCGTGGGTTTCGTTCGGTCTCGGCCTCGCTGGGGCGCAAGGGCTTTTTCGTCAACACGCCGTACCGCGGATCGTCGCGAAACGCCGTCTTGACGAGACGATCTTCGAGCGAATGAAAGCTGATGACCGCCAGGCGACCGCCCACTCGCAAGCACCCGGGAAGATTTTCAAGCGCCTTCTTCAACGACCCCAGCTCGTCGTTCACCGCGATTCGCAGGGCCTGGAAGGTGCGCGTCGCCGGATCGATCCGCCGCGACTCGGGACCGCGCGGCACGCTGCGCCGCACGACTTCGGCCAGTTGCCGGGCCGTGCGAATCGGCTCGATCGCACGCCGCTCCACGATATTGCGGGCAATGCGTCGACTGTGTCGTTCCTCGCCGTACTGAAATATCACGTTGGCCAGCTCCGTGGCTTCGAGCCGTTCGATCAGCCGCCAGGCGGGCTCGCCGCTGTCGGTGTCGAACCGCAGGTCGAGCGGACCATTGGAGTCAAAGCTGAAACCGCGCTCGGCGTCGTCCAGTTGGTCGCTCGATAGACCCAGATCCAGCACGATGGCGTCCACGGCGGGAATTTCCAACTGGGTGAGTACTTCAGGAAGCTCGCAAAAATTGGCGGTCACCAACTGGATGCTCCGGCCGGCCAGGTTGTGTTCGGCAGCCGTATGTGCCGCGGGATCGCGATCGAGCGCCAGGATCAACCCAGCCGCGCCAACGCGATCGGACAGGGCCCGCGTGTGGCCTCCGCCGCCCAGGGTTCCGTCCACGATCGTCTGGCCGGGAAGCGGATCCAGGGCTTGGATCACTTCCTCAAGCATGACCGGCACGTGCAGTGGCAAGGAGGGGTTCATACAGCGTCGAGCGTAACACCACCCTAGCCCGGGCACATCCTTGTGCCCGCGGATTCGGGGGTAGCGGACTCGCGGCCCAGCGCCGCGCTCCCACCGTTCGCAACCCGACGGCACTCCCTGCGTACCGAGTCTGCGAAGCCGGTGGCGGCCAGTTGGTGGCCCCAAACTGACGACCAGGCCTCGCACGTGGCGAACATCGGACGGACGAACCGGTTGCTCCTGTGCTTCTTGTACGATGCGGCAATGGGGCGATGCGTCATGCACCGCGCGGAATATCTCGAAACGCCGCTTCGGCAATTTGATCGTAGTCACCTTGTTTGCTCGTCACGTACTGTTCCCAACGAGCACGATCCCACAGCTCCAGGTGATCGTGTACGCCAATCAGCACCGCTTCCTTGTCCAATCCCGACAATTGAGCCAACTCCGGTGGAACGCGAACCCGCCCCTGGCTGTCCAACTCGACGGCTTGAGCCCGGGCGTAAAACAAGCGGCTGAAAGCACGCACGTCCTGGGCGTTGGGCGAGGAGTTTGCCAAACGTTCGGCCAGAGCAGCCAGAGCATCCTCCGTGTAAAGAGCCAACGATCCGTCCGTGCCGGGCGTGATATACAACACGCCTTTTGCCAGAGCACCTAACGCATCACGCAGGGGCTTGGGGATGGCGATTCGAAGCTTTTCGTCGACGGCTCGACTGAACGTGCCGGTCAGCAGCATGAATCACCAAATATCCCCATTGCTCACCATCGGGACCCAAGAATACCCGGATCGCTCCCGGCGTCAAGCTGGCTTTCCACGCGCGATCGCGCCGCCGGTTGGTCGTACTGAACACAAGCCGTTGCGCCTTAGCCGACTGCGTCGAAAAAATTCGTCGGCGAATTTTTTTCGCGTCACGAATTGGGCGTCAGCAGCGAGCCGTAAAGCCGCTCGTAGGCGTCGACCATCGTCTCGAAAGTGAAGAATTGCCGGGCCCGTTCTTGATTATCGCGCCCCAGCCGGGACGCTAGCGAGGCATCCGCCAGGATTGCAACCGCTTGCTGAGTAAACATTTGCGGATCCGCGGGCAACGCCGTCTGCTCGGCCGCCCCGGGGCCCAGGACTTCTTCGACCCCTTCGACCCGCGTGGCCACCACCGGCTTTCCCGCCGCCATAGCCTCGAGCATCGAATTGGGCATTCCCTCCCAGCGCGAGGCCAACAGGCAGAGGTCGCTGGCGGCCAGGATTTCGGGAATATCAGGGCGAAAGCCGGCGAAATGCACTCGCCCTGCCAGCCCCAATCTTGAGGCCAGCCGTTCGAGATTCTCCAGTTCGGGGCCGGTGCCAACCAGCAGCAATTCCGCGTGTGGTCGGGCGGCGAAAATCTTCGGCATTTGCTCCAGCAGCCAGCCCACGCCTTTTTGCGTGTCGAGCCGTCCGACGTGGGTCATCACCTGACGATCGGCCGCAATGCCGAACTCGGAGAGCGAACGCGGTTGCGCCGCGGCAAATCGCGCGAGGTTGACGCCATTGGGAATCACGACCAGCTTGGACTCGCTGAGTCCGGCCGGCCGGCAAAAACTGCGAACCGACTCGCTCACGCATACGTGGCGCTCGACCCAGCGATCAGTCCAGCGGGCTAGCGTCAAATGCCAAGCGGCTCGGCGTTCGGCGACGCGAACGCCGGTGAGCACGTGCGGCACGCCGGCCCGTCGCGCCGCCAAGGTGCCCAGCAGATTGGCATGAAACAGGAACGTCTGCACGATCTCGGGGGCGTCGGCCGCGATTTGCCGCCGCAGCTTTCGCAGCACGGAAAAAAACTGCCAAATTCGTCGGGCATGGAAACAATGCACCCGCACGCCGGCCGCTTCCAACTCGTCGGCCAACGAACGGGGATTGCTCGCCGGACGCGGCCCGAGACAATACACCACGGGATCGAACTTGCCGCGATCCAGCCGCGTGACCAGCTCGACCAGTTGGCGCTCGGCCCCGCCCTGATCGAGATCCGTAATGCAAAACCCGATCCGCACGGGCAGGGTGTCTCGATGGTTCACAAGCACTGGCCCGTTCAATGTCATCGCCTGACGATTACGACTACGAGTTGCCGAAGCACCTGATTGCGCAGCATCCGCTTGCGCGGCGCGTCGATGCGCGGTTGCTGGTGGTCGATCGGTCCGCCGCCACCCTCCAGCACCATCATATTCGCGACCTGCCCGCGTTGCTGCGCGCGGGCGATTGCATGGTCATCAACGACACGCGGGTCGTGCCGGCGCGACTGGTCGGTTTCCGCACGTCCAGCGGCGGCCGCTGGGAGGGCCTGTTTTTATCGGCGGATAGTCAGGGAAACTGGCGACTTTTGGGGAAAACCCGCGGCAAGTTGCTCGCGGGCGAGCGGATCGCGCTTGTGAACGAGCGGCTGCAAACCGTCTTTGAGCTGCGGCTGGTGCTGAAAGAGCCCGAGGGGGCCTGGATCGCCCGGCCCGAGGCCCAGGGCGCCGCGACGGAGCTGCTGGATTTGGTGGGGCGTGTGCCACTGCCGCCGTATATTCGGGCCGGCGAGATGGATGCAGCCGACCGCGAGCGCTACCAGACCGTCTATGCCGAAGCGCCCGGCGCCGTGGCGGCGCCGACGGCCGGTCTGCACTTTAGCGATGATCTGCTCAAGCGACTCTCGGCGGCAGGCATTGCGATTGCCCGTGTGACGTTGCACGTGGGGCTCGACACGTTTCGCCCGATGTCCGCTCCCACGCTGGCGGAGCACAAGATGCACAGCGAGTGGTGCCAGATTTCGCGCGAGGCCGTGGCCGAGATCGAGCGCAGCAAAGCGGCCGGCGGGCGCACGCTGGCCGTGGGCACCACGAGCGTGCGAGTGTTGGAAAGCGCGGCCCACTCGGGGTCGCTAGCGCCCTTCAGCGGACCAACCGATTTGTTCATCCGTCCGCCGTACGCGTTTCGCGCGGTCGACGCGCTGCTGACGAATTTTCATCTGCCGCGGACCACGCTATTGGTGCTGGTCCGCACGTTTGGCGGCGACGAGTTGATTCGCCGCGCCTACGACGAAGCCATTCGCGAGGAGTACCGGTTCTACAGCTACGGCGACGCAATGATGATTCTGTAGGGGGTTAGGGGCCGGGGTTTGGGGGTTGGTGAAGAAGCTTCGCCTGCGAGTCTTTACCGGGGGGCCCCCCCCCCCCCCCCCCCCCCCCCCGCAGGGTTGATTAGAAACAACACACACCACACCACCCCCACAAACATAGTGGGGGGGGGCCCGCCCCCCCGCGGG
>JANNQN010000139.1:0-12099 GCA_031400775.1 Planctomycetia bacterium | reverse complement strand
TCCTGGGCCGCATAGTAAAGCTGCAGGGCCCGCTCGACGACCTCGGTTCCGGCCGAGCGGGCATAGACAACCAGCTTATCCCAGAACTTCTTCTCGGAGTATTGCCGCGAGAATTCGTTGTCGGATGGGACCTTTTCCGGGCTCATGTCAGATGCCGCGATTCGAGGATTTCCACGTGTCGGGGGAGCGCCGCGGACCGGTCAGAAACAGAACCGATCTGCCCGCGCGTTGCTATCGTCCATTCTAGCCGAATAGCGGACGGGGGTCAGATTCCCGGGGGACCTATCTTGAGTTTAGCTGGCCTGTCGCACGCGCCGACAGGGCTTGGTATACTCATCGCCGGCAGTGCTATCCCCCAAAGCCCGGCCAGTTGCGACGTTTTCCAACCAGATAGGCTCCAGAAACCAGGGTGAAACTGTCATGAGAAACGTATCTACCGGGCGTTGTCGATCGGCCATCGCGATTGTTGCCGCGGGTTTGTTCGCCGTGATGGCGAGTAGCGCGGCGGCTCAAAGCGTTGAGGAAGTGATTGCCAAGAACATCAAGGCGCAGGGCGGGCGCGAGGCGCTGCTGGGGCTCAAAGCCGTGGAGCGCAAGGGAACCGTCGCCGTGGACGGCTCGTTCGGTCAGATGGACGGAACCGTCGAAGAGATTCTCATCCCTTGGAAGAAAGCCGTTCGCTCGCTCGACCTGGCGGTCTTCCAACAGCGGGACGGCTACAACGGCAAGATAGCCTGGCGCGACGGGATGATGGGCATACAGGAAGTCGAAGGCGAGGAGGCCAACCAGATCAAGCAATCGGTCGACGTGAACCCGTTTATCATGATCGCCGAGCGCGGCGCCAAGGCCGAGAAGCTGGACGACGAGAAGATCGAGGACGTGGACTACACGATCGTCCAGCTCACCCCCAAGGACCGTCCCCCGGTCAAGTTCTTTCTCGATAAGGAAACGGGACTAGTCAAGCGCACCACGCTCAAGCAAAAGAGCCCGCAGTTCGGCGAAGTCGAAGTCGTGGTCGATCTGTCGGGCTATGAGAAGTTCGGCGCCGTGACGCTGCCGACCAAGAACAACGTGACGCTCGGCGAGGCCCTCAAGATTGACACCGTCTTCACCGAGACCAAGGTCGACGGCAAAGTGGACGAGGCCATCTTCGAGATGCCCAAGGCGGAAGCCGCCGCAAACTAGGACGGGATCCGAGAACTGGCGGGGACTGTCCCGATTTTTCGGTGCCCCGGGAGAAAAATGGGACTGTCCCCTTCTCCGAGCCAGTTATCGGAAACGCAATAAGCACGCCATCGCAAGCAGGCCATGAGGTTCGATCGATGCTGCGCATCCTCGGTTCTCACAAACGGCTGTGCGACGGACTTTCGCGACGAGACTTTCTGCAAGCTGGCGGATTAGGCTTGCTGGGTCTCGGCGGGCAGACGATCCTTGACCAATCGACGGCCGTGTCTGCCGAGGCCGCGGCGGCGCACGGACCGTCGTTCGGTCGAGCCAAGCGTTGCGTCTTGTTGTATCTGTACGGCGCGGCCAGCCAACTGGAGACGTTCGATCCCAAGCCCGATGCGCCGATCGAGGTGCGCGGCGACTTGGGCGTCATCTCGACCAGCGTGCCGGGCGTGCAAATCGGCGAGTTGCTGCCAAGGGTCGCCAAAATAATCGACCGCGCGACCATCGTGCGCTCGATGACGCATCCCTACCCGTTGCACGCCTCGGCGTTCACGCTGACGTCGATTCCGACGATCGACGTGCCGTTGCAGATGAAGCCGCGCGATCCGCGGCATTGGCCGTTCATCGGCTCGGTGGTCGATTTTCTGGCCGACGAGCGGGGCGATCCGGCGCCGCCCATTGCGCGGAACATCGGCTTGCCTTGGCGGCTCAGTTCAAGGCGGCCCTACGCGGCAGGGGACAATGCGGGTCCTTATGGCGCCTGGCTGGGGCGAGGTTACGATCCGCTATGGACCGATTTCCAGGGACACGGCACACGCACGTCGACCTACACGTTCGGCGAGCAGACGGTTCGCTGCAAGGATCCTTATGGACCGCTCGAGCCCAATTGCCGCTTTGGCCTTTCGGCCGATGCCCGACTGCCCGAGGGTTTGACGTTGGATCGGCTCAACCGCCGGCGTTCGCTGCTTGGTCAATTCGACGACGCCCGGCGGGCGCTGGCATCGAACACGGCCACGCGCTCGTTCGACGGTTTTCGCCAGCAGGCTTTTTCCTATCTCACTACCAGCACGCTGGGCGAGGCGCTCGACGTGACCCGCGAGCCGGCGGCGATGCGCGAGCGCTACGGCATGACGCTGTTCGGCCAGGCCTCGCTCGTGGCCCGGCGACTGTTGGAAGCCGGCACACAATTCGTCACCGTGTTGTGGGACGAATTCGAGCTGGTAAATAGCGCCTGGGACACGCATTTCTATCATTACGAGTTGATGCGCGAGCAGCTTTGTCCGGGTCTCGATCGGGCGCTGAGCACGCTAGTGCTCGATCTGGAATCGCGCGGGATGCTGGACGACACGCTGATCGTCTGCACGACCGAACACGGGCGGACGCCAAAACTCGAAAACGTGCCCGGAGGCGGTCGCGGCCATTGGGCGCAGGCCTATTCCACGCTGCTGGTCGGCGGCGGCGTGGCGCGCGGCAAGGTGGTCGGGCGCACCGACCGCATCGCCGGAGCGGTGCAAGATACGCCGGTCTCGCCCAAGGATATTCTGGCGACCATGTATCATCTGCTGGGCATCGACCCGCAATCGCTCATTCGAGACCGGCTCGGCCGGCCGATCGCCATCGCCGGCGAGGGCAAGGTGCGGCACGAGCTGCTGGCCTGAGGCTCACCGGCCGGCGGCCAACTCGGTCTCGCTCATTCACTTCGGGCTCGATTCCCATCGCGCGTAGTCAAACCGTCGCGCCGCGGCTATCTTGGAGCGGCGTCATGATTCGCATGCCGCCCGATTCCTATTGGAGCTGACTAGTGGACCCGCTTGAAAAAATTCGCCCCGGCATGGAGGGCGCCGAAACCACGATCGTGACGCGCGAGATCACGGTCGCGCATTTTCATCCCGGCATGCCCGAGGTGTACGGAACGCCCTTTATGATCTACCTGATGGAAGTCGCGGCTAGCAATGCGATCCAGTCGCTGTTGCCGCCAGGTTGGGTCTCGGTGGGCACGGAGGTCAACGTGAAGCACCTCGCCGCGACCCCCATCGGCCGGACAGTGACCGCCAGGGCACGCGTGGAATCGGTGAATGAGCGAATTATCACGTTTTTGGTCGAAGCCCACGACGGGATCGACCGCATCGGCAGCGGCACGCACTCGCGCGCGGCGGTCGAGGTGGCACGCTTCGAGCGGCACATCGCGGCCAAGCAAGTCGCCGCCGGCTAGTAGCAGCGACGGAAGCCTTATTCCGCCTTCGGCAATTTGTACTTGCCGATCCGATCGTTGTGCAGGCTGCCCAGGTAGAGATAGCCATCCCGTTCGTGCGCGCTGGTGACCGTGTGCAGCCGCTTGCCGCTGGGGTCTTGCAGGCTGTCGACGATCGCACCGGTCTCATCCAGTTGAACGACAAATGCATAAGGCTGGGGCTTGGGCCACAGGAAGCTGGGCAGCTTCGACAAGGCCTGTTTGACCCACGGTCTCGGTGCGAGCCAATCGGCCGTGTCGTTCCGCACGGTGAACAACGCCAGCCAGAATGTGCCTCGGCGGTTCGACGAGATGTTGTCGGGATAGCCCGGCAGGTTGTCGACAAACGTGTCGGACGTGTCAGCTTTCGGTCCGGTGAGCCAATAGCGCGTCACGCGATGGCGATAGGTCTCGTTCACCAATACGAACTCTTCGTTCTGCGATAGTGCAATGCCATTGGCGAAATACAATGAGTCCAACAGCACGTCGACCGATTTGCTCGCGGGATTGTATCGCAGCAGCCGTCCGTGCGGACGGGCTTCGAGCATGTCGTGGAGGTACTGGCCCGGCCCGAACTTGCTGCTGGCGTCGGAGAAATACACAGTCCCGTCGCGGGCCACGTCCAAGTCGTCCGTAAAACCGAAATCGACGCCGTCGGCATTGGTAACCAGCGTAGTGACGGTTTTGTCGGGTGCGATACTTAGCAGGCCTTTGATGCCGTCGGCGACGATCAGGTTGCCTTGCGCATCCAGGGCCATGCCCAGCGGTCGGCCTCCGGTTTTGGCGAATTGCATCACGCTGCCGTCTCGTTCGACGCGCACCACCCAGCCGTCGGCCGTGCCCGCGTAAATGCGTCCCTCGGCATCAACCTCAACATCCTCCGGACCATCGACCTGGCCTGCCGCCAGGATTTCGGCCGATTGCAGCCGGTCGTTGGGCGCAAGCGGGCCTTCGAGTGCCGGCTTGGCAGAGGGCGTGTAGGCCAGCGGATCGATCGGCGCCGGCCAGAAAGCAAGATAACCGACTACCAACAACGCCAAGACCGCCAGCGCTTTCGCCAGGCTCCGCCAGAAGGGCCTCGGCGGACGCTCGGGGGCGGGCGGATTGCTCGCGGCAGTCGCAATTTCGCTGTGGTCCATCGCATCCTCCGCCAGGCTGGAACCGTTTATGTCCGCCGCCTGCTTGCCAAAAGCAGGGCCGTGTACGATAAGAGTCTAACGGTCGAGCCGCAGGGAACAAAATTGATTCCACGAAAAACGTCAATGTGACTTTCAGGAAATGTGACTTTCAGGAGTTGCCACATGTGGCCGTCGCCCAGTGCCCCGAAGCCGAGCCGTGAACAAGACATTGAGCGGCGAGATTTCCTCGAACGCTCGATCGCAGCAGCCACGGCGATCGGCGCTCACTCGGGTCTCACGGCGCAATTGCTTTGTGCCACCGAGCCTTCCCGCAAAACGTCTGAGCCGATGTTCAAGGTCGTCGACAGCCACCAGCACTTGTGGGACCTGAAAAAGTTTCGACTGCCCTGGACCGCGACCAGCCCGTCCCTCGCGCACGATTTTACGATGCGCGATTACCTGACCGCGACGGCGGGTATTCCGATCGTCAAGAGCGTGTACCTGGAAGTGGACGTCGAGCCCAGCCAGCAGCAGGCCGAGGCAGACTATATCGCGGAGCTATGCCGGCGAGGCGAGGGACCCTTGGCCGCGGCCGTGATCTCGGGCCGGCCGGCCGCCGAGGGTTTTCGCGACTATATCACGCAGTTCAAGGCGCACCGGCACATCCGCGGCCTGCGGCAGGTGCTGCACGGCGAATCGACTCCGCCCGGCTATTGCCTGCAGAAGCCCTTCATCGCCGGCATTCAGCTCTTAGGCGAGTTGGGCCTGAGCTACGACATTTGCGTGCGCGCCGCCGAGTTGCCCGACGCCGCTCGACTCGTCGATGCTTGTCCGGGCACGTCGTTCATCCTCGACCATTGCGGCAACGCCAACTTGCAGGCCGCCGACCACTCGGCCTGGAAGCGCGACATTGCCGCCGTCGCCGGACGAAAAAACGTGGTCGTGAAAGTCTCTGGAATCATCGCTTCGGCCACGCCCGGCAAGTGGAGCACGAATGATTTGGCGCCGATCGTCAACCACACGCTGGATGTGTTCGGTCCAGATCGGGTGATGTTCGGCGGCGACTGGCCAGTCTGCAACCTGGGCGCGAGTTACAAGGCCTGGTACGACGCTCTCAGGGAGATCGTGCATAACCGCCCCGACGACCAGCAGCGCCGTCTGTTCCACGACAACGCCTTGCGCCACTACCGACTGAGCTGAAGCTCTGCCAGGGCTGCGCTTCGCCCTGGGCTATGGCAGAACGCCGCTTTGCGGCTGAAACGCTGCCACTAGCGCCGCGGGAGAATTCGGCGCACCCTCGTGCGCAAAGCCGACGCTGAGTAAATGTCCGCTATTTTTCCGGCATCTTGGCGTTCCAGGGCATCGTGCTGACGCCCCCCATGGCGCCGAACGTCAGCACCTGGTCCGTGAAGCACCAGGCAATGATGCTGTTCCAATCCCGCATGGTGTACGTGTGGACGTCGTCGAACAGAGCATCGACGCGAGCCGCCAGGGACTTGCCTTTGGACTTCTCGTTGTAAAGCCCCTGCAGGTCGCGTTCGGTCTGTTGTCGGGCTTGCTCGATGACTCCGAACCCATGCGAAATGGTGCTGCTGGAGCTCGCCAGTTTTCCGACCTTTGCTTGCGCCGTCTTCTCGGCCAGCACGATCTTGGCACCGGCGGCAGTCAGGGCGGCGTAGTTGCCGTATACGACTGGACCGTAGATGAATATCTGATCGACGATCGGGCGAATGTCCTTGAGCAGCATCTCAGCGATTTGCAGGGCATTTTCGACTTCTGCTTCGGCATCGGCCCGAGTCTCCTCGCGCAGGTCCCAATGCAGCCGATCGATGTACTTGGCCCATTCGACCCCCGGCCGATTGAGCGTTTGCTTGATGCCCTCATAGAACTCTTTGTGCTTGTCGTAGCATTCGCTTTGGAATTCCTTGACTTTGGGCGCAAGCTTTTCCAGATCGGCTTCCGCGTCGGAGACCAACTTGCGGGCGTTATTGATCGTGTCCATGGCCGTGACGGCTTCAAACAGCGCCTCCAAGCCTTTTTGGTTCAGCACATAGTAAGGGCTTTTGGTCAGGCTCTTGCCGATCAGGCTGCCGGCCTTCTTGAGCATGAATTTGAGCGACTCTTTGTAGATGGTCGCGGACCGCGTATCAGGATCAAGCAGCTTCTGACCCAATTCGAAGAGCTCTTTGTGTTCTTCGTAAACCTTTTTGTATTTGAAGATTGCTTGCGTACTTTGAAAGTTTTTCTCGATGAGCTTGAGGCCCAGCTTCTTGATATCGTCGTCGGTCATGTCCTGGCTCCTGCCGCTGCTGGGGATTGCGATACGACCTGCCCAGACGCCTGGGTGGCAGCTCGTTGGATCAACTTGATGGACCGATTATCGAGTCGTCCGGCAGATTGTTTACCGAATTCCCAACTTTTTTCCAGGCCCTTTCCAGCGGCCCCGCCGACGCCGGTAACCGCCTTCGCGTCTCAAGTTCCGCGGCGATCATAGCTTTGCGCGAAGGCCGCTTTTGAGTAAAATGCTGCGGCCAATCAACCGAATCCTGACTTTTCCTGGAGATACCCCATGATTACTCGGCTCTTTCTATTCGCCATTCTTGGTTTGGCCCTCGGCAAAGCGTCGCAAGGCGCCGAGCAGAAGAAGCTACCCCGCTGCTTTCTCGACGTGACCGCCGACGGCAAGAAGCTGGGCCGAATCGTGATCGAGCTGCGGGCCGACGTCGTGCCCAAGACGGCCGAGAACTTCCGGGCCCTGTGCACGGGCGAAAAAGGCTTCGGCTACAAGGGCAGCGCGTTCCATCGCGTCATCACGGACTTCATGTGCCAGGGCGGCGACTTCACCCGCGGCAACGGCACGGGCGGCAAGTCGATTTATGGCGAGAAGTTCGCCGACGAGAATTTCACGCTGAAGCACACTGGTGGGGGCGTACTCAGCATGGCCAATGCCGGCCCGAACACCAACGGCTCGCAATTCTTTCTATGCACGGTGAAGACCCCCTGGCTCGACGGCAAGCACGTCGTCTTCGGCCAGGTGGTCGAAGGCATGGACGTCGTCAAGAAGATCGAGAGCCTGGGCTCGCAGTCGGGCCAGACGAACGGCAAGATCGAGATTGCCGATTGCGGCGAGCTGTAGAACGTCAGTCGAGCCCCTAAGAGGGATTGCGCCGCTCCATGTCCTGGCGCAATTGCTCCACCTGCTGTTGCAGCTCCAGGATCATCGCCGTCTGCGTATCGAAACGCGCCCGCTTGAGCCCCGGCGCGTACTTGTAGAAGTACAAGATCAGCATCCACAGACAGACGGCGAGCGTCAAAATCCTCGCCACAAACCAGCCGCCGATCACGGCCGTATTTAAGTTCAGCACCCAATCTACCCTCCCCGCACGTTGCCCGACCGGGAACATCGGCATAAAAAAGACGCCTATCAAGTGGAGAAACACCATCAGTGCGATGATCCACATCGAGGCACGGAGCACCTTCTGGGAACCGTCTTCCAACGACTGAAGCTTCTGTTCCAGTTGCATGCGAAACTCCTTGAGTTGGGTGTCGTTGAGATCTGGATCCTGGGCCAACAGCCTCTGGACCCTCTCTCGGTGCAAATCGCGGTCAGCCATTTCTCAGTTCCTCCCCGATGAGCCGCCGCAATGCGCTCTTCGCGTAGTGCAATCGCGATTTGGCCGTACCCTCGCTGCATTCCAACACTCGGGCGATCTCCTTGACGTCCATCCCTTCCAAGAACCGCAGCGTCATCACTTCGCGATGGCTGACCGACAATCGATTGAGCGCGAAATGCACCAGCTCGGCATTCTCCAGTGCGTCCAAGTCGTTCCAACGTTCGATTTCCTCGCCGTCAACCGCTAACTGCTCGCTCACTTCCGACTCAACCGACTGACGCCGGATGTACGTGACGGCATGGTTGTGGGCGACTCGATAAAGCCAAACGCGAAACGCCCCCGGCGATTGCAACTTGCCCAGCGTGCGAAACACGTCGAGCCACACATCCTGCAAGATATCTCCTGCCTGGTGCGCATCCTGCACCAAGCGATGCACATAGTACGTCAATCGCTGCTGATACGTCGCGACAAGCTCGTGAAACGCGGCGCGACCTCCCGCCTGGGCTCGCAACACGACGAGCCGCTCGCGAAATCGCTGGGGGTCTTCGTGCATATCGCCCAATGTCGATAACCAGCCTTCCGGCGGTGAGACGCAGCCAGTTCGCATCCCCACAGAGAAGTCGCACGAGCGACGCGGTGGGTTCAATGGCCCGATGAAAAACTTCTCGCCCGGCCCGAAAGACTGCCGCGCGGATAACTGCCAAGTAAATCGACGCTCCCTCAGCTTTTGGCCGCCTGCAAGCGTTGAGCTGTTTTTTCGGCCTCGCGCATCACGCGCAGCAGGTTGCCGCCCAGAATCTTGTGAATATCCGGCTCGCTATAGCCCCGGTCGAGCAGACCCTGCGTGATTCTGGGATACGTGCTCACGTCCTCGAGCTGTGCGGGCAGCTTATCCACGCCGTCGAAATCGGAGCCGATGCCGACGTGGTCCACGCCGGCCACTTTCGCGATATGGTCGATATGGTCGAGCACGACGTGAATCGTGCCCGGGTCCATCGGATTCTTGAGCGACCAGGCGCGCATCTCGGCGCGGATCGCCGCCGTGTCGCGGCCGTGTTTGGCCCGTAGCTCGCGCAACAGCGGCAGCGCCTTCTTGCCCAATTCGGCCGATGAGGGGACGACAAACCCGGAATAGAAATTCACCATCACCACTCCGCCCTTTTCGGCCGTCATCTTCAGCACGTCGTCGGGGACGTTGCGGGGATGATCGGCGATGGCCCGGGCCGAGGAATGCGAAAAGATGACCGGCGCAGAACTGAGCCGCAAGACGTGCCGCATCGTGGCGATCGAGACGTGCGAAAGATCGACGAGCATGCCCAGGCGGTTCATCTCCTTGACGACCTCCTCGCCAAAGGCGCTCAAGCCGCCGTTGCGTTCGGCATCGGTGGCCGAATCGGCCCAGTCCAGCGTATCGGAATGGGTCAGCGTCATGTAACGCGCACCTTGGGAGTACAGCTCGCGCAGCACGTTCAGCGAGTTTTCGATCGAGTGCCCTCCTTCGACTCCGATCAACGACGCGATCCGGCCGGCCGCGCAAATCCGCTCGATGTCATCGACCGAACCGGCGAACTCAAAAGTCTCGGGATAGCGTTTGATCATCGCCTTAACCAGCGCGATCTGCTCGAGCGTCGTCGACAAGGCTTTGCCGTCCGTGCCGCTGCTGGCCGGCACGAAGACGGACCAGAATTGCGCCTTGACGCCGCCAGCGCGCAGCCGCGGGATATCGGTGTCCAACTTGGGCTGCGATTGCGAGATATCCATTTTCTCGAAGCCGGGCGAACCTTGCTCGCGGATTTTCCACGGCAGGTCATTGTGGCCGTCGACGAGCGTGGCGCGAGCGTGAATCTGGCGGGCCAGATCGCTGACCACAATTGGGCCGCGCGCGGGCGCTTTAACGTCGGCGGCCGCCTGCGCAAACACAAGCGCGGATTGTGAGAACAATAGACTCCAAGCGCCGGCAACGGCCAACTGGCCGCGAAGCGAATACCCAAACATGACGTAGGCACCCTTTCAATAGGGAGTGGATAACAGAATAGACCAGCCGGCGATCGCGCCGCTTATGATCGCATCCCGCGCGGGGCAATGCTAGAGACAGGTTAGCCCGCGAGTTCGTTGAATGACCCACCATGGGCGTGCAACACGGGCCGCGAGATGGTAGGTTGTTTCGACCGGCCCTGGCGCCGAGTCAATCGCGAAACAATCGAACTTCAAAGGACTCCCATTCATGCGAACGATCGCCCTGGCGGGAATGATTCTGTTGACGGCCGCAATGGCCTTTGGAGCCGACGAAAAAACGGTCACGCCCGAGCTGCAAAATTGGGGCCAGTGGCGCGGACCGCTGGCCAACGGCGTGGCCCCGCTGGGCAATCCGCCCACGAATTGGGACGAGAACACGAATGTGAAGTGGAAGGTCAAAATCCCCGGCAAGAGCACGGCCTCGCCGATCGTGTGGGGAGACCAGATCATCCTCACCACCGCCATCAAGACCGACCGCGAGGTCGAGCTGCCGCCCCCGCCGGCAGATGCTCCCAAGAATCCGTTCAATATTCAACGGCCCAAGAACGTTTATCAGTTCGTGGTGATGTCGGTCGATCGCCGCACGGGCCAAACCCTGTGGCAGCAGATGGTCAAGGAGGAGTTGCCTCACGAAGGACATCATCCCGACGCCAGTTTTGCCTCGGCCTCGCCCATGACCGACGGCAAGCAGATTTATGTTTCGTTCGGCTCGCGCGGCGTGTACTGCTTCGACATGGCTGGCAACCAGAAGTGGACTCGCGACCTGGGCAAGATGATGATTTACAACACGTTTGGCGAGGGCTCGTCACCAGTCGCGCATGGCGAGTCGGTGGTGCTGAACTGCGACCACCAGGGCGGCTCGTTCATCACGCTGCTCGATGCGCGCACGGGCGAGACCAAATGGAAAGTCGACCGCGATGAAAACTCGTCGTGGGCGACTCCACTGCTGGTGGACCATGCCGGCCGCACGCAGGTGATCGTCAACGGCACGAAGCGCGTGCGAAGTTACGACCTGAAAACGGGTGATCTGATTTGGGAGTGCGGCGGCCAGGTGCTCGCCGCGATCCCCTGTCCCGTCACCGACGGCAACTTGGTCTTCGCCATGACCGGATACACGGGCAACGCCCTGTACGCCATCCCGCTGGACTCGACCGGCGACCTTACCGACAGCGACAAGATTGCCTGGAAGCGTAAGGAACCTGGCACACCCTACGTTCCCTCGCCGCTGCTATATGGCGAATCGCTGTACTTCACAGGCAGCAACAAGGGAATCTTGTCGGTGCTCGACGCCAAGACCGGCGAGCCAGTGATCGATCGCAAACGGCTGGAGGGCATCGCCAATATCTACGCCTCGCCAGTGGGCGCGGCCGATCGCATTTATTTCACCAGCCGCGAGGGGAACACCGTGGTGCTCAAACGCGGCAGCGAATTGGAAATCCTGGCCACGAACAAGCTGGACGACCGCTTCGATGCCTCGGCCGCCATCGTGGGCAACCAGATCATCCTACGCGGTAACGAGAATTTGTACTGCATCTCGGCCGAATAGCCGCCCCACGCGCGCTACTCGATCAACCGGTGCCAGCGGCCCATCCAATAGGGCAGCAAGATCGCCGCGCCATCGTCGCGGCTGTGGCCATCGCCGCCGCCATCGAGCGTGTAGGGGTCGCCGTTCCAGCGCATCACGTGCCGCTCGGAAACCGGCAGCACCGTCTCACCATGCGGGCGGCGAAAGCGATTCCGGCCCGAGATAACCACGTCGCGACGGTCGCTGTTGTTCACCGTCCAGGTGATCGTGTCGGCTGGCACGTCGCGCAGCCACTCGGCGCACTCGTCGCGGTCGTACTCCTCGGGAGCGACATAGGCACGATCCGGACGCTCGTCCGGATTGGTCCACTCGCTGGCCTGCAGAGCAGCGCCGTAAATCAGATTGAACAGCGGGCTGCGTTCCGGC
>JANNQN010000138.1:0-3253 GCA_031400775.1 Planctomycetia bacterium | reverse complement strand
CGTTGGACCGCATCAGGTAGGCGTAGCAGGGGTTGTTGTTGATCACGAGCTCGTAGATTTTTTGCAACCCGTAGGTGTATCCCTTCGATAGCTGCTCGTACTCCATGCCGAACCGCCAGTGCGGATATCGGGTGGGAAATCCGCCGTAGGCCGCCACGGCGTTGAGCTGATCGGCGTCGATCAATTCGAAGATCGTGGGATAGAAATCCAAGCCGTAGTCGCGCGCATAGCCCTCCATGCGGACCTGGATCTCGGCCAGATTGGCGGGCAACGGTTCGAAGCTTACGGTAGCCATGCAAGGTGCAGTCGTTAATTAAGAGCCTGAGGACAAAACGTCCCGGGAGAAGGGGACAGTCCCATTTTTCTCCCAGGGCACCGAAAAATCGGGACAGTCCCCGACGTTTTGTCTCCAGGCTCTAAGTGCGAAGAAACTCGATCACGCGGATTACACTCCAGTGCCCAGGAACTTCTTCAAGCAAGGGTAAATCGCTTCCTTGTTTTCCAATTCGGCCAGGATCAGGCGCTCTTCGCTCGAGCCGAAGGCGAGCTCCAGCGAGCGCACATACTCGCCGCTGCCGTAGGGGCTTTCGACCTGCCCGTAGCAAAACAAGTTGACTTGCGGCAGCAACGAATCTCGCAGCAGCGCCAGACTCTTTTCGTTGTCCTCGCCCCAGTTGTCGCCGTCGGAAAACTGGAAGCAATAAATGTTCCATTCGCTTGGCGGAAAGTCCCGGGCAATCATGTCGGCGCAGACCGAATAGGCCGAACTGATCCGCGTGCCGCCGCTTTCGCGGGTGTGATAAAACGTCTGCTCATCGACTTCCTTGGCCGCGGCATCGTGGATGATGTACCGGGTTTCGACGCCCTGATATTGGCTGCGCAGCCACGTGTCGAGCCAGAAGGCCGCCGTGCGCACGATCTCCTTTTGATCGTCGGTCATCGAGCCCGACACGTCCATGATGTAGATCAGCACCGCGTTTGCCTCGGGCTGATCCACTTCGGTCCAAGCCCGATAGCGTTTGTCTTCGCGGATAGGCACGATCCGCGGCCGCTCGGGCACGTAGGTATTCGACGAGATCTGCCGCCGCAGCGCCTCCATGTAGGTCCGCTTGAAGTGTCGCAACGATTCCGGCCCGCTTCGGCGAATGCTCGAATAGCGGGCCTTCTTCTGATCGATGTTGGACTTGCCCTTGGGTTCGATGCGGGGCAACTCGAGCTCTTCGCCCAGGATGACGGCTAGCTCCTGCAGCGAGACCTCGACCTCGAGGATGTGCGCGCCCGGATCGCTGCCGGCGTTTCCGGAGCCGCCTTCAGCGTCGCCGCCGGAGCCCACGGGAGTGCCCTGTTCGCCATCGCCCTGGCCGATGCCGCCCGAGCCATTCTTGCCGAAGCGGAAATGGGGCACGTCGAGTTGCGTTAGCGGAATGCTGACCAGATCGCGACCCTTGCGGCCGATCATTTCGCCGTGAGTCACGTACTTGCGCAAGTTCTGGCGAATCTTGCCACGCACGATTTGCTTGAATCGCGATAGATCGTGCTCGATTCTCATTGCCATCCCCTCGAACAGCCCGACCGGAGCGAGCCGGCACTTGCTACGAAGCGTGCTTGGCATCTCCGCGGGCAAAGATGCTGGCCACGTAATTCAACACATCGGAGGCGCTTTCGTCGTCGTACCCGTAATCGCGGATCAAGCGATGCTTGACCACGTCGATCTTGGCCTGGGTCTCGGCGTCGACGACTTTCGACACCAGGCTGGTCAACTTGATCGAGTCCTTTTGATCTTCGAACAGCTTGAGCTCCAGGGCCTTGTAAAGCCGCTCGTTGGTCTTATAGTCGAACGTCCGGCCGTCGATCGACAGCGCGCCGATGTAGTTCATGATCTCGCGGCGGAAATCGTCCTTGCGGCTTTCGGGAATATCAATCTTCTGCTCGATCGACCGCATCAGCCGCTCGTCGGGCTCCTGGTACTGGCCGGTGAAGCTGTTCTTGACCTTCTCGCGTTGCGTGTAGGCCTTGACGTTGTCGATGTAATTGCCGCATAGCCGCTTGAGCGCGTCTTCGTCGGCGGCGATCGCGCGCTGAACTTCGTTCTTCACGATGTTCTCATACTCCTCCTTGACCACGCCCAGCAATTCGCGGTACTTGGTCCGCATTTCGTCGTTCGTGATCAAGGTGTGATGCTTGAGGCCCGCTTCGAGCTCGTTAAGGACCATGAACGGATTGATCGAACGCGACTCGGGATGAGCCACGAGCGCGTTCGAAATCTTGTCTTGCACATAGCGGGGCGAAATCCCCAGCATGCCCTCGTTCGTGGTCTGCTCGCGCAGTTCCTTGATATTGTCCTCGGTAAATCCGGGCAGGGTCTTGCCGTTGTACAGCTTGAGCTTTTGCAGCAGGCTGAGCCCCGCGTTCTTGGGCTCTTCGAGCCGCGTCAGAATCGCCCACATGGCGGCCATTTCGATCGTGTGCGGCGCAATGTGCTTGCCCTTGACGGTCTCCTTGTTGTAATCCTTCTCGTAGATTTTGATCTCGTTGGCCAACGTCGTGACGTAAGGCACGTCGATGCGGACCGTGCGATCGCGGAGGGCTTCCATGAATTCGTTGCCCTGCAATCGGCGAAATTCCGGCTCGTTCGTGTGGCCCAAGATCACTTCGTCGATGTCGGTCTGCGCGAACTTCTTCGGCTTGACCTTGTGCTCCTGGCTGGCGCCCAACAGGTCGTACAAGAAGGCCACGTCCAGCTTGAGCACTTCCACGAACTCGACGATCCCGCGGTTGGCGATGTTGAACTCGCCGTCGAAGTTGAAGGCCCGGGGGTCGCTGTCGCTGCCGTACTCGGCGATCTTGCGATAGTTGATGTCGCCGGTCAGCTCGGTCGAATCCTGGTTCTTTTCGTCCTTGGGCTGGAACGTGCCGATGCCGATGCGATCTTTCTCGCTGAGCAGCAACCGCTTGACGCGCACATCCTGCACCACGCGGGTCCAGTCGCCCTGATATTGCTTCAGCAGGTCGCTATAGACGTAGCGGCAGAAGGGGCACAATTCGCCCGTGATCTTGACCCGATATTCACCAGAGGGGACTTCTGAGTTGAGCCCTTCGAGGACTTCCGGGCGGAACCGCTGGGGAATCAGGTGCAGGGGCTCTTCGTTCATGGGGCACCACTGCGTGCCATCCTTGGTAACCCAGCCCAACGAGTACAGCGCGCCCTCATCCTTGGCGCTGTAGCGCTCCAGCCCCTTCTTCAACAAGCGGG
>JANNQN010000137.1:0-2015 GCA_031400775.1 Planctomycetia bacterium | reverse complement strand
GCTGTAGAGCACGCCGGCCACGATCATCTTGCGGATATGGCGAAACACGTGATGCCCGATCTCGTGGGCGAAAATGACTTCGATCTCGTCGCTGGAGAACTGATCCAAGAGCGTATCGCCCATCAGCACGCGCCGCGTGCGACCTAGTCCGGTGAGCATGGCGTTGGCCTTGGCCGTTTCCTCGCTCAATCCCATCCGATAGACGCCCTGGATCGAAAGTCCCGTGCCCGCCGCGAGCTTAGCCATCCGCTCGGTCAACTCGGCATTCTCCAGCCGCTCGATCTTGTAGAACAGCGGCAGCACGACGACGGGCAGCAGTTGCCCCATGATCACGGTGACGACAAAAAACACCGCCGCCGCCGCCAGCCACCACCAGGGACCCGCCAGCCAGATCACCCAGTACAGAAGGGGCGTCATCACCAGACCAAAGGCGAGCGCCAGCAGGTTGCGCTTCGCATATCTAGCAAGCCAGCGCGAGAGCGTCTGATGGCTCAGCCGATAGCGGTGTTCGAGCGTGTGGCCGGCAAACAACGACAACGGGAACGATACGACGACGTGCCCCAATGTGGTAATGACGAAGATCAACAGCAACCGCGGCGTGTCGGCCTGGACAAATCGCGAGAGATAGGCATCCAGCGGCACGGCCAGCGCAAACGCCATCACGGCCAGGTAGCCGACGTCGAGCGCCTTGTCGGCCAAATCGCAGTACAGCGAAGCCCGACCATATTCTTTGGCCTCGGCCAGTTGCTCGGCGGTCATCTCCGCGGCGTCTGGGGCGTTATCATTGGGGGCACTGCCGTCGGAGGCGATAATATTCGGTGAATCGGTCAAAGCTCGTTCCTTAGTGACATCAAGTGCGGACACCGAGCCATTGTAGTTGTCTCGGCAGAGCTGCACGAGTGTTCGCCAGCACGATGCCCCGCGGCGCGAGCGTGCTATAATTGCCACGGAAACACGACACGTATTACACAAAAAGCGACCGGGGCAACGCCGGGAGGCGATCGAATGCGAGGGCTGCGCATAGTACTGCTGATCGCCGCCAGCACTGCCACGACGGCGCTGGCCGCGAAACCGCCGGCCAATATCTCGTTTGAACTGGTTACCAAGCCTGGGCTGCCGGTGACTGCATCGCAACAGTGGTACAAGACGCTCACGTCGCTGGGCGTGTCGGGCCTGCGCATTCGACAGGCCAACACCGGCGACGAAGCCGGCATCGAACAGCAAGGAACCGAGTCGGCGCCCCGCTATCGCGTGGTGGGCATTCTGGCCGCCGACAATGTGCTGCACCTGCCCGGCGGCAAGTTCAAACCCAGCGACACCGATCGACTGCGAAAGTGGCTGGCGCGCGTCGGCGACGAAGGGGCCGAGGGCGTCACCGAGCGGCGAGCCGCGTTTGGCTTGACCCCTCGACAATTGAGCGGGATTCAGGAAGATCTCAAGCGGCCGGTCCGCTTCGCAACCGCGGGCGTGACGGCCGACAAGGTAGTTGCTGGCATCGCTAAGGGTCTGAAGCTCCCGCTGGTCGACGATGCCGCGGCCCGAGGCGAGTTGGCGGCCGTCAAAGTTTCCGACGAGTTGCAGGGTCTGTCCTCCGGCACGGCACTGGCCGTCGTGTTGCGGCCGGCCGGACTCGCGCTTTTGCCCGAGCGGCCCGCCGGCGGCGAGTTGCAACTTCGCATGATCGCGGCCCGAGCCGGCGTCGAGGCCTGGCCCATCGGCTGGAAGACCAAGACCGGCGCCGACAAACCGCTCGCCGAGATGTTCGAATTCTTAAACGTCGAGATCAAGGAAACGTCGGTCGCCGAGGCGATCGCGGCGATTCAAGCCCGGGTGAAAGCGCCGTTCCTGTTCGACTCGACGGCACTGGCGCGGCACGGCATCGACCCCGCGACGGTGCAAGCCGATGTGCCGGAAAAGCGCATGACCTACAGCCAGATCCTGGGCAAAGTCTTGATGCAGGCCCGGCTGAAGTACGAGCTGCGCGTCGACGACGCGGACAAGCCGTTCGTGTGGAT
>JANNQN010000136.1:0-4103 GCA_031400775.1 Planctomycetia bacterium | reverse complement strand
GCGCGAAGTCTACGACGCCATCAAACGGAACGAAGCGGCTGAAAACGCTCCCGCTCCTGTCAACGAAGCTGGCCTGAAAGACAGCTAAGTTTGTCAGTTGTAGTCTGGCGCTTTCGCCGACCCTTCGTTTCCATTCTCGGCAGCGCCTCGTTTTTTGAGCAGTGGGCCCTCTTTCCCTTTCTTTGGCCCCTTGACGC
Source organism: Planctomycetia bacterium (assembly GCA_031400775.1). GTDB lineage: Bacteria > Planctomycetota > Planctomycetia > Pirellulales > PALSA-1355 > PALSA-1355. The sequence goes on along the minus strand of JANNQN010000136.1, from coordinate 3,906 downwards.
CGCCTGCCCCCGGTTTGTATACCGCACCTAGCGAAACAGCTTCCGGCCGAACCTTTTGCGCCCCTTGCCGTCTCTGCTAATCGGCGCATTTCTGCTAGAACAAACTTCGTCACCGCGGCCCCATCGTCTAGCGGTCTAGGACACCGCCCTTTCACGGCGGTAACACGGGTTCGAGTCCCGTTGGGGTCACTGATCTTACGAACCCCGACCTAGTCGGGGTTTTTCGCTTTCTTGATCGCTGTCCCGCAATGTTGGCCAAGCTGCGACGAAGGGCCATCGAAGAACGATCCGCCCGCCTTTGGCTCGACCATGTCAGGGGGGCAAATGGTGAAGTATTCCCACTGCCATTTGCCGCAACTCATGGACGCGTCACCACTTGCACAAACAAGCCACATAACTTTTGCAACACCACCCCGCCGGAAGAGTGGTCTTGGGAACCTCCCTCTCCCTTTGGCTGCACTTTAGGAACCTAGGCGGCCAGGGAGGCGAGAGTTTTGAGTAGTTTTTGAATTGGTTCGCTGATGTGATGCGTGAGCTGAAGTATCGACAATTCGTTTTGCAAGCACTGTCGGGACAAGGCTTTGCGGCGGTCGGCATGCGACGGGCGTCGCTCCTGGCAGTCCCAAGGGCACTCCCTGCGTTCCCGAATTTCGCCCGCGGATTTGTTCCAAGCCCAGAGTTCGACCAGCGTATGCATCCACAAGTTCAAATGGAAGCAGGCGACGTTGGTGAACAGGTTGCGGACTTGCTGCTGGCCGGCACCCCAGACTTCCTTGATGTCGTGAAACACCTGCTCGATCGCCGAGCGGTCGGCGAAGCATTCCAGGATCTGCGTGACGGTGGCGCTCGGATCGGAGCAGAAGAAGGCTTCCCACTTTTTCTGCTCGCGCACGATCACGACGCGGATCGTGCCACCGATGGGCTGCCAGGTGGCCAGAAAGGTCTTGTAGGTCTTGGTCACTTTCTCGCCGCCATAGAGCACGGCCTCGAGTGTTTGCCAGCCCTGACGATGCGCCGCGCGTTTGGCCAGCGAAATCTTCTCCCGGCCATACTTCCGCCGTCCCCCGCGCTCGCCGGGTCGCCGCGGCTGGGGCAACGAACGCAGTCCCGCATCCTTGCGCAGGCGGCTGACGAGGGTCGCGCCCAGCGGCAAAGCCGCCCGGAACATCGACCGATAGGCATACGCGCCATCCATGACCAGCCACAGCGCTTTGCCCAGCGGACGCAGCAGTTTTTCGGCCCATTTCACCATTTCGCCCGCCATCTCGAGCTTGGTGCGAAACTCCCAGTGGCAGCGCCTTGCGATCTTCGGCATGTCCTTTTTCCTGACGTACAGCAGCGCCCGCAGCGGCAGGCCGATGGCGTGCCACAGCGGATGACGCAACACCAGCGCCAGCGTCACCCAGACGTGCCCATACAGGAACTTGTGATCGTCGGGACCCGAGGTTGGGTTGTGGTGCAGGCCGGCTCCTTCGACCTTCGGTCCATAGCGGGGCGTCGGCGAATCGTCGATTGCCAGCAGCACGCGGTCCCCCACCGGCAGTTGGGCCAGCAGCAACTGAAACAAACCCGTGGCCACAGGTTCGATCTTGCGTCCCAGGCTGGCCAGGAAGTAAAAATAGTCGTCGTAGTCGGCGGCAATGCCTTGGGCTCGCAGCCAGGAGGTGACCGTGCGTCGCCCCCGCGCGAACAGCAACCCCAGCAACACGACCGGCAATCGCCAGCGGGTGCGGCTGTTCAGCGCTGGCGTCAACCACGCGACCCATTCCTGCCAATCCTCGGGAGCAGACGTTTTCGCAAATCGAAATTCGCTGGCCATCCTTGGCTCTCCGGCTCACGGGCAGTACGCCAATACGAAACCGTGTCTGGAGAGCCATTTTCATTTCCACTTTGACAATTCACCAACCCCAATCTCCAAAGCTCACTTTTCCTAAAGTGCAGCCTCTGGGAGAGGGCCGGGGTGAGGGTCTTGGGATAGGCACGAACAAAATGCCTCTTCAGAATCGGGTCATGCAATCGTTCCCCAACACCATCGGCGTCCTCGCCAGCGGCGGGCTCGATAGCTCCATCCTGCTCGCGCACCTGCTGGGCCAAGGACATCGCGTGCAGCCCTTTTACATCCGCAAGGGGCTCTACTGGCAGGAACACGAGCTCGCCAGCTTGCAGCGGTTCTTGCACGCCATCGCCACGCCGAACCTCCTCGAACTCGTCGTGCTGGATCTGCCGCTGGCGGACCTTTACACTGGCCACTGGAGCTTGACTGGACTGGATGCTCCCGCTCATGACGCGCCCGACGAATCTGTCTACCTGCCGGGCCGGAATGCCTTGCTGTTGGTGAAAGCCGCCGTCTGGTGCCAGCTTCACGGAATCGAGCAGCTCGCCCTCGCTCCGCTGGGCACCAGTCCCTTTGAAGATGCGGGAGCGCAGTTCCTGGCCGACTTCGAATCGGCCCTTAACCGCGGGGCCATGCGCCGCGTACAATTCCTCAGCCCCTTTGGGAAGATGAACAAACAACAAGTGATGGCCCTCGGCGCTAAGCTGCCGCTAGAGCTCACCTTTTCTTGCATCTCCCCCGTCGCTGGACTCCACTGCGGCCGCTGCAACAAGTGCGCGGAGCGACAGGGAGCGTTTCAAGTTGCATCGCTACTTGACCGCACCAACTACGCCAACTCACCACTCACCACCCACCACTAACCACTCACCATTCCCCCCCATGTTCCGCGTCACCCGTGAAATCGACTTCTGCTACGGCCATCGCCTGCTCAACTACGACGGCAAGTGCCGCTACCTGCATGGGCACAACGGCCACGCCATCATCACGATCGAGTCCGAGACTCTCGATCACCGCGGCATGGTGCTCGACTTCTCCGACATCAAGCGGGTCGTCGCCGCCTGGATCGACACCAACCTCGACCACCGCATGTTGCTCAGCCGCGAGGACCCCATCGTCCCCATCCTGCAATCCCACGGCGAGCCGGTCTTCCTCATGGAAACCAACCCCACCGCCGAAAACATCGCCAAACTCATCTTCGAATTCACCGCCAGCCGCGGCTTCCCCATCGTGGAAGCCCAGCTTTGGGAAACGCCTCACTGCGTGGCGACGTATCGGGAGCGAGGGTAGAGGTCAGAAGGCAGAAAAAAGCAAAGTACTCAGTACTACTCCGTCGATTTCTTGGCTTCTTTCCTCGCCCCCACCACCAGCTGATATCCGCACCAGCGCAATACCGCCAGCGGCAGGAAGAGCGTGCACAAATAGCCGATGAAGGGGCAACTGGTGAATCCATAGATTCCCGCCAGCTCTTCGGTCATCAAAACTTTCTTACCGATGGCCGTGAGCAGCGCTGCAAACAAAGACGCTACGACGAAGTAAACGATTCCCAGCACCACGACCACAATGCCGGACAGGGCGGGAAATCGCGTGAGCAGGACCACAGCGGGAACGAGCGTCGTCGCGCTCGCGACCATCGCCACCAGGAACACCCCCACCATCGACATCCAGAACAACAGCGGCTCCTTGGAGTCTAGTCTGGCCACTTGCTGACCCAGCCCTAACATGAGCGCGACGATCGTTGTCAGCAGGATCAGGCTGCTAATCGAAAACTGCTGGATCGCAAGTCGGCTCGGCGGCGAAAGTGGATGATGGATGCACCACCCGGCCAATACGCGCAGTAGCCACAACGGCATCGCAGCTGCCATGATGCACATCGGAAGAGCCAGGAGCTGGCTCGCGAGCTCGGCCCAGCCAGTGGACTGGAATGCATTCGGGCCTTCCCAACCAAAAAAACCTGCCAGGCACAGGGCAGCCACCATCACATAGGCAACGCCAGCCGTCGCCAGGCGAAATAACTCATTCGCATTCCCCAGGGCCAGCCAGATTGCCCCCAATCCCGCCTGGCCGACGAATAC
>JANNQN010000135.1:0-12273 GCA_031400775.1 Planctomycetia bacterium | reverse complement strand
CTCCTGGTCTGCCGGTTCGTTCTAGTCCGCGGAGGACGGACGCTGCGCGCGGCGGTCGTGCTGCTAGAACTTAGCACTTCGCCACCTTATGCGTCATGCGTGTGGATTGCTGGCAGCGGCCAAATCCACTGGCCGCAGGTGCCGCTCGCTGGTCCCTTAGCGACACTTTCGCCCGCTTTCACGCTACTTGAGAAACCGCTGCCACTCGGTTCCGCGCCGGGCCGAAACGAACTCGCTCATGGGGTTTCGGCGTTTTTCGATCACGGTGACAAACGGATATGAGTGAATCGAGTCTATGTCCGACTGGAATCCGGTTGGTTTGCCAACGAGCGGCATCTGCTGATTGCTCGGATCGGCCGTCAGGACATTGTACGTGTTGAGTTCCTGCACGAGTCCGCTCACATAAGAGGCAAACTGATTGAATGGCGCAACCACGTCCTCGCAGAGGTAAATTCCCCCCGGACGAATATGCGGCAGCAGCTCCTCGAGCGTGACGGTCTGTTGACTGGGTTTGTGGCCGCCGTCGTCGATGACGATGTCGAGCGTGGGAACTTGTTCCTTAAACCGCTTCCAGAAAGCGGCATCTTCCTGATCGCCGATGAATATCTTCGTCGACTCGTCCTCGAACGCCTTGCACGAGGGCTGGATGTCGACTCCATAGACCTTGGTATTTGGCCCGAAGTATTCCTTCCACATCTGCAAGCTGCCGCCGCTGTAGATTCCGATTTCCAAAATGTGGACTTCTCGACCTCTGAAGCCGGCAAAGTGACGATCGTAAATATCAAAATAATGCAAACATTTCCAAATGCCCCGGCCCTGGCGGTGTGCCTCGAAATAGGCCCGCAGCGGATTGCACGTATCGGCCGCCTCGGGTGTGGTCTGGGGCATTGGCCATGCGTTGCCCAGCTCGTAGCCGCGCCACAGCCAGTCCATCTGGTCCAATAGGCGCCAATCCTTGGTGGCGGCGCGCGCGAGCAACAGCTTATGGGCCTCGGGAAAGACGCGCTTGCCCAATTCCAAGAAACGCATCAGCATCTCGTAGGCGCTGATCGCGTCGGACGAGTGGCCGGCTGATTCCACGGCTCGACGGCAATAGAAAAGCGCCTCGTCCAGCTTCTCCTGTTGCGCGAGGATGGCGGCCAGGTTCAAGTTCGCCACGGCAAAGTCAGGCCGTAGCTCGACGGCCCTGCGAACGAGCTTCGCGGCCTCCTCGAGTTGCCCGTTCTCGGCGAGCACCACGCCCAGGCAACGGTTGGCCTCGACATGATCGGGTTCCAGCCGCAATGCCTCCGTCAAACTTGCGATCGCTTCCTGCGGCTGGCTTAAACCATGACGCGCCGCGCCCAGCAGAAAGTGGGCTTCGACATTCGCAGAATCCGCGGCGACAACCTGCTGATACAAGAGCGCGGCCTGGCTCAGTTCGCCGGCGTTGTGGTGTACCTTGGCCTGGGCAATCGTTTCATCGACAGTGGGCACGAAATGATCCTCGCGCGAGATTCTGTAAGCGCGATTCTGGTGCAGACAGCCCGCGCCAGTGCTGACAAAGGGACGTGGCTTAGCTCCGATCAATGTACCGGGGCTCCGCTCAATTTACCGGGGCGCAGTTTACCGGGGCACAGTGCCAACGCAAGCATGGAATCCCACGGGGAAAAGGATCGCTCGGCCGTCGGGCCTTGCGAGCGGTGGCGGGCCGATTAGAATTAGCCACTTCGCTAGTTTTCCGGACGTATCGATGTTCCGGCGTTTTCGGCGCCAAATGGCTGACGGCAGTTGTCAAACGGCGAGTTTCAAACGGCTGTCAGCCTGCATCGCACCGAAACCACGCGGAAACGCAACGACTCGGAGAATTACGCGACTTGGGACAGGTAGCTCAGTTGGTAGAGCAACGGACTGAAAATCCGTGTGTCGGCGGTTCGATCCCGCCCCTGTCCATTCGCCTACGGCGAATAGAGCAGGAGAGCAGTAGAACAGGGGAGCAGGTGAAGGAAAGACGGAAATCGCCACATGTTCTCCTGCGGTCTCCTGCTCACCTGATCAACTGCTCTTTGTCGCCCCTGCCGACAAAAAGCGAGCAGGAGCGCGTCGAAAGACGAGAGTCGAGCCAAATCGCCACATTTCTGATTGATGCTCGAACCTCCGCCCGGCCTCCCGCGGTCTCCTATCTACTTTCTCCTCTCCCGTTTTCGATTTCCCGCGGCAATCCCCAACCGCACTCGGCGCAAGAGGACGTTCCTAGTGCACACTTCGGTCGGACACACCGCGAGCCGTGCGTGCAACTTCTCGTTGTCGATCGGTCATCACCGTGTTATCTGTGTGATCGGTTATCTCCAATCGGGATGACCAAGCCAGGTCAATTTGCTGACACCTGCCAGATCCAGCACCCCCCGCGACGTGCCGTCGGGGGCGATGATCTCTAACCGAGGGTTGGCCAGCGCAGGATCGTGAATATGTGTTTTCCAGTCGGCGTCAATCGTCCAGTCAAATCTGCCAACGGCCAGCCATTTCCCGTCCGGCGACCAGCAGGCGCCTTCCGGCGCACCGCGGCCTTCTTCGCTCTTCATGAGTTCCCGGCGGTTCTTGCCATCGATGTCGACTAACCACAGACTATCGACGCCGCGAGACTGGTGATGGTAGACGATTTGATTCGTGCCGGGACGGAAGCGAGGGTAGCAGTTCAATCCGCGACCTTCGGTGAGACGCCGCTCCGCGGAGCCGTCGGGGTGCATGGCGTACAATTGGTAGCCGCGACCGAAGGGTGGATGCCGATCGGAGACCGTAACCAGCCAGTCTCCGTCGGCGGACCAATCGTCAACTTCCTCCGTCTTAGGAATAGGCAGCACGCGGACTTCCTTCGTGGTCAGGTCGACAATCGACGCGTTGCCTCGCCAGCCGACCTCGTCTCCCATCTCACCGACATTGTACAGCAGCCGATTGCCGTCACCTGACCATGCAGGTCTTTGGGCATTCTCAACAATATGCTGCGATTCGAATATAGTTGAATCGATGACGTGGATATCAGACCGTTTTTCTTCATTTGCTCCAGTGCCTTGTTGACAAGCAGCATATCGCTTCCCATCGGGCGAGACCCGCAAACTGTGACCGATGGCGCCAATATCTTTGAATGCACCGGTGTTCGGATCGATGGCGATCACGGTATGGTTTTTTTCGATCTCACCATTCTCGCCGCGCCGTTCGTAGGCCGCTTGAACATAGATTGTGCCCGGCAAGCGGCCAGCCGCGTTTTGAGGCGATTCTTGCTCGGACTCGGTGGGCTGCGGCTGCTGCGCAACAAGCCACGAGGGAAAGCTACCTGGCAAAAGCGCGAACGACACGGCCGCGACGGCAATCAAGATACTCTTGGCCGAGAAAAGTTGGATGTTGACCACGTCGGTAATCCTCCCTTCAAGGTGGCGATGGACTGCTTCAGGAGCATCTTCGCACAGTCGCACCGGTAATTGTAGCTGGGTTTCTTGGCAGAAGCCTGTTCATGCGCTGGCGACGGCTTGTCGAGGCGAGTCGCAGTCCGTTCCGCCCTACCTAGCATCCAAAATCGGCGGCATGGGGCAATCCAGCGCGTCGGAGATGACGCGGAGCAACTCGCCCTCTTCGATCGTGACCTTTTCATCCGCGCCGATGCACTCCGCGCTGGCCTGCAATACCAGCTTCTTGATCGACGGCGTCGCGGCGGCAAGCTGATCCAGGGCCGCATCGATGGTTTTCAGCCCGCTCTCGCTGCGCGGCAAGAGTTCGATCCGCACCTGGCCGGCCGGCAGCAGCTTCACGGCTAGTTCAAAAGCTCGTCGCGATTGGGCCTCATCGCGCGTGCCCGAATGGGCCAACGTCGATAGCAGGCCGCCCAGCGCCGCCTCCAGCGGCCGGAGCGTGCGGTAGAGCACTCGCGGGGGCTGCTGCTGTTCCAACCGCGGCAAGAGCCGCTTGAGCACCAGTCGCTGCACGGCGTATTCAAACAGGCTGACTCGCTTGTCGGCGCGGATCAGATATACGACATCCTCGCGAAACGCCGCCAGTTGCCGCGGCGACAGCCCCTTGAGCGCCGGCAGCACCATGCTCACCAGCGGCAGCTTGGCCTCGGCCGGCACCCGCGCGACAAACGGCGCGATCCGAGCGGTCTCTTGATAAGCGCGCGGGTCGGTCTTCGTGCGGAGATATTGGACCTGATCGTTGCGCACGTCCGGCTCGTCATCGTCCAGCAACAGGGCGTAGATCGTGGCCACGGCGCCCAGCGGGTCTCGCACGTCGCGGACCAACTCCGGCGGCAGCGACTCGATCAGCGCTCCGGCATATTCCAGGTGCGTCGGCCGGGGCTCGCCCACCTGTTCCACCGCCGCGGCCGGCGCGAGCGCCAAGCCCTGCGCGCCCAAGGCCGCCCGGGCATGCACGCTCTCGGCGGCGCCCTGCGCGCCGTCAACTTGCATACCCTTACTGGCAGCACGAAGCCGCGCGAGGCGATGCGGATCGACCAGCTCTTCGGGCGAATGTTCGACCGGAACCACGCGCGGAAACTTGCCGTCAAACTTCGGGTCGATGCGGCGGATGCGCTCATCCAGCGGCGGATGCGTGGCCAGCAAGTCGAATAGCGGCGCGGTCAGCCCATTGCCGAAAAACATGTGGCTGGCTTCCTCGGCGTCGGACGCGACGATCTTCGAGCCCTGCACCAGCCCGCCGATCTTGCACAGCGCCCCGGCGATGCCGTCGGGCACGCGCGTGAACTGCACGGCCGAGGCATCGGCCAGAAACTCGCGCTGCCGCGACACGGCGCTTTTGATCAAGTGGCCAAAGAACACGCCGATGTAGCCGATGACGTACAACAGCATTCCCAAGAACGGCAGCGGATTGCCCCCCTTCTTGTTATTCGAATCAGACAGATTCGACGAGGTATTCGACATCCGCATCAGGATGTAGCCGATCGTCGAGATCAGCAGGATCCCGTTCAAGATGCCGATCAGCCGGATGTTGAGCCGCATGTCGCCGTTGAGAATGTGGCTGAACTCGTGGGCAATGACCCCCTGCAACTCGTCGCGGCTGAGCGTGTCGACGCTGCCGCGGGTGATGCCGATCACGGCGTTTTGCGGCGTCGTGCCGGCGGCAAAGGCATTGATGCCCGGCTCCTTTTCGAGCAGAAACACCGGGGGCACCGGCGTGCCGGAGGCGATCGCCATCTCCTCGACGACATTCAGCAGGATCCGCTCGCCCAGGTCGCGTGTGGCCGGCGAGACGCGCCGACCGCCCATCGAGCGGGCCACGACCTCGCCGCCGCCGCTGAGCTGCGCGATCTTGAACAGGCTGCCCACCGCGACCACGGCCAGCGTGCCCAGGCTCACGGCGGCGAACACGTCAGGGAACCACAGCGCGTCCGGCGAAAAGCTGGGGCGGTCGTGCCCGTAGAACATCACGGCGGCCACGGCCAAATAGACGGCCACGACGATCAGCGCCACGGCCACCACGAAATAAACGACCAACAGCGTGGTCTTGCGGCGGGCCCGTTCCTGATGCTCGAAGAAATCCATCGCGCGCTACCGAAGACCTCCGAGTGTCGACGTACCTATTTCAGACGATGCCGCCTGCCGGTGTTTCTGGTCGAGTCGCCCGCACTGACCAACGGCGTGCGTTAGAACTGCACCTTCACGCCTTCGCGTTGCTCGGGCGCGGTCACCTGGAAGAGCTCGGCCGGTGGGAAACTGCCAAAGCCTGCCACCAGGTTATTGGGAAACACTTCCCGCGCCGTGTTATAGGTCATCACGGCGTCGTTGTAGGCCTGGCGCGAGTAGGCCACCTTGTTTTCCGTGCTAGTGAGCTCCTCCTGCAGGGCCAGCATGTTCTGATTGGCTTTGAGATCGGGATAGGCTTCCATCAGGCCGAAGAAACGGGTCATCGTGCCGGCCAGGGCCGTTTCGGCCGTCGAGAGGCCCTGCATGGCCTGCTGATCGCCCGGTTTGGCCGCAGCCGCTTCGCCGGCCGATGCCGCGGCGTTGCGTGCCCGGATAACGGCTTCCAGCGTTTCGCGTTCGTGCTTCATGTAACCCTTGGCCGTTTCGACCAGGTTAGGAATCAGGTCGTAGCGGCGTTTCAACTGCACGTCGATCTGCGCGAAGGCGTTCTTGAAGCGGTTCTTAAGATTCACCAGCCGGTTGTAGATGCCGATCAGATACATCAGCGCCAGCACCAGGGCGACGCCCGCAACGATTAGAATCACGACGCCCGTAGTCATGAGTAGATCTCCTGGGTGGAAATGGAAAAGCGCAACGGCACGGCGGCGCTTATCATAAACATTCAGGCGCTTCGCTGTCGAATTTGTCGAGAGCGTCTTGGCGAATGCTTGCCCGAAAGTAGCAGGCTCACGCCGTGAGACGTAGCTGAGTTCAAGTCGGGCGGATCATCGCCGTTAAAACTTGAGCGCTGGACGGCTCACGGCGTCAGCCGGCTACAACGGCGGCGGTTCACGGCGTGAGCCTGCAACAAACGCGACGGCTCACTTGTTTAGGAGTGCATCTACCGCCGTCGCGAGCCCGCGCTTCGCCAGCGCCAGGCCGAAAAGCCCACGAGCGCTATCGCCGCCAAGGCCAGACTGCCGGGCTCGGGAATCGGAGTGGTGTCGAACTCCATGCCATACCAGGAGCCCACCAGCGAGTATGGGACGGACTGTAGAGGGGCGCCTGCCTGACTGAACTGGTGCAGCGTAAAAGTGCTGTCGCCCATCCACAACGTGCCGTCGGCCGGATCGAGCGCCAGGCCCAGGCTGCTAAACACGCCGGAGTTGAAGCTGCCCAAGAGCGTGCCAGTGGGGCTGAAGTGCGCAACCAGATCCGGTCCGCCCCACTGCGAGAGCCAAAAAGTGCCGTCGCCGGCATTCATCGTGATCCAGCCAGCTCCGGGCAGATCCGTCGTGGCATTGAAGATCGTGGAAGGGCTGGCCCAATCCCGATCGAACTGAAGCACGTCGCCCGTCGTGTAGTCCACGGTGTAGTTGTAGCTGCCGTCGGACGTTCCATCGTGAAGCTGGGAGCCGGCGATGTTATTGGTATAGGGGCCGCCGGGTAGCCCATTAGCAGCGAGATCGAATTTCTCGCCCTGGTCGTTCTGGGCATAGCCCATGGTGCGAACGTCGCCATAGACGGCGATATTGATGCCCAGTTGGAAGGTTGTGGCGTACGACGCTTCGGTGACTCCCTGAACCAGATCGAGTCCAGTGACCGTGCCGTCGCCGAGCTCGAGGTAGTTCGTAATGTACAGAGTGCTCGTCGGTCCGACGGCAAGCGCGGGAGCCGCAAGCGAGGCTAGCAGAAGAGCAGCCAAAAGGCTGCTGGTTTTCGACCGACTCATTAGCGTTCCTCCTGAGCGACTTGATATGCGACCCTGTCCGTAGACGCACTTCAGCCCATTGGGCAGGCGTCAGCGTAATCCTGCCGCCAGCCGATTGCAAGCCGGTAGCGGTCAAATTCCATATTTGGGAACGTCCCCGACTATTCTTGAATAGGCCCCTAATCGGACTGCACGGCCGCCGATTTTTCGCGCGTCAGCAACGATACCACGACCAGCACCGCGAAGCCCAGCGGTATCGTCACGATGCCGGGCTGGCTGAACGGCACCAGGGCGCTCGTGGCCGGAAGTCCGTAGACATCCTTGAACGTGTCGCCGCTCAGGAGAATCCAGGCCAGCGACGCGACCATGCCGACCAGAATCGCGGCCGTGATCCCCTGCCGCGTGGTCCCCTTCCAGAATAGCAGCATCACGAGCGACGGCAGATTGGCCGAGGCCGCCACGCTAAACGCCCAGCCCACCAGAAAGCTGACGTTCATTTGCTCGAACAGAATTCCCAGGCCGATCGCCAGCAGCCCCACGGCTCCGGCGGCCCACTTGCCGGCCCGCACTTTTTCGTGATCGGTCAGCTTCAGCCCCGCGACGCTGGTGAGCAAGTCATGCACGACCGCGCCGCTGGCGGCCACGATCAGTCCGCTGACCGTGCCCAGCACCGTGGTAAAGGCGATCGCCGAGATCATGGCAAACAGCAACTCGCCAAAACTCTTGGCCAACAGCGGCGCCGCCATGTTGTTGTTGGCGCTCGACACGTCGATCACGCCGCTGGTCATCGCCCCCAGGCCCATGAACAGCGTCAGTAGATAAAAGAAGCCAATGCTGGCGATGCCGACCACCGTGCTTTTGCGCGCGGCGGCCTGGTCCTTGACCGTGTAATAGCGAATCAAGATGTGCGGCAGCGAGGCCGTGCCGCCGAACAGCGCCAGCATCAGCGACAGAAAATTCAACTTCGCGTACAAGTCATCGCCGCGGATCCCCTGGAACGTCGGACTCTTGCCCGGCAATAACACATCGCTGCCGGCCGTGAGTTGCGGATAGAACACGGTGGTCGTCGCGCCGTCGTCGACGATTTTCACCGGGTCCTTGCTCCACAGCATGATCTGGCTTTGCTCCAGCGTGCTGAAGAATCCGATCGGCCCCAGCGGTCCGGTGTGGCTCGCCCCCTCGGGCAATCGCTCGATATGCCCGACGGGGAAAAAGTCGGTCTCGCCCGGTCCGACGCCGTGCGGCAGGCCGTTGACCAGTTCGCGCCCCTCGGCGGTCGTGGTCTGGGTTTGCGTTTCGTAATACATGACCGCCGAATCGCTCACGGGCGTTTTGCGCCACACGGTCACCAGGCCGGTTTTGTCGTCGCGCGTGCGCAGGTAGGGCCGGTCGCGCCATGGGCCCTTGGCCGGCAGGACTTCGCAGTTTGCCAGGCCGAGATCACTGGCTGTAAGCGACTCAATTGCCGAGGCGGAAACTTCGCGCGTCGCCCGCGGGGGACGATAGCCGGGGTTAGTCGGTTCGGTGGTCAGTCCTCGATTGAGAACCATCACGGTCAGCACGGCGCTAAACAGCACCAGCAGCGAGCCCTTGAGGAATTGCACGTAGGTGGTCGAGACCATGCCGGCCGTGATCACGATCAGCATCACCACGGCGCCGACCATGCTCACGCCCACCCAATGCGGCAAACCCAAGAGTGGCTTGACGAGCGCCCCGGCGCCGACCATTTGCGGGATCAGGTAAAAAACGCTGACCGCCAGAGTGCTGATGCCGGCCGAGAGCTTGATCGCGCGCGATTTGAACCGGCTATCGAGCGCGTCGGCAAACGTGTAGCGGCCCATCCGCTTGAGCGGCTCGGCGATGACCAGCAAGGCCACGATCCAGCCGGCCAGGTAGCCGATCGAATACAAGAACCCGTCGTATCCATACGAGGCGATCATGCCGCAAATGCCCAGGAACGACGCGGCCGACAGATAGTCTCCGGCAAAGGCCACGCCGTTGACGAACCACGGAATCGATCCGCCGGCGGCGAAATAGCCCTGGGCCGAGCGCGTCCGTCCGGCGAAATAAAAACTCAGGCCGAGCGTGAGCGCGACAAACAATCCGAACACGGTGACGGCCAGCGCCGACGGCGTATAGATCATGACCCATCCCGCGCGCGGCAGACCCAGCTATAGACCATGGCCACCAAGAACGCCGCGCCGAGCAGGGCAAAGCCATACCAGATCGCCAGGTTGATGCCGGCCCAGGGGCGCTCGGCCATCGTGGCGGGCGAAAAGGCCGCGATCAGCACGAACCCGGCATAGAACGCTGAGTAGATGACGAACAGCACCATCCCGATCCGCGCATTGCGCAGGTTGGTCGCGGGCGACGCGTCGTCACCGGTCTTATTGCCGCCGTGGTCCCAGTGCGCCATCGAAATGATTCTCGCCGAGTTGACTGTTTAAGAGCCGATCCGAGAACTGTCGGGGACTGTCCCAATTTTGCGGTGCCCTGGGGGCAAAATGGGACTGTCCCCTTCTCGGAGACAGTTCACGGATAGGCTCGAAGTCGCATGGCACGAATACCAGAATCGAGCGCGCAAAGCAACTGGCCGTGACGGGCGGGAAGTGAAGGGTGACCCCAACTTGAGCGGGCCGAGTGAATCGACCCGCCCAAGCCAAGGCGTCCCTCTGGTCAAGCGGAGACCAGAGCTCCATCAAGGTTTGATAGGCATGGGCAAGTGATGCCCATGCGCACGAATCGTCACGCGTCCGTTCGATGGCCTTGCAGCACGAAGTCGGGATAACCGATGCATCCCATCTCGGGGCCGTCCAAACCTTCCAATTCCACTTCCTTGGAGACGCGCAGCGGCGTGATCAAATTGCTGAACTTGAACCACACGTAAGCCATCGCGAATCCAAACACGAGCACGACGACCGAGTTGAGCAACTGCGCCTGAAACTGCGAGGCGTCTCCGAAAAACAGCCCGCGCACGCCGTCGAAACCGTATTTTTCGATCATTTCCGGTCGGGCCACGCCGTTCCAACCGGCGCCGTACTGGCCGTTGGCAAACAGTCCCAGCGCGAGCAAACCCCAGATGCCGTTGACGCCGTGGACCGAAATGGCGCCGACCACGTCGTCGATGCCCATCCGCTCCCAGAAGAAAACGCTTTCCACGACGATCACGCCGGCAATCGCGCCGATGAGGCCCGCCGCCCAAGGATCGACGAAAGCGCACGGGGCCGTGATGGCCACCAGGCCGGCCAGCATGCCGTTGCACAACATCGAGGTATCGGGCTTGAGGCCCTTGATCATCATCCAGCACATGCAGGCCAGAGCGGCGGTGATGCTGGCCAGCATCGTATTCACGACGACAAACGAAATCCGCAAATCGGTTCCGGCCAGGGTCGAACCCGGGTTAAAACCAAACCAGCCGAAGGCCAGAATGAAGGTGCCCAAGACGACCATGGGAATGTTGTGGCCCGGCATCGCGCGGGGCTTGCCATTCACATACTTTCCGATGCGCGGACCAATCGCCAAACCGCCGGCTAGCGCAATGACTCCGCCCATGGCATGCACGACTCCCGAGCCGGCAAAATCGACCGCCCCGTGTCCCAAGCCCCAGTTCTTGCCGGACTGAGCCAGCCAACCACCGCCCCAAACCCAGTTGGCGTAGAGGCAATAAGGCAGCGCGATCCACAGGCCGTAGAGACAAAAATTCTTCCAGGCCCAACGCTCGGCCATCGTGCCGGTCGGAATCGTGGCCGTGGTGTCCATGAACACCATCATGAAAAAGAACAACGCCATGACGCCGACGTCGTCCACGCCGTGCAGGAAGAATCCTTTCGATCCGGCCAGGCCATAGGTAAACAGGTTGGGCGCGGCCGGATCGGCAACGCCAATTCCCAGTCCTTCGCTGAGCGCCGCCAAACCTGGTCCCAGCGAGGCGTACCAGCCGTCGGGCACGGGGCCGTTGAACCAATTGCCCCAGCCGATCGCGAAGCCATAGGCCCAGAATGCAAAGCAGCCCAGCGGGTAGATCATGAAATTCATGGCCATGGTGTGCGACGCGTTTTTCGCGCGACCCAAGCCGGCTTCGACCAAGGCAAAGCCCGCCTGCATGAACATGACCAAAAAGCCCGCGATCAACACCCACACGAAATTGATCGAGTACAGGTTGTGCGCAATGCGATCGTAGAGATCCGCCACCGACTTGGCCTTGGGATCGCCGTCGCCGACGGGTCCGGGCGATGGCGTGGTCCAATAGCCGGAATTGGCGCCGGTCGGGTCGGGCCACAGCGGCTTCTCGGGATCGGGGCTCGTGGCCGTGAAGTACGGAGGAAAAGCGGCGGGATCAATCGGCGCTGGAGCGGCGGCCGCGGGTGCTTCGGCGGCGGCCGCAGGCGTTTCAACGGCCGCAGGCGCTTCGGCAGCCGCAGGCGCTTCCTTTTTCTCTTCTTGCGAGAAGGCTCTTAGCGATCCGGCTGCCGCCAGACCGAAACCACACATACATAACCAGACGAGCGCGCGTTTCGTGACGAATCTCATACGTAACCCTTTCCGCTAGTTCAGAGGGACGGACGGTGATCGAGTCCGCGCGCACCGCGAGCGCACGCGCCGAAAACGAGCCTCAAGCCGAGGCAGTCGCCCCCTAAGGCAAATAGTGCGCCCGAGTGCTGGCACGGCCCGGATGGCGCTCACGCGGCTTTAACGTTTTCTTAATGCGGGCTGGGGCTTAGGGAAAAAGTGGGGATTTGCGAAATAGCAATTTGACCGTGCTCAACCATCAGAGACGCACAGCCGCGCGGCGATGTTTTGCGCAATGAATGAGCAGCGCCGCTTTTGCTCGTCGCTGCTGAGAGGATGCCGACGGGCGGGGAGCGACTTGAGAGGCCAAAACTGCGGACGGCCCTGAGTATTGCCGCACTCTCGACTCGTCTATTTCACCTGCTCGGGAATCGCAAACCAGCG
>JANNQN010000134.1:0-15132 GCA_031400775.1 Planctomycetia bacterium | reverse complement strand
AATCCGCCGACGAGTTGATAGACGAAGCTGCTCAGGGGGCCCTTGAACGGCACCCGGCCTTCGACCCCTTCGGGCACGAGCTTGCCAGGTCTGCGTTCGGCGCCCCGCTGTCGATAGCGCTCGCTAGAGCCTTGCATCATTGCGCCCAGCGAACCCATGCCGCGATAAATTTTGAACGTTCGGCCCTGATACAAAATCTGCTCGCCGGGGCTTTCGGCCAATCCGGCGAACAAACCGCCGATCATCACTACGTGGGCTCCGGCGGCCAAGGCCTTGGTGACGTCGCCCGAGTAGCGAATTCCGCCGTCGGCGATCACCGGCACGTCCGATTTGGCCGCCATCTGCGAGGCTTCGTAGATTGCCGTGATTTGCGGCACGCCCACGCCCGAGATGATGCGGGTCGTGCAGATCGAGCCCGGCCCGATGCCGACCTTGATCGCGTCGGCGCCCGCGGCGATTAAGTCGCGCGCTCCGTCGGCAGTGGCGATATTTCCAGCGACCACGTCAATGTCCCAGCGACTCTTGAGGTTCTTAACCGTTTCGATCACATTGGCCGAATGGCCGTGGGCGCTGTCGACCACCAGCACGTCGACGTCCTTTGCTAGCAAGCTTTCGGCCCGCTCATAGTCGTGGACGCCGATCGCAGCTCCCACTCTTAGCCTGCCCTTCGCATCTTTACATGCGTTGGGAAAGCGCTTCATCATGTCGATGTCTTTGATCGTAATCAGGCCGGTCAGATTGTATTTTTCGTCCACCAGCAAAAGTTTCTCGACCTTTTTTGCCATCAAAATCTTCTCAGCTTCCTCAAGCGTTACGGTTCCCGTAGCCGTTACAAGGTTCTCATGGGTCATCACCTGGGCGATTTTGAGCTGAGTATCTTCGAGAAAACGCAAGTCGCGGCGGGTGATGATGCCCACAAGCTGGCGATGGGCGGTGGTGATCGGCACGCCGGAAACATTGTGCTGATCCATGATCTCGCGAGCCCGGCCGACGCTAGCATCGGGCGGTAGCGTGACGGGGTCGGTAATGATGCCATTGGCGCTGCGCTTGACCATGTCGACTTCCTCGGTCTGGCGCTCGATCGACATATTCTTATGGATCACGCCCAAGCCACCCTCCTGAGCCAGGGCGATCGCCATCTCGTTTTCGGTCACCGTGTCCATCGGCGAGCTGACGAGCGGAATGTTGAGGCGGATCCGCTTCGTCAGCCGGGTGGTGACGTCGACTTCCGATGGCACGACCGTGCTGTAGCGGGGCTCGAGCAGCACGTCGTCAAAGGTAATGCCTAACGAAGCCAGCTTGTTTTTCATGGGATCAGCCTCCCTCGGGAGAAGAAACGAATCTCGCATTATGTCGGGAAAACCCCCGATTGGCAACGAGTGGGTGGGGGCAAAGCTGCCAGAGATCAGGGGGGGAAACCCAGGGTGAGTGGTCACTGCGGGTGCCACTGCTGGCCTCGGCCCAGCAGTGCTTTCCCAGGGTCACGCTTGCACGATGAACCACGATCGGCCGCAACATCGACTTCCGACCTAGCGGCAGTCATGTATTGATGCCAATTGGTGCAATTGGATATTGCCCTGAATTAACTCGGGACACTGCTGGCGGCCAGCAGTGGCACACGGAACGCCACCCCGGAATTACGGGCGTCACTCAGCTTGCGGCTGCGAATCTTCGGCCGACGGCGCGGGCGGAGCGGATGACTTGGCTTCCGGCTCGTGCGGCGAGGCAGCCGGAGCGGTCGGCTCCAGCAGTGAGGGATCGAAAACCTTGCGCCAGTTGTCATCCGTGGTCATCCAGTGGACCAGGACGTAGAGGGCCATGAAGCTCATGACCACAAGGGCGGCCATGATGCCCATCATCGCCGGCCGCTGCCAGCCGGAATTGCCCTGGCCCAGGCGGCGCTTGGATCGCGGCCGTAGCATGGGGGCGGAACTGGCCGAGAATCCGCCACTGTGGGAAGAATCACTGTCGGCCGGTTCGATGTCCATCATCATGTCGTCGGCCAGAGTCGCGCCGACGCTTTTGTTCGAAACCAGCGTCGAAGCGCTCGAAACCTTTCCGCCAGCAACCGAATTCGATGCGGCGGAACTCGCCGTGATGGGTTTGGCCGCGGCTTTGCTGGGGGCCACCTTGCTCGGAGCCCCCTTGCTCGGAAATAGTGGCATCGCCTGCGGAGGCTGCATGGGCACCGCCGCTTGAGCCACTGGCAGCGGCTTGCCCATCAGCACGGCCGCGGCCTTGGGTAGCGAGTCCAGCTTGCCGCGCAGCTGTTCGTCGTATTCCGCCTTGCGCGGGGCGTTGAGCAGGCACAGCCGTGCGTTTGCCAATTCGTTCAGAATCTGCTGCGACAGGGCCTGGTGCCGGCCCGACTGAAAGGTGCGGACGTGGGCCATCTGCCGATCGGACGCATGATCGATCACGTCCAGGTCGGTCTCAAAAACCGCGATTCCCAGCAGGCGGTAATGATTCGGCGGCTGCTCGTTGGCCGGAATGCCCAGCCAAACATGGTAGCCGTTGAACGTATCGGACATGAGGGCGCGACTCGCGAGCGAAGAGACTACGTGGGCCCCCGAAATAGGGAACAGTATTATAAGAGATCGGGCCGCGGGTTCAAGATTATTCGCGCGGGGCGCTCCGGCGCCTGCTGGTTGCCACGGCGCTCAAACATGCCGTTCGAGGCGGACTTAGCGGCCGCGCTTGGCGGCACGGCGGCTGCGGCGGCCGCCCGTTTCGCGAAACGAGTCGTCGGACTCCACGCCGTAGCCGACCAGTTCCAGCTTGCTGCGGCGCTCGAGCTTGCCGCTGGCATCCATTTTTTCGGAAGTCTGCCGCACGACCTCGCCCGGCACGTCGGGCACGTGTACCGACAGCGTGGTGGTGGTGCCGCGGTCGCTCTTCTGCACCAGCCGCACGCGATAGGCTGTCTTCGGCTCGCCCATCACGGTGTGGCTCTCGTTCAGCTTGACCACCTCGCTAACCGATTCCTGCACGGTCTTGCCGCTGGCGACGTCGCTGGTCGTGCTGCGGCGCTTCAGCACGCGCGGGGTGAGCCGGGCCGAGTAGTGTACCAGGCTGACCTCCTTGCTCTGCCCGCCCAGGATTTCGACCTGCTCGGTGTCGCACACGATCTCGCGATCGCCGACCGTGACGGTTTCCATCTTCAAGGGTTTGATCGAAACGGTCTGGCCGACGCTCTCGCCGGCATAGCCCTGGCGAATGATCTGGGGCTGCGAGGGGAACTTCTGCCCGGCGACTTCCACGGTCACTTCGACCCGCAAGGCGATGCGCTCGGACGTGACTTCGTCCAGCGTGGTCGTGTTGTCGGTGGTGCTGGAGTTGACGAGCTTGCCGTCGGCGTCGAAGCTTTCGGTGACAATTCGCACCTGCCGCCAGGAGCCCTTGCCGAACCGTCCCCAGGCGTGGGCCTGCCGCTGCTCGCCGGCGTCATCCGCGCGTAGTTGCAGCGGGCTCAAGCCGAGCAATCCAAGCCCCAGCAGCAGGCATGCCGCAATTCGCACTCGTCCAGCCAATGCCGAATCTCCATTGGACAATTGGCCCGTCGTTGCACGATCGTAGGGGTCGACGTCGACCCTCCCCCCGATTTGGAGCCGCCCCTATGATACTCGGCGCGGCGGGCAGATGCACGCCCCCGACCGCGGGCCAGGAGGCGAAAATCCGCGGGAAAACGGGCGGCTAAAAGCTGTCGCGCGGCCGCAATGTAGCAGGCTCACGCCGTGAGCCGTGGCTTGAGACGTAGAGCGGGGATGCGACTTGGAAGATCGGGAGCAATCGTACGGCTCCATTGCCTTCCAGTCGCCTCGCCCACTCGCCATTCGGTTACGGCTCACGGCGTGAGCCTACTACTCAGGGGCAGTCCGCTCGTCCGCCGCGAAGGAGGTCGCAGCCAGGCAGATGGCGCCGGCGGTAATCGCCACGTCGGCGACGTTGAAGATACCGGTGCGCAGCGGTCCCACCCCCAGGTTCATGAAATCGATGACTAACCCGTCGCAGCGCACCCGATCGATCAGGTTGCTGAGCGCGCCGGCCAACAGCAGCGCCGCCGCAGCGAACGCCGAGAGCGAAACTTGCCGCCGCGCGACGAGCAGCGCAAAGATCACCGCCGTGACGATGCCATTGCAAACCACCATCGCCACCCAACGCGCCGCCGGCGGAAGCTGTCCGCCAAGTCCCAAGAACGCGCCGGGGTTCTCGGCATATTCCAAGCGCACCATGCCGCCCCAATACGTTCTCGCGGGCTGGCCCTTGAGTTGCGACACGGCCAGTTGCTTTGTGATCTGGTCGCAGCCGATGCAAGAAACGAGAACGACCGCGAGCGCCGTCCAGCGGGCCAGATACGGTATGGGACGCATGAGTTTGATTCTCCTAACTGGCATCTTGCCAGTGCGAATCCCTGCTGAATTCCCTCTCCGTGCTCTGTGTCGTTGTGGTCAACTCTCTTCAGAAGAAAAAAACCACGGCGACACAAACACCACGGAGACGAGAATGAGGGGGAACCGAGACGCCTAGTTGCCGGCTTTTATCTTCTCCAAGGGCGCCTCGACCAGCTTGTATAGCCGGATTTGCTCGTTGGGGAAATACTGGTCATTGCCCACGTTGCGGGCGACTCCGCCGCCGGCCACCAGCAGCTTGCCGTCCGGCGAAAATAGCACCCGCATGACGTTCCCCTGCCCTCCCTCGACCCGGCTCAATTCTTGTCCGCTATCAGAATCCCACAACCGGATCGTGCCGTCCCATCCGCCGGAAGCGATCAGCCGTCCATCGGGCGAAAAGTCGATCGAGTAAGCGGCATGCGTGTGGCCATTCATCTGACGCACGAGCTTGCCGGTCGTTGCGTCCCACAGTCGCAGGGCATTGTCATCGTGCGGGTTGATCACGAGCCTCGTCGGAATGCCGTTCAGGGTTCCTCCCGCGCCGGTCACGATTCGCTGTCCGTCGGGCGAAACCGCCAGCCCCCAAACCACGGCCGGCTGTTCGATCGCCAACCGCTGTTGGCCACTGGCGGCGTTCCAGATGCGCAGCGTCTTGTCGTGGTCGGCCGAAATCACTTCCTTGCCATCGGGCGAAAAGACTGCGCGGGTGATCCAGTGCGTGTGCTGGTCGAACGAACAGATTTTTTCTCCGGTTGCCGGATCCCAGACGTGCAGCAGCTTGTCGAGGCCGCCCGCCGCCAGACGCGTGCCATCTTTCGAAACGCACAGCGCGCGAATCGTGTCGCCGTGCTGCATCTCGCGGAGGATCTCGCCCGAGTCGATGTCGACGATTTGAATGGTCGGCGACAGCCACGTGGTGGCAAATCTCCGCCCGTCGGGAAACATCGCGATCGCGATGCCCTGCCCTCCCAGGCTCTTGGTCTCATCGCTGGCCGGATCCCAGACCTGCACGCCTTCGTCGGACGGGTCGCCCCCCATCACCAGGCGACGGCTGTCGGGTGTGAAGGCCATGCCGTAGACGATGCTGCCCTTGGGATGCCGTTTGGTTTCTTCCAGCGTCCAGGTTTTTGCAGCGGCGATTGCCAGCGGCGGCGCGGGCGTTTGGCGGTCGCTGGAGAATGCGATCCACTGGCCGTCGGGGCTCCAGGCCGGCATCAGGCTATTGCCCTCCTGGCCGGGAATCGGCTCCGGCGCCGAGCGGCCTTCGACCGAGAGCAATTGAATCAAGTGGTTGAAGGCAATCGCCAGCCGTTTGCCATCGGGCGACCAGCCGAGATAACCGTTCAAGCTGCCAATCAAACGCGGCGCTCCCGGCGGCTTGCCGCCTTGACTGTCGATGATCCATAGCTCGCGCCGATTGTTGCGATTGCTGAGCACGGCCAGTCGCTTTCCATCGGGCGACCAATCGAAGCCGCCGCCCAACTCTCCCAACGGCTCGTCGAGCAAGTTTCGCTCATGGCCTTCGATCAGGTCGAGGATCGCCAGCCCATTGCCGCCGATATAGGCGATCTGTCCGCCGTCGGGCGACCAGCGCGGAGCCAGGCCGGCGGCCAGCCAATCGCGTCCCTGGCCGTCGAGATTTTGCACCCAGACTCCCCGCTTTTGATTTCCGCCATAGGAGTAACAAGCCAACTGCTTGTCGTCGGGGGACCAGTCGGGCATGCCGAACTCGCCCATCTCCGTCAAGCCGCCGCCGTCGAACTGGATCGTATAGAACTTGTACGAACCGTTGGGTCCCTGCGAGGCATCGAAGGCCACACGCTTGCCGTCGTGGGACCAGCGCGGAGATCCGTGCTTCTTGAAGCCTTCGACCTGCGCCAGGCGGCGCAGTTGGCTGCCATCGGTCTTCATCACATAGATCGCGGTGGTTCGCTCGGCGGCAGTTGCGGCGGAGCTAGCCATCGCGGCCCACACGAGCAGAATGCCGACGAGTCGGACGATCATGGCCGACATTCTAGTGCCGTATTGCGCGACTTGCCACCAGAGCGACGTCGAATTACCGGCGCCACTGGCTACTCTCCTCGTCACTGACCACTAGCCACCCGTCGAGAGTCTCGGGGTCGAACGACTGACCACTGACCACTACTCAACGTCGGCATATTGCCGGGTCTTTTCGGCCGTGGCTTCGGGCGAGCGATTCGTGGGCAGCCACTTGCACAGCGCAATGCCGGCGAAGTACAGACCGATGAGCGGCACGAGCATCATCATCATGCTGGTTGGATCGCCGCCCGGCGAGAGAACCATGGCGGCCACGGCCATCACCAGCACCGCGATCCGCCACTTCGCCAGGTAGATCTGGGCATTGAAAATGTGAATTCGATCCAAAAACAGCATCACCAGCGGCAATTGAAAGCTGATGCCGAAACCCAAGGGGAGCAGCAGTACGAAGCCCACCCACTCGCTGATGCGGGGCTCGAGCACCTGGCCCATCGACTTGTTGATGCCGAAGAAGAACCGCAACACGGGCGGAAAGACGAACGTAAATGCCAGTGCCGCCCCGCACACGAACAAGAACAGGCTCACGGGCAGAAAGGTGTGGATGTATTTTCTCTCGTGCGGATACAAGCCGGCGGCCACGAAGCTCCACAAGAAATAAAATACAAACGGGCTGGAAATGATCGCGCCGAACAGCAGCGCGGCCTTGATCCAGATCACGAACCCTTCCTGCACGTTGAAGGCCTTTAGCTTGGTGCGTTCATCATCCGAAAGGGGCCGCCACACGGAAACGGTGATCAAATCGTTCTTGGTGATGACCGGTTTATCGGCCGGCTGATCGGCCGGGGCCCTATCGGTAGAGGATCCCGTCGGAGCCGGCAATTTCACGTCGGCGAACGTTTCTGGAAACCTGCCGCGCAGCTGATGGAGGATCTCGCTGGGCATGATGAACATTTCTTGCGGCAGCAGCCCGTCCTCGAGCACCAGCTCCCTGACCGACGGATTATCGCGCATGTCCTGCGGCAGCCGCGAGTTGATGTACTCGATCGCCTCCTGGGAGTAAAAATCGTTGAGCGCGCCCTCCAGCGGAGACTGAATCCATTGCACGACCGTGGGAGCGAAGTACAGTCCGATGCCAAAGCCGATCGCCAAGCTCAGCACCGCCTTGAACAGGCTGGAGCGTAGCTCTTCCAGATGCTCCCCGAACGTCATCGAGGTATGCCGGAATAAATCGTCTTCGTCGGTTCGTTTTGCCATGAGGCGCGAGAGGACCCGGTGTGCGTTACGCGCGGCAAGACATGCCACGCCGGAGGGTTCACAACGATAATACCACTGATATTACCCTTGGGCAACAAGGACGCGCCGACCCCGGCTTAGCAAACTCGCGTAGTAAGCTATAGTGATCGCGTCGGTTCCTTCGGCGAGCAATTCCGAGATCCCCAATGAGCGTGCTCTATCCGCTTCGGTTTCACCCCGTGCTGCGGCGCTATTTGTGGGGCGGACGCCGGCTCTCGACATTGGGCAAGACGCTGGGCCCGGAAAACGACTACGCCGAAAGCTGGGAGATCGTCGATCACGGCGCCGATCAGAGCGTGGTGTCGCACGGCGCGCTGGCCGGGCAGACGCTGGGTGAATTGGCCAGCCACTATCCCGGCGAATTGTTCGGCCGCGACGGTTCGCCCACTTCGTTTCCGCTCTTGTTCAAGTTCCTCGACGCCAACGACCGGCTTTCGATCCAGGTGCATCCCGACGACGCGCGGGCGGCAAAGCTCGTTCCGCCCGACCGCGGCAAGACCGAAGCCTGGGTGATACTCGAGGCTGCCCCCGATAGTTACCTGTATGCCGGCTTGCGCCCCGGCGTAGACGCTGACAGGTTGCGGCGAGAAATCCCCCGCCGCACGTGCGAGTTGTGCATCGAACGCATCGAGCCGCGAGTGGGCGATTGCTTTTTCCTGCCGGCCGGGGTGGTGCATGCGCTCGGTCCAGGCTTGCTCGTCGCGGAAATTCAACAGGCCAGCGACACCACCTACCGGATCTACGATTGGAGCCGCATCGGACCCGATGGCAAGCCGCGCAAGCTGCACGTCAACGAAGCGCTTGAAGCAATCGACTACCAGTACGGTCCCGTCACCGCGCAACGACCCGCGACCGCTGGCAATCCACATGCCGAGCGCCTGGTCGCCTGCGATCAGTTTGTGCTCGATCGCTGGACGGTCTCGGGCGAGGAAAGAGTGGGCGGCGACGATCGCTTTCACATCCTGGCGGTTATCGAGGGCTCGCTCGCGATCGATGGCGATCCAGCGGCTGTGCCGCTTGAGCGCGGAGGGGTTGTCTTGCTGCCCGCCGGCTTGGGCCCGGGCGGGGTCAAGGCTTCGCCGCGGGCGGTTTTTCTGGATGCCTATCTGCCCTAGTTTTGCGGCCTTCGTCCGAGTGCCCGCGGAGTGCTAGCAGTGCCGGCTCCTTTTGTAAGCTTGGCCGAGCATTGTTCCCTTTTATGTCACCGTGCGGCTCCCTATAATTCGCGGCCCGTCTTGCGGCTCGTTCGAGCCGCGAGCGTTTCAATTCTCCTGGGACTCTCCGGCAAGCGGAGAGCCGAATGAAATGATGCGCCGCTTCGCACTGCTGTCGCTCGCGCTGGTCGGCGCGGCCGGATGCGCGGGTTTGCAAGGCCCGGGCTACGCTCATCCGGGCACGGCGCAGTATCAGCAAAATCAAGCGCAACGATTCGATCCGTTTCCGGCGACCGACGTGGGACCCGACATGGCGGCTCGACCGCTGGCCTACATGCGTCCGGCGCCGGAGAACGAGCGGGTTCAGAACGTCGACAGTTATATGAAGCGCTATCATCAGCCGCCGCCGGTGGAGCGATACCGCCCGCCGCGCACCACGGTCGCTCCGCTACCGCCCGGAGTCTTCCCCAACGCCGTGGAGACGGCGGCGCCGCCTTGGAGCGGGCCGTAGTCCGCAAGAACTTCGCAATTCTTAGCGCCGTGAGCCCCCGGAAATTGCGCCCCCGCTCTGACAATCAGCGCCCGTGACGGGTATGATGGCCGTGTCGTTCCCATTGCTCGTCACGTCCTCGCCGGTCCCCTGATGTCCCCAAGCTCCGAGTCGACGAAAAAAGATCCCGCGCCCCGAGCGCCCGTCACCGAAGGTCCCGAGCGGCTGCAGAAGATCCTGGCCGCGGCCGGACTGGGTAGCCGACGCAAGTGCGAGGAGTTGATTCTCGCCGGCCGCGTGGAGGTCGATCGCCGCGTCGTTCACGAGTTGGGCGCCAAGGCCGATCGCCGCGAGCAGGAGATCCGCGTCGACGGCGTGCCCCTGCCGCGACCGCGGCTGGTCTATTTCATGATCCACAAGCCGACCGGAATCCTCTCGACCAATAGCGATCCGTCCGGACGCCCGCGAGTCATCGATCTGGTCGATTACCCGGGCCGATTGTTCACCGTCGGCCGGCTCGACATGTCGAGCGAAGGGCTGATCCTGGCCACCAATGACGGCGAGCTGGCCAATCGGTTGACGCACCCGCGCTACGGCGTGGAAAAAACATATCAGGTCGAAGTCGCCGGCATGGTCGATCGCAAAGAGTTGGCGAAGCTGCGTGAGGGTGTACACCTGGCCGAAGGCTTCGCCCGCGTCGCGTCGGCCAAGGTCATCCGCCAATATCAGCACAGCAGCTTGTTGGAGATTGTGCTCAAAGAGGGGCGCAATCGCGAGATTCGCCGCGTGCTGGCCCGTGTGGGACACAAGGTGGAACGCTTGCGGCGGATCGCGATCGGTCCCTTGCGACTGGCCGATCTGCCGTCGGGTCAGGTGCGCGAGCTCGACCGCGACGAGATCCGCTCGTTGCGCCAGGCCGCCAGGGGGCAAACGTCCAAGGCGCCGCGCCGGCCCAAGCGTGCCGGCGCACCCAAGCACAAACCCAAAGTGGCGGCGCCGGTGCGGGCAGTAATCGGCGGCGACGCAGTGCGGCAACCGCGCGCCCAAAAACCCGGCGGCGCACCCCAGCACAAACCCAAAGCGGCGGCGCCGGTGCGGGCAATAATCGGCGGCGACGCAGTGCGGCAGCCGCGCGCCCAAAAACCCGCCGGCCACACGAGCGAACCTCGTCATGCCGGCAAGCCGCGCCAGGAGGGCAAGGCCAACGCTCGTCCCGGCAAGCCGCGCCATGCCGGCAAAGCGGGCGCTCGTCCTGGCAAGCCTGGCGGTCGTCCTAGCAAACCGAACACTCGACCGGGCAAACCCACTGGCCGTCCTAGCAAAGCCACTGGTCGCCCCGGAAAATCCAGCGGACGGGCCGCGCCGGACCGCGCCAAATCGAGCTCGCGAAAAAAACACTCCTAAAAACACACCCGTCGCCGCGCAAATAGAGGGGCGCCACGAGCCATGCCGGATGTTTTACAGTTGCTGCCAAGAGCGGTTCAGTTGCACCAAACGGGTGAGATCGAGCAGGCCCGAGAGATCTATCAGCAGATTCTGCGACAAGAGCCGAACCACCTGCATGCCCTGAATCTGTTGGGACTGGCGGGCTGGCAAACGGGCCGTCATGCCGAAGCGGTCGAATACCTTGAACGGGCGATTGCCATCGATCCAAATCAAGCGGCTTTTTACGGCAATCTGGCCGAAGCGCGGCGCGGCTTGGGGCAGATTGGCCAGGCCATCGAATGCTATGCGCAGGCCGTGCGGCTGCAGCCCTCAGCCGTCGTCGTACACATCAACCTGGGAACATTGCTGCAACAAGCCGGGCAGCCGGAGCACGCAATTGCCAGCTACGGGCGGGCGCTGGAGCTGGATCCGCAAAATGTCCTGGCCCGCTATCACTTGGGCAAAGCATTCGAGCAACAAGGTAAACCGCAACCGGCCGAATCCTGCTACAACCAGGTGCTAGAGTCTGTGCCCGAGCATGTCCCGTCGCTGGAGGCCCTGGCCGCACTGCTCAAGGCTCGCGGCGATCTGGCCGGCGCGGTGCAGTTGTATGAGCGTGCGCTGCGGCCCGAGCCCCAGATCGCGTCGCACCATTTCGATCTGGGCAACGTCTATCAATTGTCTCGCCGCTGGAACGAAGCCGTCGCCTGCTATCGTCGGGCGCTCGATATCAATCCGCAATACTCCGAAGCGTTTTCGAACCTGGTCAATGCGCTGCGCGAATTGAATCAATTGGACGAAGCCCTGATTTGCGCCGAGCGAGCCGTGCAGTTGCGCCCCGAGTCGGCGCCGTCGGCGAACAACCTGGCCGTGGTCTTGCAAGATATGGGTCGCCTGGATGAAGCTCGCAAGCAATTCGAGCGGGCCGTCTTGCTCGACCCGAAAAAGGCGGAGCTACATCTGAATCTGGGCGTGGTGCTCAAAGACCAGGGGCACTGGGACGAGGCGCTCGCCAAATACGACGAGGCTCTGCAAATTCAGCCCGGCCACGCGCACACGCTATGCAGCCGCGGCGTGGCGCTGTTGAGCTTGGGCCGCCTTGCCGAAGGCTGGACCGGGTACGAGCACCGCATCGGATTGCCGCAATTCGACACGCTGAGTTTTCCGCAACCCCGATGGGAAGGCACGCCGCTGGCGGGCCGCACGCTGCTGATCCACTGCGAACAAGGTTTTGGCGACACCCTCCAGTTCATCCGCTTCGTCAAGCCGGCCGTCGAACGCGCCGGCGAAGGCAAGATCGTTCTCGCGGCACAGCCCGAGCTCATGCCGCTCTTGTCGCAGTCGGGTTACGCGGGTCTGGTGTCCAAAGAGCAGCCATTGCCCGCGTTCGACGTCCATGTGCCGCTGATGAGTCTGCCGCAATTGCTGGGCGTGGAATTGGACACCCTGCCGTGCGAGGCGCCCTACCTGGCGGTCGAGCAGGTTCGCGTCGACAAATGGCGAGAGGAACTGAAAAAGTACTCCGGGTTCAAGATTGGAATCGGATGGCAAGGTCGGCCCGACTTTCGCGGCGATCGGCTGCGATCAATTTCGCTCGAAACTTTTGCGCCGCTGGCTGACGTGGCGGAAGTGCGCCTGATCAGTCTGCAAAAAGGGCCTGGCAGCGAGCAGTTGGGGGCCGGGCTACACCGCTTCGACGTCGTCGACCTGGGAGACGAGATCGATCGAACCGCATCGAGATTCATGGACACCGCGGCCGTGATGCAAAGTCTCGATCTGGTCGTGACCAGCGATACGGCGCTCGCGCACCTGGCCGGCGCGTTGGGAGTTCGCGTATGGCTGGCTCTCTCGGCGGCGCCGGACTGGCGGTGGATGGTCGAGCGCGAGGACAGTCCCTGGTATCCCAGCATGCGATTGTTCCGACAAAGCCGGCTGGGCGACTGGACCGACGTCTTCGAGCGCATGGCCGCCGAATTGCGAACTCTCAACGGGCCCCTGGAATCGGTTTGATGACTAGCGCCCTGCATGCCGCGTTTTATGCCGATCGGGCAAGTCAGCATCGCATCACGGTGGCGGAAAACGTGCGGATCGCGCGTGACACGTTTCGCGTGCGCTTCGAGTGTCCAGAGCTGGCGCGTCGGATCGTGCCTGGCCAGTTCCTGATGTTGCGATTGGCCGATCGCGACGACCCGCTGCTGGGCAGGCCGCTGGCGCTGTACGACACGGTGGTCTCGAAGTCGGGCGCCGCGACCGGCGTGGATATCGTCTATCTCGTGGTCGGCAAGATGACCGAGCAGCTTAGCAAGGCTTCAGTCGGCGACGTGCTGGAAACCTGGGGGCCGCTGGGCAATGGTTTTCCGCCGCAACCGACCGCGCATCTGGTGATGGTGGCCGGCGGCATCGGGCAGACTCCGTTTCTGGCGCTGGCGCGCGAGGCGCTCGGCGGACGCTCGTATGGCGAACCCGCGCGAGTGGCGCCGAAAATCGGCCGCGTGACGTTATGCTACGGCGCCCGCAACAAGGACTACCTGGCCGGCATCGACGATTTCGAGCGGCTGGGGGTCGAGGTGCGCGTCAGCACCGACGACGGCACGGCCGGACACCGGGGGTTGGTGACGGACCTGGTCCACAAAGTCTTGGACGAGTCGCCGAAAGCGCGCGTCGTGTGCTGCGGCCCCGAACCCATGATGGAAGCCGTCGCGAAGCTAACCGGGGCCCGAGGGGTCGATTGCCAGGTCTCTTTGGAGACGCCGATGGCTTGCGGCATCGGGATCTGCTTCAGTTGCGTGGCGCGGGTCCGGGACGAGAGTGGCGACTGGGACTATCGCCGCACCTGCGTGGAAGGCCCCGTCTTCGATGCCGAGCGCATCGTCTGGTAGGAACTGAGCAGCGCACACGTCTGTATTAACCCGACGCGCGAGCGAGGGATCTTGCACGAGGAGCCCTGGCTCGCGCGTCGGGTTGATGTCGCGACGTCCGTCGCTACTTGGCCTTTTGCTTGGCGGCCTTCAGGGCGGTCGACAGACGCGACTTCACCCGAGCGGCAAGATTGGCATGCACGACGTTCTTGGCCGCGGCCCTGTCCAATCGCTTGGCGGCCAGGCGGAACTCGGCTTCGGCGGCTTCGAGATTGCCGGCCACGATCGCCTCGCGCACTTTGCGGACCTGCGACTTGAGGACGCTCTTTTGGGCCCGATTGCGGGCCCGACGGACAAGATTCTGACGCAGGCGTTTCTTAGCGCTGATGGAATTGGGCATTGCTGATTGACAGACTCTGGTTGGTGATGCAGGCAGCAGCCGCCTGGCCCTTTCGGGCTTCGCAAACGGCTAACGAATCAGCCTTTATGAACTATTTTTGCGACTTTGTCCAGTAGTTGGGGCACGTCCTTGTAGCCGAATTCGAGCCCCGCCAGCTCGTTCAGATACTTCTCGGCCCGGCCAAGCGAGTCGTTGGCCTGCGGATCCTTGGTCGCCAGGTATTTCTCGGCCAGACCCAGGGCCAATTTGCCAGCACGATACAGGGCCAGCTTGCGTTCGTCGATTTCGCGGGTCGAAAGGGCCTCGAGCGAGGCCTCATAGTTGGTCATCGCCAGTTTGTATTGCTTGATCTGCTGAAAGCATTCGCCCAATTCCATATGGGTCTTTGCCTTGCGTTTGGCGTCCTCGGTGGCGGCTTGCAGGCACTTGATGGCTTCGCCATATTGCCCGGCCTTTTTTAGCCGCACTCCCAGCTCGAACTTCAGGCCCGGATTATTGGGATACCGATCGCTGCGACTGCGGAAGATTTCGGTCTCGACGGCCAGCAACTCGGCTTTCATCCGCTTGGCCAGGTCGGCGGCTTCGGGCGTGGCCTCTTTGAAGGCCCGTTTCTCGGCGATGGTGAGCTGTTGCCGGCTGGTTCGCAGCTTGGCGTCTTCCAGCCGCTCGCGAATCATCACGTCGCCCCCCGAGGCCGCCAGCGCGCGCTCGAGCACAGCCTCGGCTTCCTTGTGGCGCTCATCGCGGGTGTGCAACTCCGACAGCTCAACGTACAGGCTGATGTCCTCGGGCTTCTTGGTGATCGCCTTTTCCAGTTGCTCGGCGGGCGAAAGCTTGCTGGTGGCCTCGGAGCGCCGATCTGCCTTGGCGGCCTTATCGGCCATGACGTCGGTGCTGTTCTCGGCCCCCTCATATCCGCCCTGGCTGATCGTCTTTTCGATTGCCAGGTCGCCGACGGCGCGTGTGGCTTCTTCGTCACCCGGCTTGGCTTGTTCCACCCGGTGCCAACAACTGATCGCCTCGTCGAAGCGCCCCATCCTGGCCAGCGCCCGCCCGCACTTGCGATTCACCTCCGCGTCTTTGGGATCGACGTCCAGGGCCTGCTTGAGGTAGACGAACTGGG
>JANNQN010000133.1:0-14228 GCA_031400775.1 Planctomycetia bacterium | reverse complement strand
AAAATCGTCGGGCGACGTGTTTTTCGATACCGCCCCGGGCGGCTTCGGCGAAATCGTTGCGCACGCTGTTGTCGCCGCCCAGCAGGTTGATTCCGGTCAGGATATCGCTGGTCAGCACCGTGCCGCGCACCTGGCCGTCGACCTTGCCCGGCGTCGCACCCACTCTGAAGTAACCCAACGGCTGAGTTTCGACGACCTGAAAGGTTCCAATCGGGAGGTTTTCGAACTTGTATCTTCCCAGCGTGTCGGTAACAGTCGTCAGGTTGGTCGAGACATACGCGTTGCCCTCGAGCCGCCTCAGTGTGAGGCTCACTCCGGCGATCCCTGGCTCGCCGGCATCCTGCTGGTTGTTCAGATTCGGATCGACGTAGACCACGCCCGACAGGCTGTTGGGCTTCGGTATCTGAGCGATGGTCGCCACGGCTCCTGCGGTAAAGTCGGAAAGATCCAGCTGCGAGGAGTAGCGGTCCGGCGGCAAGTCCAGGTGCGTGCCGGAGGCGGCGTCGGCGGCCGCGAAATTCTGATTGAAGGCATCCCAGAACTGGGTGTGCGTCGTGACGTCCTCGTAGTGGGGCGCGACGAATGAGGCAACGAAATGGGACCGCTGGAACTCGGCGCCTTCGGCGACGGCGTTGACGTCGATTTCATTGCCGCTGACAAACTGGTATTCGTCGACGTCGACGCTAAGCACCAGCGTTTCGCCCACTTCGAAGCCGGTCAGGTCGATGATCAACTTCATTCCGCCGTCGGTCACCTGACTGGAGAGCACCTGAAAGCCGTCGTGGGAGATGATCTTGAGCGGGTTCGATTGAAACACGCCGAAGCCGCCCGGGGCGGTATCGAAAAACACGTCGCCCGACGATTTTCCGGCCCCGTCCTTGTCGCCGTCGATGACGATGCGCGTCAACTGGGTGCCCGGCGCGCCCCCTTCAAACGTGAATTGCAAGATATTGGGCTGCGCGTCGTCGCCGGCCGCCTGTTCGTAGTAGACCGATCCGACGTGCAGATCGGCAACCATCAGGCGGCGAGACTCGACCTCTTCGAAGCGGCAGATGCGCAGCCGGCTGATGGACGCGTGGGGATCATCGAAGCGGCGATTGCCGAGCCAACGCTGGCCCAATCGCGAAATACTATTTAGCAGGCCCACGGACCACCTCCCTGTAGATGTCGTCAATGCCCCTTCCGTCAGCGACTCCCTGTCGCTATCGCACGCGAGACTGCTGGTCGGTCTCGGCGGCGGTGTCCGCCGAGGCGTCGGTCGCATTCAGCTTCCATACCCGGACCGTCGTGTCGAAGCTGCCCGAGATGATCAGCCCGCTCTGGCGGTCGAAGGCCAGCGCGGCGACCGAGCCGGTATGACCGAGCAGGCGGTCGGTTTCGGTTTGCGTCTGCCAATTCCAAACGCGCACCACGTTATCGCTACCGCCGGTGGCGATCTGAGAATCGCCGCAAACGGTCATGGACAGCACCTTGCCCGAGGGACAGGTGAACTTGCGAATCTCCTCGCCGCTACGGGTATCCCACAACGAAATCAGCCGGCCGTCGCCGGCCGAGACCAGCTTCTCGCCGTCGGGCAGATAGGCCAGCGTGCGGAGCCGGCCTTGCCCGGCGGCGAACTCCAACTGCATGGTTCCGACCGGCATCGACCACACCCGAATCTGTCCGTTGCGACCGGCCACGGCCAACTGCTTGCCGTCGGGCGAGAACACCACGCTCCGCAAGTCGGCGCCGGGGCCGATCAGCTCGCTCGTTTCTCGGCCTGTGCCGACGTCGAACAGGCACACGTTGTGTCCAAACCCCACGACGGCCAATGTGAGCCCGTCGGGGCTGAACGCCAGGGAATAGACCGCGTCGGAGTGCCGGGGAAGCCTGGCCCGTTGCTTGCCCTTCGAGACCTGCCAAAGGATGATCTGGTGATCGTCGCCGGCCGAGGCCAGCAGACTTCCGTCGGGACTGAAGGTGAGACCACGAACCCAGTCGGAGTGACCGCTCAGAGTATGCAAAATGCGACCGTTCTCGGCGCTCCAGATGCGCACCACGTGGTCGTCGCCCGCCGTGGCCACTTGTCCGCCGCCGGGAAGAATCGCCACGGCCGTGATCACCGGTGGTTTCGCGGAGTTCTTTCCGCGCTGGACCTCGATGACCTGCGAGGCTTCCAACGTGGAGGCGCTCTGCGCGAGTGTGGACAGGGAGCAGGTCGCCAGACCGAAGGCCGCCAGGGCCGCCGCGAAGGTTAAACAGCGCATGATACAACCTGTCTTTGCCAAGCCTGTTGCTTCCGAGCGGTCCACGCGCCGCGCCGGCTAGAGCGGACAGACCGCTGCTGTATCTGGTATCGGCTGAATCGATGGTAGCGCCAAAGCCGAACGGCGAAAGCCTGCCGGAGTGGAGCCGGTCGTGCAGACAAGGCAAGATAGGAAAGAAATCGGGGCGATTTTAGGCCGCCAGCACCATAGAGACCGTGCTGGCATGCGGTTGGAAGGGCAGGCGCCGTCCCCCAGACCAGAGGGTCCAGCGACTACGGCCGCTGCTCGATAGGCACGAATTCGCGCTGCACCGGGCCGGTATAGATCTGCCTCGGCCGGCAGATCTTCTTGTTGGGCGTCTCGTGCATTTCCATCCAGTGCGCAATCCAGCCGGGCAGGCGGCCAATGGCGAACAAGACCGTGAACATCTGCACCGGAATGCCGATCGCGCGATAGATCACGCCGGAATAGAAATCGACGTTGGGGTATAGCTTGCGCTCGATGAAATAGGGATCGCTGAGCGCGACCTGTTCGAGCTTTTGCGCGATTTCGAAGATCGGGTCGTTGATGTTCCGCTTGGCCAGTAGCTTGTCGCAGGTGCGCTTGATGATCGTGGCCCGCGGATCGTAATTCTTGTACACGCGGTGTCCGAAGCCCATCAGGCGAAAACCGCTGTTCTTCTCTTTGGCCTTGTCGATATATTTTTCGACGTTGCCGCCGTCGGCTCGAATCGTTTCGAGCATTTCGACGCAAGCCTGGTTGGCGCCGCCGTGCAGCGGACCCCACAGGGCGCAGATGCCCGCCGAGATCGATGCAAACAGATTGGCGTCGCTCGAGCCCACCATTCGCACGGTCGAGGTGCTGCAGTTCTGCTCGTGATCGGCATGCACGACCAACAGCAGATTTAGGGCCTCGACAAAATCGGGATCGAGCGCGTACGGCTCGCTGGGCACCGCGAACATCATCCGCAAGAAGTTCTCGCAATACTGCAAGTCGTTTTGGGGATAGACCAGCGGCTGACCGATCGATTTTTTATAGGCATAGGCCGCGATGGTCGGTAGCTTTGCAATCAGGCGATGGACCGACACCTCGACCTGCCGCGGATCGCGCGGGTTGAGCGAGTCCTGGTAGAACGTGGACAGGGCCCCCACCACGGAGCTCAAAATGGCCATCGGGTGGGCGTCGCGGGGGAAGCCGTTATAGAACGAGCGCATGTCCTCGTGCAGCATCGTGTGGCGGCGCAGCGAGGTGCGAAACTTGGCCAATTGCTCGGCGTTGGGCAGTTCGCCGTAGATCAACAGGTAGCTGGTCTCGATGAAGTCGCAGCGATGGGCCACCACCTCGACTGGGTAGCCCCGATAACGCAAGATTCCTTGATCGCCGTCCAAGTACGTGATCGCGCTGGTGGTCGAGCCAGTATTGCCATAACCCTCGTCGAGGGTGACATAGCCGGTTTGGCCGCGCAATTTCGAGATATCGACGGCGTGCTCGTTCTCAGAGCCGACGACGACGGGCAGATCGACTTGCTGGTCCCCGATCTGGAGCTTGGCTACCTCGCTCATCGAGGCATTCCTTTCTACAACGGTCTTCGTCGACAAGGAGAATTCTCCCAAACCCCGCCCAGGCTTGCGAAAACCCCAGTTTAGCCGCTGCGAGCGCAGCACACAATTGTCAAAGGGCATCTGGGGTGTCAAAGGGCACCGAGGGGCGATTCGCCGCGACGGTGGCCAGGCAACCGGAATCCGAGAACGGGCGGCCGCATGCAGCCCACAGCCGCCACGGCGGCGCAAAGATGGAGCGCCTATCGCACGATCGTCGCCGCGGGCTGGCTCGTGCGGGCCACGAAATCCTCGTCGAAGATGGTCGTCACGGGGGTCTGCTCGCGCAACTTAGCGAGATATTCCGCCTGGCGATTTTCCCTGCTGCCGTCCTTCAAGGATTTTTTGATTTCGCTTTGCACTTCCGTAAACGGCGCTCGCTTGGCGATCTCGCGCTCGACCACGCGGACGATGTGCAGACCGTCTTCGTCTTCGATGATCTGACTTAGCGCGCCGACGGGTAGCGAAAATAGCGCCTGGTCGAGCTTCACCGAGCGCAGGCTATCCTTGCTGGCCCAATCGTGCATGCCCCCTTCCTCGGCGGAAACATCCTGCGAATGAGTCTTTGCCACGGTGGCAAATGGCACGCCGCGCAGGACATCGTTGCCCCACCGCGCCAGGCTCTGATACGCCTCTTGCTTGGAATTGAAGTTCGTGAACTTCGCCGTCAGTTGCTCCCACCGCACTCGCGACGGCGAATCCCAATCGGCCGCGTGCACCTTGTAGTACGTCAGCATCTCTTCGTGCGTGGCCGGCTGCTTTTCCTTCTTAGTGGGCTCGTTCAACCAGCTTCCGGCCAGTTGCCGCTCGACAAACACCATCCGTTGCGATTCCAGGGAGCTGCCCAGGGCCAGCAGCTTGCTCTCGAGGTCAGGAACGCTGGTGGCCCTATTCTCGTCCATCAACCGCTTGATTTCTTTGGAGTTGAAATATTCACGCATCATTTTCTCGTGCTTGGCCAGGCCTTCCGCCGGAACCTTGCGACGCAGTTCGCATAAGAGCAGCTTGACCTTCACGATGTCGTCGACCGCGCGTTTCATCAACTCGCGGCGAATCGGGTTCAATTGATCGTCGCGCTCCTGAGGCGAGAGCTGCGCCAACTCGGCGGCGTGTTCCTTCGTGATGATCGCAATTTGGTGATTCACCATCGGCAGGATTTCGCTGGCCTGGATCACCTCGGAACCGACGTGAGCCACGATCTCGACCGGATCGTAGGGCGGATCGGCGGGCGCTTTTCGCGGCGTTTGCGGCTGACTGACGCCCGGGGGCGGACCGGCCGTGGCCATGCGATAGCCCTGGGGCGGGGCGCCGGCGCCCGGCGGCGGATATCCGCCCGCTGTGCGCATGCTTCCGTCGGCATTGCCCCCCGGCCACGATTGCGGCCGCGTCGGTGCGCCGGGTGTGGCCGGCGCGCCGGGGCCAAAATTATTGGGAAGGTTCGGGCTGATAATTTGCGTCGTGGTTTGGCGCGGCGGGACGTTTCCGTAACCTCCGGTGGCATAAGGATCGCCAAAGCCGGGATCGGGAATCACTTGCCCATGCGCCACGGCGCCCGTGCCCGTCGGCATGGCCCAGGAGTTGAAGTCGAGGCGCGCCGTTTCGATGGCCGCGGCCAACGAGATCGCTATCAGAAAGCGCCATTGCGATCGCGTCACGCTAAAGGCCTCTTGGACCGGCCCGACCGGCGAACCGGAGCCAGCCGCCTGAAAGTGTTCTGGGAGATAACCCAACGACGATGTGAAAACGCCATCGACGGACCGAAAGCCCGGCGCCAGCGGGCGGGATTATAGGAAGCCATCACACCGGCTGCAACAGCGATTGCACGGCCTGCAAAATCTGCTCTGGATTCCTAAGATCTTTAGCGATGGGCAGATAGGCGCTCTTGTCGTCGACAACCCGCAGCTTGCCGCCGCTCTTTTTGACTAGTTGCGCGATTTGCCGGCTGCCGGTGTAACCAAAAACGATGAATCCGTCTTCCAGGTGGGTCGACTCGATCTGCCACTGATGGGCCCAAATTCGCAGCCGCGCCATCAGCAGCACGCGTTCGACCTCCGGCGGCCAGGCGCCGAATCGATCGACCAGCTCGGCCCGCAGATCTTCCCATTCGGCGATGCTCCCCAGCCGCGCGACCTTGCGGTAGAGATCGATCTTCAGCCGCATGTCGGGCACGTACGTACGCGGAATGTAGGCCTCGCACGGCAAGTCGATACTGACCTCGACCGAGACCTTGGCTGGCAATTGCTTGAGCGTGCGAACGGCTTGCTCCAATAGCTCGCAATACAATTCGTAGCCGACCGTGGCAATATGGCCGCTTTGCTGCGTGCCCAAAATATTGCCTGCCCCGCGCAGTTCCAGATCGCGCATCGCGATGGCGAAGCCCGCGCCCATTTGGCTGAACTCTTCGATCGCCCGCAGCCGCCGGGCAGCGGTCGTGGAAAGGTGTTTGTGAGGATCGACCAGCAAATAGCAATAGGCCCGATGCTTGTACCGGCCCACGCGGCCCCGCAATTGGTGCAGGTCGGCCAACCCATAGCGATCGGCCTCGTCGATGAAAATTGTATTGGCGTTGGGAATATCCAGCCCGCTCTCGACAATCGTCGTGGCCAACAGCACGTCGAAGCGGTGATCGACAAAATCGATCATCACCTTTTCCAGTTCTCCCTCCGACATCTGTCCATGGCCGATGGCGATCCGCGCCTCGGGCACAATCTGCTCCAGCCGATGGCGGACCTTCTCGATGTCCTGCACACGATTGTGAACAAAAAAGATCTGGCCGCCCCGGTTAAGCTCGCGCATCACCGCGTGGCGCACCAGCTCCTCGTCGAAACGCGTGACGCGGGTCTCGATCGAAAGCCGGTCGTTGGGCGGCGTTTCGAGATTCGAAATGTCTCGCACCCCCAACAGCGACAGGTGCAACGTGCGCGGAATCGGCGTGGCTGTCATGGTCAGCACGTCGACCGTCTGCCGCAAGGCTTTCAATCGCTCCTTGACCTCGACGCCAAAACGCTGCTCCTCGTCGATGACCACCAGGCCCAAGTTCTGAAACGTGACATCGTGTTGCGCCAGCCGATGCGTGCCGATCACGATATCGACCGATCCGGTGGCCAGGCCTTCGAGAATGTCGCGCGTCTCCTTGGGCGTGCAAAATCTCGACAGCGAGACGATCGTCAACGGAAACTCGGCCATGCGCGCCCGAAAAGTCCGCAGGTGCTGCTCGGCCAGAATCGTCGTGGGCACCAGAATGGCGACCTGGTGGCCGTGGTCCACGGCTTTGAAGGCCGCGCGCATGGCCAGTTCCGTCTTGCCGAATCCGACGTCGCCGCACAGCAAGCGGTCCATTGGGCGGGGCTGTTGCATGTCGTTCTTGATCGCGACGATCGAGGTAAGCTGATCGGCCGTTTCCAGGTAGGGAAACGAGGCGTCGAACTCATGCTGCCAGGCCGTGTCGTCAGGGAATCGGATGCCGGGTCGCAACGCCCGCGCGGCCTGCAACTCGAGCATGTCGGCGGCCAGGTCGTTGACGGCCTCGCGGGCCGCCTCTTTTTGACGGCTCCACATCTTCCCGCCGACGTGGGCCAGCGCCGGGCGCGATTTCTTGCTGCCGCCGACATATTTTTGCACCAGCTCGATCTTCGAAGCCGGCACGAAGATTTTCGTGTCGCCGTGAAACTCGATGACCAGGTGCTCCTCGGCC
Organism: Planctomycetia bacterium; assembly: GCA_031400775.1. Lineage (GTDB taxonomy): Bacteria > Planctomycetota > Planctomycetia > Pirellulales > PALSA-1355 > PALSA-1355. Next base: position 6,690 of record JANNQN010000133.1, on the reverse strand, counting down.
TGCAGGTTTTTGTCCAGCAGTTGCAAACCGCGATAGCGGCCGATGCCGTGCGAGAGATGGACGACGTAGTCGCCTTCGCGCAGCTCGAGAAAACTATCGATGATGCGTCCCAGGCGGCGGCGCGAGGGACGGTTCAAATCTGCGCGATGAAACAGCTCGCTGCCGCTGACCAGTGCCACGCGGTCCGACACCATGCGAAAGCCGGACTTCAACCGGCCAATCGGGTAGTGCAACCGCCCGGCGGCAGCCAATGCCGTCGACGCGAAAATCTCTTGCAGTCGTTGCGATTCGGCGTCGGTCTGGCAGACGATGAATACGTCTTGTGCCCCGGCCCGGTTGGCGCCCATCGAAAGGTCGAGCTCGTCGCGAACCTTGGCGATGTCGCCGCTGAATCGTTCGACCGATTCGATGCCCAGGTGGCAGGTCGTTTCCAGCGATCCGCTCGGCACGCTGGCCGCCGTGATCGAGGCAAAGCGGGTCACCTGTCGCATGGTGCTGGCGACGCCGTGAAAATCCTGCGGTCGCTCGACCCGTTCCAGATAGCGCCGACCTTCTTCCTCGAGATCCGTCGGCTCGACCAGGTAGAACCAGGCGTTGTCGGGCAGGTAGCCCGAAAAATGTTCGCGATCGTCCTCGCCCCGAGCCAGAATCGTGACGTCGATTTCGTCGAGCGCCGCCAGGCTGCGCTGCGTCGCCACTTCAAAGCGGCGAATCGATTCGATCTCGTCGCCAAAAAACTCGATTCGCACAGGGTCGTACCAATCCGGCGCGAAAATGTCGAGGATACCGCCCCGCGGCGAGAATTCGCCCGGCAATTCGACGGCGCTGGTGTTTTGAAAGTTGTTGCTCGCCAGCCAGGTGAGAAGTTCCTGGATGTCGAGCGAATCGCCGCGGCGCAATCGGCGCGTCTGGCGAGCCAACTTTTCGCGGCTGGGAACGCCCTGCAACAGGCACTGCACGCTGGTGACCACCAGTTTCGGCGGCGCGGAGCTCGACAACGACTTCAGCAGCCGCAAGCGCTCGCCGTAGGTCTCGTCGTACAAGACCGCGCCTTGCTGCTCGCGTTCCCAGGCCGGAAACCGCTCGGGCTTGACCCCGGAAAACAGCGCAAGGTCGTCACAGAAATCGTCGAGATCGTCGAGATGCGGCCAGACCACCACCAGCGGGCCCGGTGCATGGCGAACGAGCGATGCCGCCACCAGCGCGCAGCTCGATCCCCAGACTCCGCCCAGTGTGGCAGCATGGCCGGCCTGTAAGCTGGCAATTACCTGGGCAAAGCCGCGCTGCGCTTCCAGACGTCCGACCAGATCTTCGAGACGGTCGGGCGCGGTAAGGACCGTTTGCGCGTCAGTCATGCTTGGTGCGGGAATTCTATCTCGCACTCGACCGGGGGGAAAGACGGCAGGGGGGGCGGAGCCAACTAGGGGCCAACTAGGGGCACGCGATCTTCGCAATCCACAAGAAAACGGGTCAGAACTAATTACGGCACGTGTCGTAAATTGTTCTGACCCCTTTTTCAAGCTCTAAATTATACCATTTTGCACGAGCGTACCTTGGAGCAGTTTCGCCTCTGAAAATGCCGAAAAAGAGGCCCATCCAGGGGACGGAATTCCTGTCCCCTTTTTGATCTCACTGCCGCCGGTCCGCCGCTCCCCAAAAATGCTAGGCTTGCACTACCGAGACCGACGCTGTTTCTCGGCCGCTCAACATCGATCGCTAAGCAGAAGGACATTACGATGAAAAAGCTGCTGCTTGGGTTGTGCCTGTTTGGTGTCCTGTACTTCGTAGGCTGCATGGTCGTAGGCGGGATTGCCGGAGGACTCGCCGGCTCCCATGAAAAAAGCACCGCGGCGGCCCAACAGGCAGGACAGTTTGCGGGAGCGCAGGCCGTGACTGAGTACCGCGGTTTTATAGCCGCTGGGGCCGCCGTAATGGCGGTTGTGCTCAGCAACGCCGCTTTATTGATGGGCATGAGGAAATGCTCTGCCGAGTGAGCGCCGAATGCTCGGAGCATCATCCATGAAATCCGCGCTTCTATTGGTTGCTCTTGCGGCGCTCTCCGGCGTGGTTTTCGCGCAGGACGATGGGATGCCGTTCGGTCCAGTCGGCGATGCCGAAATAGATCGCAGTGTCAAAGGGATCAGAAATGTCTACGGCATGCGTCGTAAGTCCTTCTGACCCCATTGGGAGCGCGGCGCTCGACACAGACCCGCTTGCTGGCAATCGTTTTAAAGGCATGTCATGGGATACCTGTATTCTTTTCTCAATCCAAGCCATCCTTATTTGGTGGCCTGGCAGGTTTCCGCCGAAAACGGAGATGCGCGTGGATCGCCACAGTCAGCGTTTTGCCGGCAGTGGCGTTGGACTGGCTCTTGGCTTCCCCAATCTGTTTTGCGCTCAATTCAGATCTGCCAGCAGGTGTCGTGGCCTTAGCGGGCATGATCGCTTGGTTCTATTTGCAGTATCGCCGTACAAGTTGGCCCTGTCCTCATTGTCGCCGCCCGTTCTTCCGGGCTTGGTGGGGTTATTGGCCGTTCGCCGATAGGTGCCTCCATTGCGGGTTAGAGAAATATGCCCCATGCGATCCAGCGCAGCAACGGTGGGAAACCCAGCCAAGGACTTCGGGAGGTGGATGATTCTTGAGCAGACCAGAAAAGGGGTCACAACTGTTTACGGCACTTGTCGTAAATAGTTCTGTCCTCTTTTTATCTGTCCCTTTTTAGTCGAAGCGAATCTCGAGAACCTCGAAGCTCATCGTGCCCTTGGGCACGGGGATCTCGACTTTGTCACCTATCTTCTTGCCCATCAGACCCTGAGCCAGCGGGCTGATGAGCGAATGGGGACATCACTGATATTTCCATTTACTGCAACATAATCAGTGATGTCCCTTTTTCCTCCTCTACGCCAACTGCAATTCCTCCGGCCCGTTAGGACGTGGTTTTCTACGTCGCGACTCAAATTGGTCAATCTTGACTATTCCCTTTGGAAACTTCGCGAACACTTCAAGTTCGCCGCCCAATGCTTTGACGATCTTCCGCAGCGTCGAGATCTGCATGTCCTTTTGCTTCTCCAGCTTCGACAAGCTCGGCTGCTTCATCCCAAGGGCATCCGCAACCTGCCGTTGGCTTTTGCCCGTTAGCTCCCGCACTTCACTCAAAAGCAATTCTCCAAGCAACTCCTGAGCGCGGCGAGCAGCTTTCTCCCTAGTTTTCTTGGTGGTCGTGCGTTTGACCAGTTCGTCGAATGATTTAGCCATATCACTTCTCCTTCCGTTTTCTCGTGGCCTTTAGCCTCGCCAGGTGTCCGTCGAACAGCCTGTCGGCCTTGTCGATCAATTGCTTGTAGAACCGTTTTTGACTGACACCCGACTTGTCGCCGGCCACCAGCAGGATTCCAGTCCGCTCCGGATCGAACGCGAAGGCAACCCGCATCACCTGATTGGCGGTATCCGCGCGAAGCTCCTTCATATTCGCATGCTTTGAGCCATTAAGCGTGTCGGCGTGCGGCCGACCGAGCTTCGGACCAAGGAGCTTCAATAGCTCCACCTTGGCGATGATTTCCGCTTGGGCGTCCGGCCCCAGTGCCGCGAACCACTCATCAAAATCATCGGTTGTCGCAACCTGCCACATTAGACAATCATAGCCTGTAGGCTATCCATCTGTCAATAGCTTGTAGGCTATACAAGTCGGCCGGCACTTGAAGTCCCGTTGGAGCATTCGACGCCCCGTGTGGAAAAACGAGACATGTGGGAAAAGGGAACCTCACTGATGCCACCTTTCTATCCGCAGCTAATCGTCGAAACGAATCTCGAGCACCTCGAAGCTCATCGTGCCCTTTGGCACGGGGATCTCGACCTTGTCACCTTTTTTCTTGCCCATCAGACCCTGAGCCAGCGGGCTGGTCACCAGGATCTTGCCGGCGTCGTAGTCTTCTTCACCGGCTCCGACCATGATGAAAATCTCCTCGTCGCCGAAGTCCAGATCCTTGACCACGACGGTCGCTCCGAAGACGACCTCGTCCTTGGGGAGCTTGGAGGTATCGACGATCGCCGCTCGGGCCAGCTTATCGCGGAGCAGGTTGATCTTGGCCTGCATCATGCCCTGCGATTCGCGGGCGCCGTGGTATTCGGCGTTCTCGCTCAGGTCGCCCTCGCCGCGTGCCGTGGCGATGCGGGCCGCAATGGCCGGCAACTCGACGCCTTCCATGTGGTCTAATTCGGCCTTGATCTTTTCATAACCGATGCGGGTCATGGGGATGAAGTCGGACATGGCGAAATCTCGTGCCAGGCGCAAAAAACGCGGCCTCCTACCTCGGAGACCGCAAAACCTATTTTTAACGATGCCGGCTGGCCTGTAAACAGATGAATTCGTCCGCCGAGGCGAATTGCCCCGAATGGCGGTAGCAAAATCGACTATCGGACAAGGCGGCGCGGCGCCGACCCGTTCGTTGTTCTTCGAGCTTAGCCGAGAACTGTCGGGGACTGTCCCAATTTTGGGATGCCCGGGGAGCAAAATGGGACTGTCCCCTTCTCCTGGACAGTTCTCGGATAAGCTCTTAGCGGCTGGGCGTGCGATCCTCCGGCAAGTAAATCAACCGGCCGCAGTTGCGACAGAAGATCGCGATCGCCATGCTCAACTCGGCCATGTTGTTGGGCGTGAGCTGCTGAAAGCAACCGCCGCAAAACTCGCCTTGGACCTCCGCCATCGCGTCTTCCTGCTTGGAATTGACCACCCTCTGGTATAGTTCGCGGAAGTCGGCCGGCAGGACCGACTCGGCCTGCCGCAGTTCGGCATCGAGACGCTTGAGGTCGGTATCGAGCATGCCCGCCTGGTCGCGCAATCCCTGCTCGGCCTTGGCTAATTCGTCTTTGGCGCCCACGATCTTTTGCTGCTGGACAGCGATGTGCCCTGCCAGCTCGTCGATCTTTTCCATCGCCTCCAGAATCTCGTCGGCCAGCACGCTGCCGGCCATCTGATCGGCGGCGATCTGATCCTTGAGGGCCTGGTATTCGCGATTGCTCGTCGCGGCGTTCAACTTGGCCTTCAGGTTTTCGATCTTATCCTCGCCGGTCTTGAGCAGCAGTTGCTTCTGATCGCTGCGGACCCGGGCCGCCTTGTGGTCGGCCTGAAGCTTGGACAATTCTTCGGCCAGGCGAGCCAGGTTGGTTTCGCGGGCGCGAATCTGCTTGGGACCGCGATCTTTGCGTTCGCGCAAATCGGACAATTGACGGTGGATTCGGTGTAGCTCGCGCAGAGCGTCGGCAGTGACGGTCATGTGAACAATTTCTCAGTGTGATGATTTCGCTATCCGTGAGCCGTTCAACGAGTCGTTCATCCTGGGCCGCGTCGTCCATGACCGCCGCTGGATCGCTAGCGGACAAGTGCATTGTAACAGTTTACAGAATAAAAAAAGCCGCCGGCCTGATGGCCAGCGGCTTGTGGTTTCCACGGTGCCGGAAATCAGCCGGCGACTCCGCCCAAAAAGCCTTCCAATTGCTTGCTGCGCACGGGGTGTTGCAGCTTGCGAACGGCCTTGGCCTCGATCTGCCGCACGCGCTCGCGGGTAACCTTGAAGATCCGGCCAACCTCCTCGAGCGTGTAGGTATAGCCGTCTCCCAGGCCGTAACGCAAACGGATGATCTCCCGCTCGCGGTACGTGAGGGTCTTGAGCAGGCCCTCGATTTTGTCCTTGAGCATCGCATGCGTGGCCGTGGTCAAGGGGCTCAACGTCCCCTCGTCCTCGATAAATTCGCCGAAACTACAATCTTCGCTCTCGCCCACCGGCCGGTCCAGGCTAACCGGATGGCGTCCGATGTTCAACACCCGGCGCGTCTCTTCGACGCTGATGTCGGCGGCCTTGGCCGTTTCTTCCGTTGTCGGCTCTCGACCCAAGTCTTGCAAAAGCTGCTTGGAAATGTTGCGCAGCCGCGACAAAACGTCGATCATGTGCACCGGAATGCGGATCGTGCGAGCCTGATCGGCGATGGCCCGGGTGATGGCCTGGCGAATCCACCAGGTGGCATAGGTCGAAAACTTGTAGCCGCGGCGGTACTCGAACTTGTCGACGGCCCGCATCAGACCGGTGTTTCCTTCCTGAATAAGATCCAGAAAGCTCAAGCCGCGATTGCGGTATTTCTTGGCGATCGAGACGACGAGCCGCAAATTGCCGCTCGACAGTTGCCGCTTGACCTGCTCGTAGTCGTAGTATTGCCGCTCGATCAAGGCGCAGCGCTCGCGCAGGCTGGCCGGGCTTTCGAGCGTGGTCAACATCAGGTCGTGCAGCTCGCGCCGCAAATGCGACCGCACCTCCGGGCTCGGCGGATTGTGCTCGTCGTCCAGTCGCGAGCGCAGTGCATTCATGCGGCGCGACATATCCGTCAATTGCCGAACCATCGGCAACACGCGACGCGTTCGCAAGCTGAGCTCTTCGACCAGAGTCAGGTTCTTGCGCCGACGACGACAAAAACGCTTGCGGGCCGCGGCCGCTTCCGCCGGATCGGTGCTCTTCTTGATCAGCTTCTTGAAATCCTGGCGGTTCTGCCCGATCAGGTGCTCGAGCGTGCGCAGATTGTGAGGCATGCGGGCCATGATCTGCTCTTTGGTCAACCGCTCGGTGAGCGACACCTTGATCGTGCGGTCGAAGGGCAATGCCCCGCGGTGCACTTCGGCCAGCGTGCGGACCATCAGCGTC
>JANNQN010000132.1:0-4747 GCA_031400775.1 Planctomycetia bacterium | reverse complement strand
TGTTTCTGTTCCGTCAGTGCCGAATTGGCACCCAGGCCTCGCGCAACCGAATCCTACCGCGCAACGCTCAGAAAAGGCAAGTTTTTCGGTCGGCGGAAATTGCCGTCGCCGGCACGCCAATCCCGCCCTAGATCAACTCCGCCAGCGGCGAAAAGCCGTCGGCGACGTATTGCGGGCGGCCGGCCAGATCGGCCACGGTCGTGCTGCCGGGGTCGATGCCCAGGCGGTTGTAGAGCGTGGCGTGGACCTCTTCGAAATGCACCGGGCGGTCCTTCGCTTCCGAGGCCGTGCGGTCGGTCGAGCCGATCACCTGGCCGGTGCGCATTCCGCCCCCGGCCAGCAGGGCGCATGACACATTGGGCCAGTGGTCGCGGCCGGCCTGGGCATTGATCTTGGGCGTGCGGCCAAATTCGCCCCACACGATTACAGTCACGTCCTTATCCATTCCCCGCCGGTGCAAATCCTCGACCAGGGCGCTGACGCCTTGATCCAACTGCGGCAGGTTCTCTCGCGCCAGCGAAAAATTCGAACCGTGGTAATCCCAAAAGCTGAAGCTGAGGGTCACCATCCGCACGCCGGCCTCGACCAGCCGCCGGGCCATCAGAAACTGCTGCATCAGCCGCGGGGCGCCGTCCCCCTGGTGCCGCTCGGTGCCGTAGCCGTACTGATCTCGCAGCGCCTTCGGTTCTTTTTCGACGTCGAGCGCCTCGGCCAGGCGGCTGGAGGTGAGCACGCCAAACGCCTGCTGGCGAAACGCGTCCATGCCTTGCATCATGCCGGTTGAGTCGGCCCGGCGGTTGAAGCTGTCGAAAGCCTGCACCAGTCCCTTGCGGTCGCCCAGCCGTTCGAGCGAGACGCCTTGCAGCACCAGGTCGTCCTTGCCTTCGCCGTTGGGCTGAAACGGGGCATAGGCCGGACCCAGAAACCCGGGCTTGCCCGAGTTGTAAGGGAAGTGCTGCATCTTGGGCGACAGGCCGACATAGGGCGGCATCGCGGGCGTGGCCGGGCCTTGCACCTTGGCGACCACCGAGCCCAACTCGGGCCAGCCCCCTTGCGGCTGACGGCGGTGGCTGCGGCCGGTCATGCACTGAAACGAGTAGTGGTCGCCGGTCGCGCCCACCAGGCTGCGGATCGGCACCAGACGGTCCATCATGCCGGCCAGCCGCGGCATGAGCTCGCAGATCTCGATGCCGGGGACGTTGGTCTTGATCGGTTTGAATTCGCCGCGCACCTCGGCCGGAGCGTCGGGCTTGAGATCGTACATATCCTGGTGCGGCGGCCCGCCGGGCAGGAAGATCATGATTACGCTTTTCGTCGACCGCTTGCCTTGCACGGCCTCGGCCCGCAGCAGATCGCTCATCGAGAGCCCGCCGACGGCCAGGCTGCCCAACTGCAAGAACCCGCGCCGCGACATGCGATCGCAGAACTTGCCCGGCTGCGGTTTGCCCAAGATGGTCAGCATGCGATTTTGATTGCGGCGGGTGCGGATCGAAAACAGCAGCGGGAAATTATGCGCGGTGAATTGCCCAAATCATATCAAGTCTCGTGGATCGGTTCCAGGTTTGTTGGACTTGGGTAGTGGGTCAGTCGGGCCGCGGATTTTCGGAAATGAGCGGCTTCTTCTTGAGCCACTCGGCGAACACAAACCCGATAATTGAAGGTATTAGGCCAACGACAAACAGGCCGGGAAGGATAATCACGCTTCCGAAAATACTGTCGAAAACTGTGACCCGGAAAAGCGGCGGGTCCAAGTAATCTGCAACGATCCCCACGAGCGCGAGTATTACGAATGATGAGACGAAGGGTAGTAGCGCGCCTACCGTAGCCATCGCATTTGGATTGCGAGGAGTAATGCGGCCAACGGCAAAACCAAAGGCGAACGGAAACACCGCTCCCATCGCGTATAGAGGTCCAAGTTCGCCAGCTCTCATTAAGGTACATCCCAAGGCGACCGTGCCGAAGAAAATGAGCGAACTGCCGATGGCAGTTCGGAACCAGCGGGATCGGAAAGTCGGGAACCTTCGGTCCCAACACGATGGGCCTTCGCTCATAGCGTCAGTATAGGCGAGCGGGGTTGCCAAGCGTTAGTCCGGAAGGTCATGCCTTGGCATGACAGCGACCTCCGCAGCCGGGCAAGTCATGCCAAGGCATGACACGAAGCGCCAATCGACGTTCCACGTTTCCGAAAAGGCACCGGCCTCAATCCCGTCGGGATTGAATCTTTCAGCCCAGGGTTGCCGCGCGGCGGCTACCCTGGGTCCGCGGACGCCCCCAAGCGCGCCAACCCTGAAAGGGTTGCATCAGTCCCATATGTAGCGCTCGTCGAAATCGATGTTGTACTTCGACAGCAGCAAGCGAAACTCATCCTGAAACGAAACCTGGCGGTGATGCTCCTCTTGCCGAGCAATGTAACTGCGCACCGCCGCAAGTTGGGAGAATCCGATCGAGAAGATGCCATAGCCGCTCTGCCATGCGAAGTGCTTTAGACCCGGGTCTTTCGTTTTGATCCACAGCGACGAACCGCGCTTGACTTCCTTCACCATCTCGGCCGCTTGGCACGTGCGTGACAACGTGGAGAGGATGTGAACGTGATCCTCCACCCCGCCGACAAGAATCGGCTGGCAATCGAGGTTGGTCAAAATGCCGCCGATGTAGCCATGCAATTCGTCACGTAGGGCATGGTTGCGCAGAAATGGGCGACGGTCCTTGGTGGAAAACACCGTGTGGACGAGTATTTTTCCAAGCGATTGCGGCATCGTGGCAGGTTGCGCTTTGCGTTTCGCGGATGCAACCCTTTCAGGGTTGGCCTGGTGCGTATCCTAGTATCCCAGGGTAGCTCGAAGACTCGCAACCCTGGGCTGAAAGAGTCAATCCCGTTGGGATTGGAAAAACGACCGGCGGCTACTCCGTGCCGGGGCTGTGCTGAATCGCGCCGCGAATTCCCAGCCCGGTAGGTCATGCCTCGGGATGATAACGACCTCCGCAATAGGACTGCATGACGCCGAATTCGACATCGCGCCCATCACGCCAAAATCTTCTCGACCACTTTGCCGGCGATGTCGGTGAGACGGAAATCGCGGCCTTGGAAGCGATAGGTCAACCTGGTGTGATCCACGCCCAGCAGGTGCAAGACCGTGGCCTGGAAGTCGTGCGCGTGAACTCCGTCTTCGACCAGGTTGTAGCCAAAGTCGTCGGTCTTCCCCAGCGTGATGCCGGGCTTGATGCCGCCGCCGGCCATCCAGATGCTGTAGCAGCGCGGATGGTGGTCGCGGCCGAAGCTGTCCTTGCTGATCGCGCCCTGGCTATAGGCCGTGCGGCCGAACTCGCCGCCCCAGATCACGAGCGTTTCGTCCAAGAGGCCGCGCTGCTTGAGGTCTTTCACGAGCGCCGCCGAGCCCTGATCGCAGATGCCGCACTGCCGCTTGAGCTCGCTGGGCAGATTGCCGTGGTGGTCCCAGTCGCGGTGATAAAGCTGCACGTAGCGGACGTCGCGCTCGGCCAGCCGCCGGGCTAGCAGGCAGTTGTTGGCGAAACTCGCCTTGCCCGGCTCGGCGCCGTACATGTCCAGCACGGCCTTCGGCTCCTTGGAAATGTCCATCAGCTCCGGCACGCTGGTCTGCATGCGAAACGCCATTTCGTAGGCGTCGATGCGGGTCGCAATTTCGGGATCGCCGATGGCTTCGAGCTGCAAGCGATTGAGCTTTTGCACGCCGTCCAACAGTTCGCGGCGGGTGGCCGGGTCGATGCCCTCGGGATTCGACACGTATAGTACCGGGTCGCCGGTCGAGCGGAACTGCACGCCCTGATACTGGCTGGGCAGAAAGCCGTTGCCCCAATAACGGGCCAACAGCGGCTGACCGCCGCCGCCCGAGAGCAGCACGACGTACTCGGGCAGGTTCTTGTTCACGCTCCCCAGGCCATAAGCCATCCAGGCGCCGATCGTGGGCCGGCCGGGCTGCTGGTTGCCGGTGAGCAGGTAGGTCACGGCCGGATCGTGGTTGATCGGGTCGGTGTGCATCGAGCGGATGATACAGATGTCGTCGGCGATGCTGCCGATATGCGGCATCATCTCGGTGATCTCGGCGCCGCACTGGCCGTAGCGCTTGAAGTCATAGGCAGGGCCGACCATCAGCAGCTTGGACTGGCCGCTGGTCATGCCCGTGATTCGCTGCTCGCCGCGCACGCTCTTGGGCAGCTCCTCGCCGGTCAGTTCCTTGAGCTTGGGCTTGTTGTCGAACAGATCGATGTGCGAGGGGGCGCCCGACATGAACAGGTAGATCACGCGCTTGGCCTTGGGGGCGAAGTGCAGCTTGGGCAGCGCGCCGTGCGTGGTCAGGCCTGGCATTGGCGACTGGGCAATCGCATCTCCTCCCCCCAACAGCGATGCAAGGGCAAACGTTCCCAGCCCGCGGGCCGATTGGCCCAGCAGGGTGCGGCGGGTGATCTCGCGGCTGAGCCGTTCGTCGAGTTGCATGGCCTTAGCCCTTGGTAATCGTTTCGTCGAGGTTAAGTAGCACATTGCCGATGGCCGTCCAGGCGGCCCATTCGCCCACGTCGATGCCGGCCGGCCGCGGCGATTCGCCCACACTGGTTAGTTTAGTCGCCGCGGCGGGGTTTTGCTGGTAGCGGGCCAACTGGGCCTGGTAAAGCTGCACCAGGACCTCGAGCTCCTTGGCCTGCGGGCTGGGAACATTCGCTTTGGCGTCGCTATTGGGAGTCGATTCTTCTTTGGGGGTCGATGCTTCCG
>JANNQN010000131.1:0-22109 GCA_031400775.1 Planctomycetia bacterium | reverse complement strand
CGCCACATCTCTTTTCGAGGCCTGCTCGGCGTTCACTCGCGTTTCGGCCTGCCTGGTCGCTCGATCACCCAAGGTGACCTTTACCTGAGTACTTCAACGAATTCGTTGCCTCCTTCGTCGCTCTGATTGCTTCCGGCCGAGCGACCGATTGGCCGGATGGGATTTGCACCCACTGGAGATCGCCGACTTTTCACGGCGTACTGAGTTCTTGAGAATCGTTGGCACGAAAAATATGCACGGCAGACCTTACGGCGACAAATCCTGTCAAACGAAGGGTTTGTGAGTGGGAGTTCACTTAAGCGCAGCAACTGCTTTTCATCACAGGCACCTACGGCTCTGGGAAGCTCACGCTGACCGGGAGCTCCACTCGCTTGAAACTCCTACCTCGGTGAAGCGGTATAGATCTACGGGGCAAAATGGGGCAAGCAGCTCATGGGCCAGGCAACTAGCGGCCGAATGCCCTCATGCCGCCCATTCGCCAATCGTCGTGGGAAGGTCCCGTGCCATGCTAAGTCTTTCGCGAGTCAGCAAGACATACCCCGGCAACGTCGCCGCGTTGCAAGACGTCAACCTTGAGATTCCCAACGGGATGTTTGGTTTGCTCGGGCCCAATGGCGCGGGTAAGTCAACTCTGATGAGGACGATTGCGACCCTGCAAGAGCCAGACGAAGGGGCAATTCAATTCGACGACATCGACGTGCGCAAGGACAAGACGGCGCTACGAAGAATACTGGGTTACCTGCCCCAGGAATTCGGCTCCTACCCGCGGACGTCGGCGGAAGCCATGCTCTTGCATTTTGCCGCGTTGAAAGGAATCCACGGCACGCAACGAAAGCAAGTCGTCGAGAGTCTGTTGGTTCACACCAACTTGTGGAATATTCGTAAGCGCAGCGTGGATAAGTTCTCCGGCGGCATGAAGCAGCGATTTGGTATCGCTCAAGCGCTCCTTGGCAATCCAAAGCTGATCATCGTGGATGAACCGACAGCGGGCTTGGATCCTGCGGAAAGACGCCGCTTCCAGAATCTCTTGGCGGAAGTTGGAGAAGATCGCGTCGTCATTCTGTCCACGCACATCGTGGACGACGTGGCCGATCTATGTTCGACGATCGCCATCATGGGGCAGGGCAAAATCCTGAAAGGCGGAGAGCCTAAGAAACTGATCGTGGAAATGAACGGCAAGCTATGGACAAAGGTCGTGTCGAAGCAAGACGTGGAAAGAATTCGGGCAAACCATACCGTGCTCTCAACCAGATTCAGGTCGGGCAGTACCGAGGTTCGCATCTTTGCGGACGAGAAACCGGATGGAGCAACGGCTGCTGTACCGGAACTCGAAGACGTCTACTTTAGCGTCCTGATCGAACACGGCCTGAAGGACAACCTGGAATAGCTCCATGCGTTCGTTTCTGGAAGTCCTGGGATTCGAGGTGCGTTATCAGTGCGGGACCCCGTTCTTGTGGGCTGCGCTGTTGATCTTCTTTCTCCTCCATTTCCTCGCCGTTACGTCGATCGGGATCCACCTTGATGAGAATCAAAGAATCGATGTCAATGGCGCGGCGAACATCATACAGGTAATCTCCACGCTGAATTATTTGGCGATGCTGCCGGTCGTCGTGTTCGTCGTTACCGCCATCACGCGCGACTACGAGAAATCGCTGGCTTCATTGTTCTTTGTCACGCCGGTGGGCAAGCTACCTTTTCTGCTCGGACGATACGGCGGGGCGTTCATCGCGGCGCTGCTGGTCGGACTCGCCGGCCTATTGGGAACGTGGATTGGCACTTACATGCCGTGGCTGGAGCAGGATCGGATCGGCGACTACACCTGGGCACCGTATGGCTTTAGTTTGCTCGTCATCGTCCTGCCGAATCTATTCATTATGTGCGCCCTGTTTTTCGCGGTGGCGGCGCTCACGCGGTCGGTCGCGATGACCGCCGCGGTGGCCATGGCGATTATGGCGGCGGATCTTGTGCTGGCTCTTTACACAGGACTGGATGACCTCGGCTCGACCGCGATTGCCGATCCTTTTGCCGCGCTCACGATTCGTGAGGCAACACGATACTGGACCGTGCCAGAGCTCAATGCACAACTGCCGGGAGGACAACTGTTGGCGAACCGACTGCTGTGGATGGCGACCGCTTTATCGTGCCTGGTCTACGCATTCGCGCGGTTTCGCTGTGCGCTGGCGGCCGATGTCGAGCGGCGCGGGTGGCCAGTGCGTCGCAAGACAGCGGCGCACGCCCCGGCAGCGCCGGTGCCGCAACCGGTCGATGTGGAGAGCCATTTTCTCCTTCGCGACGGCCTGTCGCAACTTGAGTCTCAGCTCAAGAGGGAGGTTGCTGGCGCCTTGAAGAACCCTTTCACCTACGTGGTGTTGCTTCTTGGCGCGGTTACGACCGTCCTGGATTTTCGTAGTCACGTCGACCCGCTTTCCAGCCTTCCCTACTATCCCCTAACGACCCTGATGCTCGGACACTTTCGTTTCGGGCTTCTGACATTGGTCATGGTTATGGCGATCTACTATTCGGGGACGATCGTGCATCGCGAGACGGACTTCCGTGTGGCGGAAATCGTCGCTGCGTCACCCTACGCTGACTGGGTCATGGTGATCGCAAAGACCGTGGCGCTATGTCTTGTTGTCGGCGCGCTGCTGGTAACCGCCATGGTGACGGCGATCATCTGCCAATTGTTGAGCGGATACACCAACTTCGAGATCCCGCTCTATTTGACGAGCCTGTTTGTTCACAACGGTTTTTACTACGCGATGCTCTGCGTGCTGGCGGTGGTGATTCAAACGCTCGCGCCGAACAAGTGGCTGGGGACGCTGTCGGTGTTCGCCATGTTCATTGTCTTGATGAGCCTGGAGGAGTTTGGTGTGGAACACATCCTGGTGATCTTCAAGATTCCCTACGCGATCCATTCAGACATGAACGGCTACGGCCCCGCTGGGCCACAGATCCTCGCACTGATTGCCTATTGGAGCCCGTTCTGCCTTCTTCTCCTGATTCTTGGTCACCTGCTGTACCCGCGCGGGATACACGCATCGCTTAAAGATAGACTTCAGGAAGCACGAGCCAGAACCACCAAGGGCGTTGTGTATGCTTCGGGATTCGCCGCAGCCACATTCGTGATTGCTGGAAGCTGGATCTTCTACAACACGGACGTCCTGAATCGATATCAGACAACGGCACAGCGGCAAGAGCAATTGGCCAGGTACGAGAAAGACTACGGCCACTACGAAGGAACTCCCGCGCCTTCTTTCGAGCAGATAGATTTGCAGGTGGACCTTTACCCCGAAGATCGGCGACTGGAGTCGCGCGGCTCCGCGGTTCTTCGCAACAACAAAGACTCTGCCATCGATGCGTTTGTCGTGTCGGTTGAGCCGCGCATGGAAGTGCATCGCCTCGCCGTCGGTTCCGCCACGTTGGCAACGTCGGATCGAGAGCAGGGCCTTTATCGTTTCGAAATGCACTCTCCTTTGGCTCCAGGAAAGACGGTGCCCTTGGCGTGGTACATGACAAGGGAGAATCGCGGATTCGTCAACAAGCACCACGACTACGAAATCGTGGCCAACGGCACGTACTTGGAGGGCGCGGCAATCATCCCCATGCCTGGGTTTGACGCGGAACGGTTCCTTACCAATGATGCCTGGCGGCGACGACTGGGGCTTGATCCGGCCAAAGGACTGCCGAAGCTGGAAGATCCCGCGTATCTTGGCGTGCTCCAGTTTGGAGTGGACAGCCGCTCGGAGTTTCGGGCGGTCGTCAGCACCTCGGCCGACCAGATCGCTATCACGCAAGGTGAATTGCGGCGCGAATGGCGCGAAGGCGACCGCCGCTACTTCGAGTACGAGGCCGAGCGGCCGATCTGGCCCGCCGTTTCCTTTGCTTCCGCTCGCTACGAGGTTGCGCGAGATACCTGGAACGACGTGGCCCTGGAGATCTATCATGACAAAAAACATGGCACGAACATCGATGCATTGCTGAAAACGGTTAAGGTGTCGCTGGACTACCTGACCCGAGAATTTGCTCCATACCCGTACCCTTCCTTCAAGATCATCGAACATCCGGTCTACCACGCGGCCGCGCACCCGCCCTTTGGAACCGCCGACTATCCCGAAGTGCTCGGCTTTATTACCGACAATTCACGTTCCCACGGCTTGGATTTCGCAACGATTCACGAGCTGTCTCACCAGTGGTGGGGAGGCATGGCCTATGGCGCGAGGATGCGCGGCCGGCAGATGCTCAATGAGAGCCTCGCCCAGTATTCCACGCTGATGATCTTCAAGGAATCCTTCGGCAGCGGGTTCGCCGGGCAAGTCGCTCGGTCCTTCCAAGATTCCTACTTGAAAGCGCGCAGGGCGGAAACCGACGCGGAGCGCCCGTTGATTGAGACCGATGACCAGGAATACATTAGTTACGGCAAGGGGCCGTTGGCCTTCTACGCCTTACAGGACGCGATCGGAGAGGATCGGGTCAACCGGGCGCTTCGAAACTACCTGAAGAAGTTCGCTTTCAAAGCAGCCCCCTTCCCGACCTCTCGCGACGTCGTCAATGAACTCAAAGCGGTCGCGGGAGAACAGCATCAGGAACTGATCACCGATCTCTTCGAGAAAATCATCCTCTACGATTTTCAGATCGACCAGGTAGATGTCCAGCCGTCCGGCGATGTGTTTGACGTGTCGATCATTTTGACAGCCCAAAAATTCGAAGCAGATGGGCAAGGGAAAGAGACGGAAGTACCGCTCGATGTTGATGTCGATATTGTCCTCTTTTCCCAGTCGGACAATGGCGGCAAGAGTCGGCTGCCCGTTTATCAGGAAAAGCGCCGCGTTGCGACGGGCGTCCAAACAATCACCCTTCAGGTTGCCAACATGCCTGCATCAGTCGAACTTTACCCGTTCTTTAAGCTGATTGATAGAAGCCGGCAAAACAACTCCATGAAGATTGATCGGTGATCGGAAAAGTTGCGTATTCCGACTCAGCACGGTCTCAGTAACTCATCAATACGTGAGACAACCCAACAAACGACCATTAGATGACGTTCGCGGCCCGCGTCAGAAACTCATCCGATTCTCGCCCGCCCTCCCTGAGTGTTGTGTATCGAGTCGACGCTCAGGATCGCCTTGGGTTGCAAATGCCGCGACGACAACCGACATGCTTTCGGAAGCACACACGAAAGCCATCGCCGGTAACACTTCTGGTAACAGCGACCCGGAAATGGCCGCTAATTCCAGGGTTTAGCGAGCCGAAACGGCGGTTTGATAATGCCGTCGCGCAGGGCCGCGAACAAACCGGCCGCCACGAGATCGGCCGTGGTGCCGGGATTTCGCTCGTGCCCCCGGGCACGCAGCCAAAAGTCGAGATCGGCCAGCCCTCGTTCGTAGACCTCGCTGCCGGGGCGGCCCGCCTCCAGCACCTTGCCGGCCCGTGCGGCCGACTGCCGCGCGACCTCCATGCCGCAGCGACGGGCAATCAAACTATCTGGATATTGACTCATTAGCTCGACGTGGACCCGCACGATCGCATCCAACAGGCAAACGCCAGCCTCCAGCTCGCGCGCCAGACTGGGCACGACGACGTCCAACACGGTGGCGAAGTTCTCGGCATATTGTCGAGCCACCATGTCGCGGTCGGCCGCCAGTCGCATGGCGTCCAGCAAGCTAGCCGGGGGCTCAGCGGCGACGTCGGCCTCTTCGACGCGTCCTAACCCACCCGCCTTGGCGTGGCGGATCGCCTCGTACACGTCGCGCGCATCGTTGGCGTCGAGTTGTGCGAGGACCGCGGAAATTCCAGCGGCAAGCGGAACGCCGCGCGGCACTTTGGCCAAAGGGGCAATCAGCAAGATCGTGCCCAAGTTGGCGTTGGTCGCCACCGCGCGGCGGGTTGTCTTGACTGCAGCCAGAATCGTTTGGCCCAGCGGAACGTCGGGAGCCAGGTCGTAAATGGGCGCCAGCAGCGTGGCCGACACGACGAAATCGGGATAGCTCAGATCCTCGAAGTCGGCGCCGCGATACACGTTGCCCGGCTTGGGAGCCGTGGCTTCCATGATCGTGGCCAACGCCGCGCATTGCCCCACGGCCAGCGGCAACGCGTCGAGATCCAGGGGCCACGAGTTGTTCATCGGCTCGGCAGTGCCTGATTGGGGTCGAGCGCAAGCGGGTGCCGCTCGATAAACTGATTCACCAGTGGCACGATCCTCTCGTGGGCGTCCTCGATCACATAATGCCCGGCATCGGCCAGACGGTGGACTTCAGCCTGCGGCACAAACGTCAAAAACCGCTCCAAAAAATGCGGCGTGAAGCACCAATCTCGCATGCCCCAGACCAGCATCCAGGGTTGCACCGCCAACTGGCATAGCCGTTCCTCAATGCCCTTCAGCGTCGCATAACTGGGATGGTTGGCGGAAAGCGGTATATCCTCGACGAAGCGAAAGATCGCCTGCCGGTTAGTCCAAGTGTCGTACGGCGCGAGCAATCCGGCCCGCACCGCCGGCGTCATCCGCTCGTGATGACAAACGGCCATCCCCAGCGCCGCGCGGGCGAACGCATTGAGCCCCTGCACCGCCAGTCGACCTACGACCGGTGTGCGACATATTCGGATTCGCCACGGTATCCGCGTACTGCGAAAGGCCGCGGTATTGAACAGCACATAACGGGCGAATCGCTGCTGGCATGCCAGCGCCGCGCCCAGCCCGATCGGCCCACCCCAATCGTGCGCCAACAGCGTGACGCGGCGTAGATCGAGCCTCTCGATCAATGCCTTGAGGTTATCGATGTGCTGGCTCAAACGATACGAATAGTGCCGCGGCTTGTCGCTCAGCCCGCAGCCCATATGATCCACCGCGATCACGCGATACCTGGGCGACAGCGTGCGAATCAGTTCGCGCCAATAGAACGACCAGGTGGGATTGCCGTGGACCAGCAAGAGCGTCTCGCCCTGCCCCTCGTCGACGTAATGATACCGATGTCCGCCGAGATTGATCTCGCGCGAAGCAAACGGATACAGCGAGCGCCAGTCGATCTCGGCGGACATGTGCGGAAACCAGCTGGAGGGAACGGCAAAGATCGGAAGGAACCAGTATACCGCTATTCCAGCGGCAGTTCGGCCGGAATGCCGCCTTTGCGAGTGCCCAGGTTCTTCCAAACCATGGGGTCGATCATTTCCTCGACGAAATGCGTCGATCCGTCGACCATCGTGGCGATGACTCCGCCCGGGTGAGCGCTGCGGGCGGCGGCGGCCGATGTGCCCATCAAGGGCGTGGGGTCGATGGTGCAATTGAATTGATAATCTGGCGGCGGCATGGAAAACGGTTCGCAGGAGGGCAGCAAATCGTCGCCCGACATCGGGTTCGGGGGCAGTTGTGTCGTAAACGACATGCCACCCATTCCGCCCAGGCTCCAGGCGCCGCGGACGTCGTTCTTGGATGGATACCCCAGAATCTCGCTGGCCAAAATCGTCTGGGACATGCCGTCGGAGATTGAAGCGAACTTGACACCAAGCTTCGATCCCATCTTCCAGGCGCCCTTCATCGACGGATCGTTCATCATTTGCTCGATCGGGGCGCCGCGCGCCGAGCGAACGTCGACGATGTCGAACACTCCGGCCTCCGACGGCTTGCGATAGGAGAAGTAGTTCTCGCTGCCGAAATTGCCGACATAGTTGGCTTTGGCGACGTTCGTCAATCCCAGCGTCAATCCCATCGCGCCCAGGTTTGCAGTCGTCTCCAACCGCTCGGCACTGGGACAATGGTACATCGGCGGCGGCGCAAGCCCCTTGAGCGGATCTGGCGCCGTTCCGCTGGTACAGTTTTCGCACACATTGTAGGCGGTCGCCATGCAGGTCTTGATCAGGTCGAAGGTCGACCGCTCTTCCATATAGGGCATGATCGAGATCGTCCAAGCCGGACCCTGGCACCACGCTCCTTCACTAACTCCGCCGGCGATGCCGAAGTTGGCGGGATCGACACAATTGGGCAATCCCGGCGGTAGACAACCAAACACTTCTTCGTGCTGCTGCATGGCCAGCGCGATCTGGTGAAGATTGCTGGTGCATTGACTGCGCCGCGCCGCTTCGCGGGCCGCATTCAATGCCGGTAGCAATAGCGCGATCAACCCGCCGATGATCGCGATCACGACCAACAACTCGACCAGGGTAAACGCGTTTTGACGGCGCGCGATTTGCCGACTCATGAGGTGCCTCGATCCAAGAAAAACCAGGAGGAAAAAGCAGCCGGCACAGGAACGGAAGTGGTTTGCCCGTCGTTCTTTGTAACGCCGGAAAAAGCGCCTAGTCAACCGGGCCGCCACAGTCCGACCGACAATCGTTTGCCCCGGAGCCAGCCAGGACCAGAATCGACCGGCGGTTTATGCCGCTTGTGCCCGATATTTCGAGGCCGCCCGCTCTCAAACGGCGAATGCGAGACCCGGGAAAGCGGCCCTGCCAGACATACCGTGCGATGGGGTAGAATTCACTAATCGGTCGTACCGAAGCACCGCGAGACTATTCGTGATTGAACACGCCTTTCAAGCCGAGCATTTCATCAACCGCGAGCTGAGCTGGCTGGAGTTCAACGCGCGCGTGCTGGAAGAGGCCGAGGACGAAACCAATCCGCTCCTGGAGCGGGTCAAGTTTTTGTCCATCTTCAGCTCGAACCTCGACGAGTTCTTCATGGTCCGCGTCGCCGGATTGCGCGAACAGGCTTTCGGCGACGGCGCGCCGCAGGACTACACGCCCGACGGACTGCGGGCGATCACGCAGTTGCAGCGAGTCGCCAAGAAAACCCAGGACCTGGTCGCGGCGGCGTATCTCTGTTGGAACGAATCCGTGTCGCCGCAGTTGAACCGCGAAGGAATTCAACTACTGGCCCACGAGGAACTGAACAGCGCCGAGCGCGAGCGACTGGATCGGTTCTTCCGCGAGCGGGCCTTCCCGATCTTGACCCCGATGGCAATCGACCCCAGCCATCCCAGCCCACACTTTCATAACCGGCAGTTGTACCTGGGCGCCATGTTGCGTCGGCACCACGGACTGGGTCCGAAGGAATTGTTCGCGGTCGTGCAGTTGCCCCAGATCTTGCCGAGGTTCGTGCCGGTTGGCCCGCCGGAAGAAGCGCGATTCATCTTGCTCGAGCAGGCTGTGGCCGCGCGGTTGCCGGAGTTGTTCGGCGGGTTCGATGTCCTGCACTGGACGACCTTCCGCATCACGCGAGACAGCGATATCGAGCTGTTGGAACAAGAATCCGACGACATGCTGCGACTGATCGAAGAGCGACTCAAAGCGCGCCAGCGCGGCGACGCCGTGCGGCTGGAAGTCGCTATCGGGGCCAACGAGGAACTGGTTCGCAAGATCATCGAGGAGGAATCGCTCCGCGACGTCAAGGAAACCAGCGACCCCTACAGCGAGGTCTATCGCATTCCCGGCCCGCTCGATCTCACGGGGCTGATGGAGCTGTACGAGATTCCGAACCGCGATTATCTGCACGATCCGCCCTTTTCGCCGCAACCGCCGCGCGGACTGCGCTCTCGCCGTGGAGATGATCTGTTCGCGGCCATCGCCCAGCGAGACATCCTGCTCCACCACCCGTTCGACTCGTTCGATCCGGTGGTCGAGTTCGTGTCGTGCGCGGCCAAGGATCCCAAGGTGTTGGCCATCAAGCAAACGCTGTATCGGATCAGCGGCGATTCGCCGATTACCCGCGCCCTGATGCAGGCCGCCGAGAATGGCAAGCACGTTACGGCGCTCGTCGAGCTAAAGGCCCGCTTCGACGAGGCCCGCAACGTCGGCTGGGCTCGACAGATGGAACGCTCCGGCGTGCACGTCGTGTTCGGCTTCTTGGATCTGAAAACACACTGCAAGCTTTCGCTGGTCGTACGCCAGGAAGGCAACGCGCTGCGCCGCTACATGCATTTGGGCACGGGCAACTACAACCAGACGACCGCGCTGCTCTACACCGATTTCGGTCTGTTCACGGCCGACGAGGATATCGGCGAAGACGCCTCGGCCCTGTTCAACCTGCTGACTGGCTACTCGCAGGGGCACGTATGGCGAAAACTGGTCGCCGCGCCAGAGCACATGCACCGCCGCACGCTGGACCTGATCGAAGAGCAAACCGAGCGGGCCAAAGCGGGCCGGCCATCGCGAATCTTCGCCAAGCTCAACGCGCTGGTCGATTACCGCGTCATCGAAGCGCTGTATCGCGCCAGCCAGGCCGGAGTGCCGATCGACCTGATCGTGCGCGGCATTTGCGGGCTGCGGCCGGGACTGCCGGGCATCTCCGAGAATATCCGTGTCACGAGCATCGTCGATCGGTTTCTGGAGCATAGTCGGCTGTACGTGTTCAGTCCCGACGATGAAGCCCAGATCTTCCTTTCGAGCGCCGATTGGATGCCGCGCAACTTCCATCGCCGTGTCGAGGTTATGTTCCCCGTCGAGGATCCGAGTCTCAAACGAAGAATCCTGAAGGAAGTCATTCCCACCTACTTGCGCGACAACACCCGGGCCCGTCGGCTGGAGAGCGACGGCAGCTACACCCGGATCCGACCCGAACCCGGCGAGGCGGCCCACCGCTCTCAGGAAGAATTTCTGGCAATGCGCGGCGGGCATGTTCCCGCGGCAGTCGCGGGGGGCGAGAACGGCGCCGCGGCCGGACTCGGCGCCGAACACGACGTCAAGGCAATTGAGGGAAGTGGTTAGTGGTCGGTCGTTTCCTGCCGCCAGCCTCCCGCCTCTCACTCCATCCGATCGATCGCTGCGCTAACCAGTTCCGCCAGGTTCGGCAGCTTTCGCAGATCGTCGACCACTCGCGGATGGACAAAGATGCGCACGCGCTTGACGTAATCGTCGAACTGCATGCCCAGGGCCCGCACGACCGGCGAGATGTCGCCCAACGGCCGATACTCGCGCGACTTGGGAAAGTAAACGTCGATGTTGAAATCGACTTCGCGCTGGATGGGCGGGGCATCGAGCAGGATTTCGTGCGGTGCCACGATGCGTCCCAACTCCGTGCTGACCAATGTCGCAAGCTGCTGCGCGCAAGCCGCCAGCCAGGGATACCCGCGCCGGGCCAGCCGGGTATAGATGTCGGACTGCTCGAACAGACTGTACTGGGCAAGGCGTTTGTAAAGCCGGCGGTGCGAGCCAAACAGCCCGTCCAGTAAGTCACTTGCCGGTCCGGCCGGAGTGGCGGCCGCCAGAGCCGCGATCATCGGCCCCTCGGACATGCGAAACAGGGCGTCGAGGTCGAGCATTCCATGTACCAAGAAAAACGCCCGCTGCAACATGGCCGTCGCCGCCCGCACGCCGTGATGCCAATACACCTCGCTGAACATGACGTAACGGGCGAAGACCATCATCTCGGCAGCCGTCTTGCCCTTGTCGGTGATTGCCAGCCCGTCTCCCTGCTGATTCACGCACAGACTGCCGATCAGCCGGCCCTGATCAAAGTTGCGGCCATAGGGAACCCCCGCGTGCAGGCTGTCGCGGGCCAGGTAGTCCATCTTGTCGATGTCGATCGGCCCCGAGAGCATGCTGGCCAGCAGGCGCGAACGGTGATCGCGCGGCTTGCCCGAGAGTAACGCCACCAGGTCTCGCGGCGAGATTCCCCAGTCGTCGCGCAGCGCGTCGGCGATCTCGCCTTCCAGCAAAAAGCTGTTAGCGAACAGCTCGTGCTGGGGCACGCTGGGCAAATGCATGTCCTCGATCGGATGGCAAAACGGCCAGTGACCCAGGTCGTGCAGCAGGGAGGCGGCGATAAATGTCTCCGCGTCGGAGGACGTAATCGCGGCCTCGAATCGCTCGTCGTAAGAAAGCTGCCGCAAAAACAATAGCGCCAGACGATACACGCCCAGCGAGTGCTCGAAGCGGGTATGAATGGCAGCCGGGTATACCAGCGAGACCAGTCCCAATTGACTGATCCGGGCCAGCCGGCGAAATTCGCCGCTGTCGACGATGGCCCGCACCCGGGGCGTGAGCGGCACGTCGAGTTCCGAAGGAATGCGCAACATTCCCTGGCGGCCGTCCAGTGCGGCGACTTCCTCGATATCGCGCAGTGTACTCATGGCATGGTCGCCTTAGGGCGGAACAGAACGTTGGGCGCGGGCGTCTATGTAGGCGCCGTGGCCACGGCCCACAGTGGCGGCATTCCCAGCGCGGCGCGGAGCAGCAGGGTCACGGCCACGTAAAAGCAGTAGTGCATGGCGGCGCTGCCGAAATCCAGGTCGAGACAGGCAAAGGCCACGCCTGCGCCTACGCCGATGAATACCGGCGCGACAAACAACCACTGCCAGGCCTCGCCGGTCACCACGCCGTACATCGGCAGCGGCATATAAGCGCCCCACAAGGCCGCGTAGGCCAGCCCGCACAGTCCGGCTCGAATGATCAATGCCCGGCCGCGGTACGGTTCCAACTCATCGTCGCGCAGGAAGGTATAACCGGCGAACGCCAGCGGGCCGGAGATGATCGCCAGGCCGACGATGACCACCGGAACCTTGTTCTCGATGCCGCTGAACCGCACCAAAAGCGCCACGACTAGCGTCAAGACCGCGGATCCGACGATGCCCGCGATGGCCACCGGCGTCAACTTGGTCTCGGTCCGCGCGATCGGCTTGTTGACCGGACGTCCCTTGCTGTCTTTGCCTCCCGAAGCAAACTGCTCGGGCTCATGCACCTTGATATCTTCGACCGGAGCGTCCGGCACGGTGATCACGGTCTTGCACTTGGGACAGGGACCCTTCTTGCCGGCAAACTTCTCGCTAACCGAAAAGCGAGCCTTGCAACTAGGACAAAGAACGGAAATCGGCATGAAAGGACTCGAAACGCGAAGGGCCGGAAAACCAGGCAAACTCGATGGGTTGCGATGCGATGTTCAGTTTCGCACAGGCGAATTTCAAGTCAAGCTACGTGCGGCCCTGGCGAAGTGACCTGCCTGGCAGGCGAGCCACGGCGACCGACTTTGTGCCGGCTCACTCATCGTTGGCCAGATCGGCCTCGGTGATCATCGTGAACCGTTTGTTGTCGAGCGTTTCCAGGCCCATTTCGATATTATCCACCATCAGGGCGACGGCCGCCCTGCCCCGCGGACGAACCAGCAGCGGATAAGCCTGGATGATATTGACTTCGGCCTGCAACAGTGCCGTGCAAACCTGCAACAGCGGCTGCTTGCCCTCGGGCAGCTCAACGCCGATCAGATCGCTCTCGATCAGAGCCAGTCCGGCCCGTTCCAGGATTTCGCGCCCTTGCTCGGGATGGCTAAGCAAGAATCGCACGAAGGCGCACTCGGCCGAGTCGTTGATCGACAGCGCCACGATCTTGACGTTGCTGCCCTCGAAGCGGCGGATGACCTCGAGCAACTGGCCGACTCGGTTCTCCATGAACACGGTGAACTGGCGTATCGACGGATAATTCCGTCCCCGCATTGTCGAAAAACCCGTGCCGGTTCCTTCACCGATGCTCATCGAACCCACCACTAACGTGCCAGTCTTTGGCCCAGCCGATTCTCCGGCGCGCCTGTTGCCTGCGGCCACGTCCGCAGCGCAAACTGCTCAACTATAAGGAATTGGATACCTGCCGTCAACGTTTGCTGGATGGCGTTTGCCGACCACAATCTCTTGGTCGCCACGGGCAATCCGCTAAGATTGACGCGAGCAATTCCAGACCCAAGCCCATCCCCACGAGCCGCCATGCTGACCGAGCACGAGATCGAACTGCGCGTCCGCTATCAAGAGACCGACGGGCAGGGACGGCTGCACCACACGAATTTCTTCAATTATTTCGAGATGGGGCGAACCGAACTCCTCCGCGCCGAGGGTTACACGTACCGCCAGATCGAGTCCGAAGGCTGGATGCTGGTCGTTTCCGAAATCACCTGCCAATACTACCTGCCGGCCGTGTACGACGACTTGCTGCGGCTGCGGACCACAGTGGTTGAAGCCCGGGGGGCGCGCGTGGTCAACGAGTACCAGGTGTTTCGGGGCGACACGCTGATTGCCGAGGGGCGCAGCGTCGTGGCCTGCGTGAATCGCGAAGGCCGCGTCACGCGACTGCCCACGCGGCTCCTGGTCAAGCCCGAGGCGGCGGAATTACCGGAACCCTAAAGAAAACTGTCGCGGGTTGGCCGATCGATGCTTGCAATTTCCTTATTGCGGGGCATTCGGCCGGCCGCTGGCGGTTTTTTTGGATTTGCCTCGAGCGGGCCTGGTAAGTACGATCGCAGTAGAGTTTTCGACCAATCCCGCAAGAAAACGCACGCGATCATGGGGCGCCTTCAGTGGCATCCCGCGGCCGTGCGTCCCACCGGAGTTTCTCGGATGAGCTACCTGGCCACGGCCTTCGTCATCGGCTTCTTGATCTTCGTTCACGAGCTCGGGCATCTGTTGGCCGCCTGGGCCGTGGGCATGCCCGTGGAACGGTTTTCGATCGGCTTCGGCCCCGTTTTGTGGGCCCGCCGCCTGCGGGGCGTCGAGTATTGCGTTTCGCTGATTCCGCTGGGCGGCTACGTCCTGCCGCGCTGCGAGGACGAAGCGGAGTTCTTGCAAATCAGCCTCTGGCGGCGGATCGTGATGTGGCTTGGAGGGCCGCTGGCCAATTTCGTCTTTGCCGCGATCCTGTTGGCAATCATCAACGGCACGACCGACGGACCGACGGCCTACGGCCTGCTGGTGCAGCCCTGGATTCAAGTAGTCAGTATGACCGCGAACTTCCTGGTCGCCCTGCCCAGCGTGTTCGCGCATCCCAGCCAGTTGTCGGGCATTGTCGGCATCGTGGCCATCGGGAAGACGGTCTTGGAAACCGGCTGGGTGAGCATGCTGAAATTCGCGGTGCTCTTGAATCTCAATTTGGGAGTTTTCAATCTTCTGCCGATCGCACCGCTGGATGGCGGCAAGATTTTTTGCTCGCTGCTGGAAAAGGTCCATCCCCGCCTGGCCGGTCTACACAACACCCTGGCCGTCGTGGGACTAGCGTTGTTGCTGTTTCTGATGCTGTACACCACGGTGCTGGACGTGATGCGTCAGATTGCTTAGCGCGAGATCTTTGCGGTTCGAGCGAACTGGTCTGTTCAACGAATCTTGCGGCTGCCGCCAGGTCGATAATATCCATATCGTCTGCAGTGCGTCGAAGCACACGCCAGATGAATCATTGCGATTCGTTCGATATCAGTTTGACGACGAAGCACGACCACGCAAGCAAGCGTGATTTCCTGGCGCCTCAGGCACAAGTTGAAACCACGGGGCAGCTTACGAGATCGGCGCGAAGCCGCGGCACGTAAACTGCATCCTTAAGAAACCAGGGAAGGCTATCGCCTAAGCGGTCAATCGTGCAAAGGAGCGGCCGATGAAACGCATCTCAATAGGACTGATACTGTTGGCCGTCGTGTGCTGGGCCGGCCAATCCGCGATGGCTCATGGCCCGCGCTACGGAGTGAGCATCTATAGCGGTTACGGTGGCTATCCCGCGTATCGGCCGTATTATCCGGCCCCCTATCCATACTACGGCCCGGCCTACTACCCGCCGCCACGCGTGTACTATCCGCCGCCGTATCCGGTCTACCCGCCGCCGGTCGTGGGCGGCTACTACGGCGGACCCAGCTTCGGCTTTTACTTTGGTGGCCGGTAGGCCAGTCGAGCTCGGCATAATCCGTAGCAGCGGTCGACGGCAGGAGTACGGCCGCGGAAGCGCGTTATTCTTCTCCGGCGCACGTGCCGCAAACCGACGGCTGAGTCCGGAGGTTTAACGTACCTGTCTGCCGTCTCTTCGCCGCAGAAGCTCAAAAACCGTGCTTCACTCGGGCGAGCGCATCGCTTAGAATCGAGGCAGGAAACTCAAACGCCAATCGGGCCAGGCAACCTTTGCCGCCGCAATTCATCAATAGGAGCTATAAGCCGCCATGGGAAACAAAGACCGACGCAAAGAAAAGAAGAAACTAAAGCAGCCTAAGGAAGCGCCCAAGACGGCCAACGCGAACAAGATGGGCGGCCCCCGCCCGACGAAGTAGGTCGCATTACGAAAGAACTCGTCGCGATTGACGATGCTCAGGCGCGGGCCGCCAGTTCGGCGATGGCTTCGCCGTCGGTCACGATCGGCGTGGGGCGCCCTGCGCGATCGGGAATCGTGACGTTGCGATAGTCGATTCCCAGGTGCCGATAGATCGTGGCCAGGAAGTCTTGGGGTCCCACGCGCCGCTCGACGACCTCCTCACCGCGGCGATCTGTCGCGCCAATTACCTGTCCCGTGGCGATGCCGCCGCCGGCCCAGATCATGGAATTGGCTTGCGGCCAGTGATCGCGTCCTGGCTGCACGGTGCCGGCCGCCGCGCTGGCCACTCCGCCGCCGCTGCTGGCCACATAAGAAATTCGCGGCGTGCGACCGAACTCGCCGGTGACGACGACCAGCACTCGCTTGTCCATGCCCCGCTCGTAAACGTCCTCGATCAGCGCCGAAACGGCCTGGTCGAAATACGACGCGCGAAATCGCAGCGCGTCGAACACGTTGTGGTTCACGGCGTGGTCGTCCCAATTGGCGACCCGACCGCACAAGGGACCGTCAAACGTCGTGGTCACGATTTCCACGCCGGCCTCGACCAGGCGACGCGCCATCAGGCACTGCTGCCCCCACTGATTCAGGCCATAACGCTCGCGCACCTCGGGCCGCTCTCGGCTCAGGTCAAACGCCCGCGCGGCCAGCGGACTGGTCAATAGGCTCATGGCCTGCGCTTCGTACTGATCCATCGCTCGCATCACGCCCGAATCGTCGACTGCGCGACGAAAGCTGTCGAGCGATTGACGCAGATTTACCCGGCCTTGCAGGCGGTCTTGCGCCGCGGCATCGGCCAGCCCAACGTTGGGCACTTTGAATTCCGGGCGGCTGGGATCTCCGACCACGGCGAATGGCTCGTACGACGGCCCTAAGTAGCCCGGTCCGGCGATCGTGAAATTGTCGTACCGGATGATTGGATTGACGCCGACATAATTTGGCAGATCGGTCGCTTTGCGAGCGCGCAGGTAGTGAGCCACGCTCATCACGTCAGGATAGACGGGCAAAATCTTGTCTTGCGCGTCGGGATCGCCGGAGAGCAATTGCAACGACCCGGACGGATGCCCTCCGCCGGTGTGTGCCATCGACCGCAACAAGGTGAACTTATCGGCAAGCCGGGCTTGGCGGGGCAACAACTCCGTCAGCCGCATTCCCGGCACTTTGGTCGCGATGGGCGAAAAAGGCCCCGCGTATTCGGAGCCGGCATCCGGCTTGGGATCGTAGGTATCCAGGTGGCTGCACCCGCCCCGCAGCCAGACGATGATCACGGCCGTCGGCGAACGAGCGGGGGGAGCCGCGGCTTGGGCCTGCAATCGCAAGATCGCCGGCCAGGACAAGCCGCCAAATCCGGCCAGGCCCACGCGCAAGAATTCGCGCCGCGACGAGGTTTGAACGCGAGCGGAAGCCGAAGGGGCCATTTCGAAGGCTTTTTCGAGGGCGGGAACAACGAGCGGGATCTTTCGGCAGGGCAGCCGAAGTACCTGGCAGTATACTCGAACCCGGTCCTCAAATCACTTGGCAAATCACTAACCCGACGCGCCAGCGGAGGTTCTTCCTCCGATTTCCCTCGCTGGCGCGTCGGGTTGGTATGCGGGTCTTCACCCGGTTCTCGTCCCGATCTCAGTTCCCAGGCCGATCGCGGGGCGACCAGTCGGGCTGCCAGGGATAATCGTCCGCGTCGTCGTTGTCCAAAGGCGGCGGCAGTTCCGCCACAATACGGTTCTCGGCTTGCTCGATCGCGTCGGCCCGACGCAGCTTGTCCATCAGGCCAACGATATACGGATCGCCCCACGGCATCAGGTCTTGAAAACCAACGTCAAAGCGGGGATTCAACGAGTCGCGCATGGGACGTACCTCGATCACGGTGCAATGAATGGTTCGTGCCACCCTGCAGCCCTTTCTCGACGGAATCGATTCTAGATTTGATGCAACCGGGCGGATCGCTTCAGAAGTGCGAATGCCGCCGGTTTGAGGTGAAGTGCTGGCGGCCTACAAAGCAATTCGCGGGCCAATCGCCAGATTATTGCATTCGGGCCCAAGTCGCTCGGTGGCCGAACCAAGCCTGGGCAACGCTTTAGGTTCGCCCTGCGATGGCGCCCGCTCTTGGCGATCCGGCGTGCTAGCGGCCGCACACCCGGCAAGAATTGCAAAGGGAGTACACCCAGGCCTGATCGTTTCGCCCGCACCGATTACCCAACGCTGAGAACCCCGGCATCCGGCTGGGGGCCTAGCCGGCCTTGGCCTTATCCGCAGGAGTCGGCGCGAGCTTCTCGCGCATGACTTCAACGGCCCTCTGGAGCTGCCGGTCGACTTCCACGCGACTCATCGGCGGCGACGTCCTCTCGGCGGACTCAACGACGGTCGACGTGCCCGCGCGCGGAGCATGGTCGAGCTTGCGAGCCTGCTCCACGAAGTTGGCCCGTTGTCGTTCGTCGAGTTTCACTTCGCAGCCGGCGTCGGGTTTCACTCCCCACTCGTCCCCCTCCTTGCTCGAGCTGAGGCGGTGGATGTTCTTGCCGCTGGGGCGCCAATAACTTGCGATTGTCAATTTGAGCAGACTTTTGCCCCCTTCCAGCGGAATCACGTTCTGCACAGTGCCCTTTCCCCAGGTGCGCTCGCCCACCACCGTGGCTCGGCCATGATCTTGCAGGCAGGCCGCAACAATCTCCGCGGCGCTGGCGCTTTTATCGTTCACGAGCACGACCAGCGGCAGCTTCTGGTAGGGCCCGCGACCCGTGGCTTCGTACCGGTTGCGCTCGCGGGCATCGCGCCCGCGCGTGCTGACGATCACCGCGCCGGCGGGCACGAACAGATCACAAATCTCTTCGCCGGAGTTGAGCAGTCCGCCCGGATTGTTCCGTATGTCGAGGATCACTCCCTGGCACTTGCGCTCGGTGAGCCATTTCATGGCCGTCTCGAACTCGCTGACGGTAGTCTTGCCAAAGGCGACAATTCGCACGTAGCCGATGCGCTCAGGACCCGGCAGGAAAAAATCCCAACTGCCGTCGGCGTTGCGCGCATCGCCCAGTACGGAATCGGTTTGAATGCGCGCCCGAGCGAGTTGAAATTCAAGGGTGCCTTCGCGTCCCGGACGGCGCACCGAGAGGGCAACTTCCGCCCCGGGCTTGCCCCGTAGCAGCCGCACAATGTCCTTGAGCGCGAGATTCTGAGTGCCACGACCGTCGATGGCCATGATCTTGTCGCCGGCCAGGATTCCGGCTGTATAGGCTGGAGTGCCCATCAACGGGCTGACGACGGTGAGCTGTTTTTCCTGGCCCTCCAAGGCCAGTTCGATGCCGACGCCGCCGTACTCTCCGTCAAGCGACTCTTCAAATTGCGGGGCCTCGCTCCGCGTCAGAAAAGCCGAATAGTCGTCCAAGCGGCCGACCATGCCGTTCAAGGCGCCTTCGAACAGGTCTTGCTCGCTGACCGGCTCCACGTAGTTATGCTCGATGGCTTCCATGACCTCGGAGAACCAGCGGCCGTAACGGTTATGGTCGGCGCGCTCGTAGCACGCCAGCGAAACGACGGCGACAGCAAAGATGATCCACAACGTGCGGCGCGGCATGCACTCTTACCTCGGTTCCCGGAAGCCGTTTTGGCTCTTACCTATTCATCCTAGCCGGTGGGACGAATCGGGGCAAAGCCGCCAGCGATAGCGTGACGTTCGCCGTCGGCCTAGCGACGTGCCACGGCGCGGACAATGATCCCGTAGAAACCTAGCCTCGCTCGCGCGAATCCTGGGCCAGAAATGCCGCTCGGTCAATTATGTAGGCCACCAGCGGCGTGGGCTCCAACTCGGGATTGTCGCCTGGCCGCATGCCCAGCCGCTGGATCACGCGCTGCGACGCCAAATTGGGCCGATCCGTGCGAGCCCAAACGCGCGCCAGCTTGAGCACGCCGAAAGCATAGTCGAGCACGGCCCGGGCGCCCTCGGTCGCCAGGCCATGCCCCCACGCTTGCGGCACCAGCCCATAGAGCAGCTCGACCTCCAGGCCGGGCGGAATCTGCCGCAGGGCCCAGAAGCCAATTAGTTCGGCGTCGGCCGCTGACCGCGCAATCCATAACCCCAGCCCCCGGGTCGCCGTCGCATCCAGAAAATCGCGCAGCACGTCGCCAGCCTTCTGCCGGTCGATCGCGGCGTCGTCCCACAGGTACTTCCGCACCAGCGGCAGCCGCCACAGTTCATGCAGCGCATCGAGGTCCTCGGCACGGCAGGGCTGCAGCTCGAGTCGCGATGTGTGCAAGACTCGCATACAAAGTGCATCAACGCTGCCTAAAAACCACCCTATCCGGCCCGCGCCCGTCTAATATTCGTGCGCGCCGCCGCGCTCACCCAGGCCGGTTGATTTCTTGATTGCGACCTGCCGGACCAGCCGGGCGGCGATCTCGTCCTTGAGCTTGGCCAGCGCCGCGTCGAAGGTCAGCGCGCCCAAGTCGCCGTCGATGCGGTCGCGAACCGAAACCGTACCTTGCTCCGCGTCGCGCGGGCCGACCACGAACATGTAGGGTATAAGTTCCAATTGCGCGTCGCGAATCTTCGAGCCCAGCTTTTCGGCGCGATAATCTCCGCTGGTGCGCACTCCGGCGACTCGCAGCTTTTGCTCGATCTCGCGGCCATAGGTCTCGGATTTTTCGCTGACGGTCAAAACCCGTACCTGCTCGGGCGCGAGCCACAAGGGAAACGCCCCGGCGAAATGCTCGATCAGCACGCCGACAAAGCGCTCCATCGACCCCAGCGGCGCGCGGTGAATCATGACCGGTTGGTGCGACTGGTTGTCGGCGCCGATGTACTCCAAGTTAAATCGCTCGGCGCTGGGCAAATTGTAATCGAGTTGCACCGTGCCCAACTGCCATTCCCGGCCGAGGCAATCCGAAACGACGAAATCGGCCTTGGGACCGTAGAAGGCCGCTTCGCCCCGCTCGATATCCAGATTTGGCAGATCGAGCTTGCGGCAGACGGCTTCCAGCGTGGCCTCGGCCCGGGCCCAGGTTTCGTCGCTGCCGACATACTTGTCGCTCTTGGGATTGCGGAAACCGAGCCGGACGCGATAGTCGTTCATGCCCAGCGAGGTCAGTACGGACTGGGTCATCTCGATGCAGCCGCGAAACTCATCGCCGACCTGCTCCTCGGTACAGAACAGGTGGGCGTCGTCCTGGGTAAAGCCGCGCACGCGAGTCATGCCGCCCAACTCGCCCGACTGCTCGTAGCGATAGACGGTGCCGAATTCGGCCAGCCGCACCGGCAAGTCGCGATAACTGCGCGGCTTCGATTTATAGATCATGATGTGGTGCGGGCAGTTCATCGGCTTGAGCAGGTAACGCTCGTCTTCCGACATCACGATCGGCTTGAACTGGCTGTCGGCGTAGTAGGGAAAGTGCCCCGAGATCTGATACAGCTCGACGCGGCCGATGTTCGGCGTGTAGACCGGCTGATAGCCGCGCTTGGTGAGCTCCTCGCGAATGTATCCTTCCAGAATGCCGCGGATCGTCGCCCCCTTGGGCAGCCACAAAATCAGGCCGGCTCCGACCAGCGGACTGGTGGCGAATAGCTCTAACTGCTTGCCCAGCACACGGTGGTCGCGCCGCTTGGCCTCTTCGACCATTTTCAGATGCTCGTCCAATTCGGCCTGCGAGAACCAAGCGGTCGCATAGAGCCGCTGAAGCTGTTGCCGCGTGGCATCGCCCTTCCAATACGCACCCGCGATCGATAGCAGCTTGTAGGCGCCGATCGCTCCGGCGCTGGGAATGTGCGGGCCACGGCACAGGTCGAGAAATTCTCCCTGGCGATAAAACGAAAGCGTGGCGTGATCGGCCAGGCCCTCGTTGATATGCTCGACTTTGAGCGACTGGCCTAGATCGCGACAGATGGCCACGGCCTTGTCGCGTGGCTCTTCGAGCCGCTCGAAGGGCTCATCCTGCTTGATGATCTTGGCCATTTCGGCTTCGATGGCGCCGAAATCGTCTTCGGTCAGCGGGCGAGCCAGCCCGAAATCGTAGTAGAAACCGCTGTCGGTCGTTGGTCCAAAGGCCAGTTGCACGCCGTCGAATAGCCGCATCACGGCCCGGGCCATGACGTGGGCCGC
>JANNQN010000130.1:0-10870 GCA_031400775.1 Planctomycetia bacterium | reverse complement strand
AATGTTCGCAATCGGGATTGCGGGGCGTGCAGACCAGGCTGCCCAATTCCATCAGCGCAGAATTGAACACGCCGCAATCGCGCGCGGGCAACAGGGCCTCGGCCACTCGCCACAACAGTCGCCGGCCGGCGGTGCTGGTCGGATCGTCGCAAAAACCGATCAGCCGGCTGAACAGCCGCACCGTGTTGGCTTCGACGATCGGCGCACGCTCGCCGAACGCGATCGACGTGATGGCGCCGGCCGTGTAGCGCCCGATGCCGGGCAGTCCGCGAATCTCATCCAGCGAGCGGGGGAACTCTCCGCCATGACGCTCGACGATGACCCGTGCAGCGCGATGCAATTGCCGGGCTCGGCGATAATAGCCAAGCCCCTCCCAGAGACGCAGCACTTCGCGCTCGTCGGCCTGGGCCAGCTTGACGACCGTGGGGAAACTGGCAATGAAGCGCTCGAAATAGGGAATCACCGTGGCAACCTGGGTCTGTTGCAGCATGATTTCGCTGATCCAGATCTGGTACGGATCGGAGGTCCGTCGCCAGGGGAGATCGCGCTGGTGCCGGCGGAACCAGGCCAACAGCCTCACCGCCAGCGACCGCTTCCAAGGACCGCCGGGCAAGGGAGATCGCGATGCTTCCTGCGCCGTTTTCGCCATGGCTTCGTGCCGCTTTCAGAAGTTGCCAACGCTTCGCAAGATCGATTCGAGCAAGGTGCCGGATTCTAGATGGCAGGCCGAATACGGGCAAGTACGTGTTGCCTGCAAAGAATTGACGCATCCTGAGATGCGGCGACTCTATATACGACGCAGGGGCCGGTGGACGCTCAAGCGGCCTTGGGTTAGGCTGCTACGCTGCGTCGGCGCGCGCGACGGAGATGATACGATCGAGCGTGACGGCGACACTCCCGCCGACCGAAAAGTTTGCCAGAGGAACGTTGTGCCGTACAAACCATCAGGACGCGGACCGAAAAAGTCGCGGGGCGGCAAAGCTGCCCGACGGCGCGAGTCGGGCCCGCCTGCCGGCGGTGGAACGACGATCCGCGCGCGCAAGCGTCCCGACGAAGAGGCCTGGGAGCTGGTCCATCCGCGCTGCGCCCGCGATCGCGAGGAGGACCTCGAAGAAGTTCGCAAGATGATCGATGCCGGCGAGATCGAAGTGGCCATGGACGAATGCCGCTGGCTGCTGTCCGGCTGCGTTGATTGCCTGGAGGCGCACAGGATCCTGGGCGAAATTGCCCTGGGCGAAAACGACCTGCCGTTGGCCCGCGGTCATTTTGGCTATGCGTTTCGCCTGGGTGAGAAGGCGCTGGAGCAGGCCCGCCATCCGGCCCCGCTGCCGCATCGGTTGAAAGCCAATCAATCTTTCCTGGAATCGGCCAAAGGTCTGGCCTGGTGCTTGAAAGAGTTGGACAAGCGCGAGATGGCGGCCGAAGTCGTCGAGGTCATGCTCCGCTGCGACCCGGCCGATCCGCTGGGCGTTCGGAAACTGCTCGGCGGTTGAGCGCCAGGCTCGATGTTGGCGAGTGCATTGAGGGCGCACTAATCCGTCGGTATTTCCCGGATATGCCGGCATTGTTCAGCGCACCGTCGAGTATCGTATTGGACGCAATTGTGCTGATTGCCCTCGCCGCTTGGGGCTGGCGCCGGAAGCGCGCCGGCTGAAGTCCTCCGAACACAATGGCATCGGGAGCCCGCCTGACCTTTCGTCCGCGATTCTTATAGCCATCCCGCATTTCGTCAAGTAGTATGGTGCAGACGCGGAACCTCTTTTCAGTGGTCCCGCGGGCAGACTTACTGCATCAACGAGGAGCCCATGCGCCGTCCAAGTTTGCATCGTCGCAATTGGAATGCCTTTTCCGTAAAGCCTATGCGCTATCCGGGAATCCACGATCGGGAACTCCGCCTGGAGCCACTGGAACAGCGGTGCTTGCTGACCCTCGATTTCGGTGATGCGCCGCTGCCGTACCCGACGCTGCTCGCCGAGGACGGTGCGCGACACGAGGCGGTTGGACCTACTTTAGGCGCGACGCGCGACGGTGAACTGGACGGCGCGCACTCGGCCAGTGCCAACGCCGACGGCGCGGACGAAGACGGCGTGTCATTCGGGCCTCTTCAAGTCGGTCAAACAGGCATCATCGTTACGGAGGTGCAAGGTGGCCCAGCGCGGCTCGACGCCTGGATCGACTTCAATGCCAATGGGCTTTGGGGCGAAGCCGGCGAACAAATCGCCGACAACCTGGCGGTGGCCAGCGGCTATAACTCGCCAAACTTCCAAGTGCCCACGTGGGCCGTCGGTGGCACGACGTTCGCCCGATTTCGCTTGAGCTCGGCAGGCGACCTTAGCGTGGGAGGTTTAGCGGCTGACGGGGAAGTTGAAGATTACGCCGTCACGATCCTTTTGCCACCACCCGAGCTGGACCTGAACGGGCCGGCGGCTGGCACCGGCTATAATACTACCTGGGAAAACGCCGGCCCCGTGACGATCGCCGCCGCCGCGGCCACAGTCGTCGATCTTGATGGTTCAAACCTGACTTCATTGACTGCCACGATCGTTAGTGGCGCGAATGCGAATAACGTGTTGTCGGCGAACACCGCCGGTACGTCGATCTCGCAGAGCTACAATGCGGGCACTGGCGTATTGACTCTTTCGGGGGTCGATACCGCGGCCGCCTATCAGACTGTGCTGCGGACTGTCCAGTACCACAGAACCGCCCCCCTCGGGCCTCCCGACACAGTGACGGTCAACTTCACTGCCACAGATGCTCAAGGGAGTGGTGAAATAGCAGTCGCTACCGTCGTGAATGATTACGACGTCTTTATCTTTCACTCAACAATTGTCGGCCGTTACCTGTTCTATAACCAGTCGGGAACTTCGACGCGTTACGACGGCAACAATTTGGCCATCAATGCGTCGGACGACAATGCGATCGCCACCGACAAGACGGCCTACTTGTGGGAGAATCCAGGCTTGGCCACGTTTGCCAACATCTCCAGCTATACCAAGGGGATCAATGGCATCATGATCGACATCGCCGGCACACACGGTTCGATTTCGGCCGACGACTTCATCTTCCGGGTTGGTAACAACAACGCGCCCGTCACGTGGGCCACGGCCAATGCTCCGACCAGTATTTCGGTGCGGGCCGGAGCGGGCGTGGGTGGTTCGGACCGGCTGACCATCATCTGGAACGGAGCCGCCGCTCCCATCAACCAGTGGCTCAACGTGATCATGCTGGCCAACACCGATACGGCCCTGCTCCCGAAGGCCGGCTTTCCGGCCGGTCAAGGCGACCACTTCTTCTTCGGCAACGCCGTGGGCAATGTGGGCAGCGGCGACACGGTCGCTAACGCCCTGGTCAATGTGATCGACGAGGCTGGAATCCGGGCTCACCCGGCCCTGCTGTCCTCGAACATTCCGATCACGAACCTTTACGACGTGAATCGCAATGCGTCCGTCAACGTGATCGATGAAAGTGCCGCTCGCTTGAACGGCACGAACCCGACAACGACACTAAAGTACCTGGACCTGACCGGCTTTCCCAATTTCAATTTCACGCCGTGGCAGAATCCAATCTGCGCGCTCGACGTGAATGCCGATGGCTTTATATCACCTATCGACGCGCTCTTAATCATAAGCAGACTCAATTCGGTCGGGCTCGGTCCGGTGCCGCCATTCGCGCCCGCTCCCCCGTATTTCGATGTGAACGGTGACAACGTCGTCAGCCCAATCGACGCGTTGCTGATAATTAACCACCTGAACTCCAACCTTGGGGGGTGCGCGGTTCCGCAAACGGGGGCCGCTAACTCGGGCACCCAGGGGAGCCAGGGCGCAGTAGAGCTCACTCCCACCGGAGTGTTTTACGCGCCTAACCGTGACATCGTCGGTACAGATGCGACTGATTCCGGTGTGGCCTCGGCCCTGACGGCTCCGGCGCCGAGCAGTTTGACGGACGGCGTGCCTAAGTGGCTCTCCAACCGGCTCGACAACATCGACCTGAATTCGGGCACCCCTGCCCGCCTGTTCCAATACTTACACGGCGCGAACACGCCGCGGTCGCGGGCCCTGTTACAGAAATTCGATGCCGTGGCCGAAGCGCTGGGGCTCGATGACACGCTGCTGGATAGCTTGTTGGCCGATTTGGGCCTGGAGTAAGTTCGCCCAGCACGTCCCGTATCCGCACGGCATCAATTGGCCGCCGCCGCCCCCGGCATGACCAGTTCTTTGGTGCCGGGCTTGAAGTACGGTATCTTGCCCGAGAATTCGATCTTGGCTTTGTCGCGCTCTTCGTTGGCGAGTTTTTCGAACAGATCCAGCGACGCGGGGCTCTTGATTTGCGAGACGGCCTCGGTCCATTGCCTGGTTCCGGGCTTGACGTCGGTCATCGAAATTAAATGGACGCCAAATGCGCTGGGTACCGGCTTGCTGATCGTGCCCTTTTCGAGCTCGAACGCGGCCTTGGAAAATTCCTCGGACATCACTCCATAGCGCGGAAAGAAGCCCAGGTCGCCTTTGGCGTGGCGGCTGGGCCCGGCCGAGTATTTCGCCGCGGCCTCCTCGAACGAGATCTTGCCCGACTCGATTTCCTCCCGGATCTTTTCGGCTCGCTGGACTAACTGACTGGTTGGCTCGTTGAATCGATCGCCCCGTATCAAGATATGACTGGCTCGAATCTGCGTTCCGTCGAGCTCTTTTTGATGAGCCTTGAAGTAGTCTTCGAGGGCCTCGCCTAACTTAGCGTCGAGATATTTGGCCCAGCCCAATTGCCAGGCCGCCTCATGGCGGAGCGTGTCGAGCGTGATTCGCCGTTTGGCGACATACTGATCCAACGTCAGCCGCATTCCATAAGCTTGCGTCTTGTACTTGTCGAGTTCTTTTTCCACGTCCTCGTTTTTGACGTAAGCCTCGTCGCGCCGCAGCACGCGCTCCGCCAGGCGGCGGCTGATGATCTGGTTCAAGAGTTCCGCCATGGCGATCGGAGCGGTTTGCGGGCTGACCTGGCGGTTCTTTTGCAAGGTGGAAAGCAGCGCCCCGACTTCACTGACGTAAATCGGATCTCCGTCGATCGTGACCGCGACCTGCGGCGGCTCGGGTGCTTTTTCTTGCCCGCTGGCTGCGCCGGCCACGGCCAGCCACAATCCGGCCGCCAGGACCGCTCGATTACAAAAGTCGTTCATGTTCGCTCTCATTTTATAAAACACTTGCGCTGAGATCCGCTTCAGAACATGCTTCAGGGCAACGGCAAGTCGCGAAACTCGTAGGCGACCGGCAGCTCGAGCACCATGATGGGCGTGCGATAGACGAACGTCAAATTCTTGGGACCATCCTTCAAGTCGAAGAAGTAATTGATTCCCATCTCCTCCTTGTTCTGTAGCGTCTGCTCCATGCCGGCCGGTTCGATGCGGGTTCCGTCGGCCTGCTCGAAGAACGCCTGGTTCTCGAGAATCCAACTGCGGTGCGATTCCAAAGCGGCCGAAGGTCCCTCGAACTTCACCCGTAGCGCCACTTCCCAGGCTTCGTTATTCTTGCGGACATGATCGACGATGACCAGCGCGCCGGCCTTGCGTTGCTCGACGCGACTTGCCCGGACATTCTTGGCCGCCAGCGGCAATTCGCTGAAGCGAAAGTCTTCGAACGGCCCGGGCATGAACACCAGGATCTTGCCCCCGAGCCGGCTGATGGTTTTCACGGCACGTTTGGGCATTGTCAGCGGAATTTCCAGCTCGACCGTCGAGATTCCTTCGCGAACCAGCGCCTCGGGCTCGGCTTCGGCGCCGGCCACCGCGATCGGTTCGCCTCCGCTGCTCATGGCGCGCACTTCGGCCAGCGGCTGCAGGATCGCAAATGGCTGCAAACGGGGCTCCCAGCTCACTTCCATGAAGAACTTGAGTGATTCCATCGACGGATTTCGCAGATCGCGCACTGCCACGAACTTGAGCGACTCGAAACGGAACATGCCCGCGTAATATGCCTGCGCGGCGCGGGGCGAAGCGCCCGGCGGCCGGCCGACGACAAACGCTCCGCGCTGGCCGCTGAATCCGTACAACGTCAAGTCGCTTTGATCCAGCACGGAGTCGATCGCCCGCCAGAATGGAGTCTTGTTGAAGTCGGCGTTGACCCGGCTCTCGCGTTGCTCCTCGCCAAAGGCGGGGCGATGATCGACGATTGGATTACTCGTCTGTTTGGCGATCGTGGCCAGCACTTCCGACAGCGGCAAATCATCTCCCTTGAGCGTTACCAACGTGGGCTCGGCAGCCGCCAGGGCTTGCGCCCGCAATAATTTCTGCTGCACGCGAGCCAGCCTCGTCGCCACTTCGGCCGAGGTCCGCTGGTCGATGGCGGGCAGCACGGGAAGCACGCCCGCCCCCAACTCCAGCAGTTGGCGCTCGGCCGCGTCGCGCTGGCCCAGGAGTGTCGAATCGAGCTGGCGGACCAGCCGCTCAACCTGCGCGGCGAATTCCGCACGGTCCGCGGGGACATCCGCCGGCGCCAGCAGAAGTAACGACCCAATGAGAACGCTGATCACGAAAGGTCTCGCTCGGATTTTGGCGTCGCTACACGTCGCTCGGGCGACCCGCTACTTTCGATTTTATGACGGCGGCACCGTGGCGGCCAGTCGGCGTGCGGAAGACCGTGTGAAACGGGCGAAATCGCCGCATCGGCTCGTTTCGGCACGAGGCCGCCGGCCGTTATTTCTGGCCTAGACTTGCAATATCTGGCAGGCCTTGCCGCGGCTTGGTCGGCGCCATCGATTCATCATACTCCTCGATGAAGGCGAATTCTCGTGCTGCGCAGCTTAATGCGGATGATCGTCGTGCCGTTGTTGTTGAGCGCTGCAACCGTAGCGGCCGATGACCGTCAGCGCTGGACAATGCTGGTCGATATCGGCGGTCGCGAGGTCGAGGGCATGCCCTTGGCCTGGTCGAGCAAGCAGGTGTTTCTGCTGGCTCGCGACGGACGACTGTGGGACTTCGTGCCCAACAATACGAACCGCTTTCGCAAAACGAGTTCCCATTTCAGCAGCTACTCGGCCGCCGAGATCCGGGCCCGATTGGAGCGCGAGCTGGGGGGTAAGCTGCAAGTCACCGGCACCGGGCACTACCTCGTGGCGCATCCGCCGGGCAAGGAGGCCTGGGCCCAACGCTTCGAGGAGTTGTATCGCTCGATCGTCAACTACTTCAGCCTGCGAGGCCTGCGGGTTCACGAGCCCGAGTTTCCGCTCGTGGCCGTGGTGTGGGGCAAGCGCGAGGACTTTCTGCATCACTCGGCCAGCGAGGGAAGCCCGGCCCGAGCGGGCGTATTGGGTTATTACTCGCCGACCAGCAATCGAGTCAGCCTCTACGATCAGGGAGCCGGCGCCTCGAACCGGCGCGCCTGGCAGCAGAACGAAGCCACGATCATCCACGAAGCCACGCACCAAATGGCGTTCAATACGGGCGTCCACAACCGCTTCGCTTCCACCCCGCGTTGGCTGGCCGAGGGCCTGGGCACAATGTTCGAAGCGCCCGGCGTCTGGGATTGGCGAAACCACAATCAGTTGAGCGAACGCATCAATCGCGGGCGGCTGGCCGACTTTCGCCAATGGCGGTCACACGGTCGGCCGGCGGGCGCGTTCGTGAATCTGTTGGGTTCCGACCGTCAGTTCGAGAGCAATCCATCGGCCGCTTATGCCGAGGCCTGGGCCTGGGCGCTGTTTCTCACCGAAACGTTTCCCCAGAAATTTGGCGAATACGTGCAAAAGGTTGCCAACCGGCCGAATTTCGAGGCCTATCCTTCGGCCCGTCGCATGTCGGATTTCACGTCCGTTTTTGGCGACGACTTGCGCCGCCTGGACAAGCATTTCCTGGCGTTCATCGACAAGCTGCCTTGAGCCGGCCGCTCGTCCGCGCGCCCCTTTAGCTGTCCGCCGGCATCGTGATAGGATACGGCCGCGTAAGCTGAGGGGGTAACTAGCCAAAACGTCGGGCCCGCCATGCCGAAATTCAAGGTACTTCTGACCGATTATGCCTGGGCCGACCTGGATATCGAGCGCCAAACTCTGGCCGAAATCGATGCCGAGCTGGTCGTCGCCACCCGGCAAGACGCCGAATCACTCGCCGCCTTGGCCGCCGACGTCGACGGCATCATGACGAATTGGGCCAAAGTGCCCGCCGCCGTGATTCAGGCCTCGCCCAAGTGCCGCATCGTCGCCCGGTTGGGCATCGGGCTGGACAACATCGATGTTCAAACCGCCACCGAACGGCGGATCGTGGTCACGAACATTCCGGACTATTGTCTGATCGAAGTGGCCGAGCACGCCTTGGCCCTGCTGCTAGCCTTGAGCCGCAAGGTGGCCTTCTACCACCATGCGACCAAGAGTCAGAAGTACGAGTTGCAAGCGGGACCAAAATTGCGGCGCATCGAGGGACAGACGCTGGGGATCGTTGGGCTAGGGAGCATTGGCCGGCGCCTGGCCGAGAAAGCGACCGCACTAGGGCTGAAAGTGCTGGCCACCAGCCGCAGCCGCCCAGCTCCGCCGTCGGGCGTGACGTATTGCACGCTGGACGAACTTTTGACGCAAAGCGACTACGTGTCGCTGCACACTCCGCTGACGGCCGAAACGCGTCACCTGATCGGTAGCGAACAGTTGGCCCGCATGAAGCCGACGGCGTATCTCATCAATACGGCTCGCGGGGGATTGATCGACAATGCCGCTCTGA
This sequence comes from Planctomycetia bacterium, assembly GCA_031400775.1. GTDB lineage: Bacteria > Planctomycetota > Planctomycetia > Pirellulales > PALSA-1355 > PALSA-1355. The sequence goes on along the minus strand of JANNQN010000130.1, from coordinate 2,181 downwards.
CGGCCGCCTTGAACGACGGGCGATTGGCCGGCGCGGGTCTCGACGTGCAAGATCCGGAGCCGCCGGACTTGAGTCAGCCCCCCTGGAACCACCCCCGCGTGGTCGTCACGCCGCATGCCGCTTTTGTCTCCGAAGAGTCGCTCGCAAACCTGCGCTCCCGCACGGCCCGGCAGGTGGCGGCATGTCTGAGTGGGTCGCGGCCGGAGAACGTCGTCAACCCGCAGGTTCTGCAAACCGCCCTACAAGCGGAATAATCCGGCGCAATCGTCACCAATCGCACGGTCAGCCAGGGGGCACGGCGGGGCTCCTTTGACGCTCTACGGCCTATGGCCTATAGCTATTTAGAACGTTCGAGAACCTCGGTGAACTGGCAACCGTGCCTCACAGACCTCCTTCGCGCCGCTAGGGCCATGCGTGGGCCGCTGGTGTGTTGGACGGAAGCAGCTACATGGCAACCATGGACGAGAAACGCCCGCAAGCGCCGTCGGAATCAGGATCGGCGTCGGACGGTACCAAAGCAGAACGGCGGCGCCGCGCGCACGACGTCATCACCACGCAACGGTCGTACTTGGACCGGCTGGAAAACGAGCTCTCCGAGGGCCTGCAACTTCTTTCCGAGGAACTGGGCCGGGACTTTGCCCGAAACCTGGCCACCCAGCAAGCCTCGCTGTTGCCGGATGGAACTCCCGGCGTCGATCTGCTGCCGCAAATCGACGAATTGAATCGCCAGATCGCTGCGCACCTGGCCGAGCTGGAACAGGTCCGCGCCGCGCGCGAACAAGCGCAGGTCGACTCGGGCCGGCTGGAGCAGGAACTGCGCGTGCGCGAAGTGTTGCTGCGCGAAGTGCAAGGCCAGCAGGAGCAACGGCGCGCCGAGCTGAATGCGCTGCGCGAGCAGCTTGCCGATGCCGAGTCGCAGTCCGTCGCCGCGCAGGAACGGCAGGACAAGTTCCGCCGCGAGCTGGCAGTCGAACGCGAGAAGGCCAGCGCCGCCATCGAGGAGACCAAGGTCCAGCGGCGCAAGCTGGCGCGGGAGCTCAAAGTTCAGCATGCGGACCGCAGTGCCGAATTCGAGCAGCGCAAGGCCGAGCTCAAAGCCATGGAGTTGGCGCGCAATACCGAATTGGAGCGACAACTAGCCGCTTCGCAAGAGGATACCGAACAAGCGCGCAGAGCCTTGCAAGAATTGAAGTCGACGCTGGATCAGCGAACGCAGGAGCTTGCCAACTCGCGCGGGCGGATCGACAGCCTGGACGCCGAGGCGACGACGCTCCGCGCCACGCTCGACAAGTCGCAGGCCCTGCGAGCCCGCGATGCCGAAGAAATGAGTCGCGCGGCCGGCAAGGATGCCGGACAACAACAAGAGTTGTCCGCTGCCCGCTCTCAGGTCGAATCGCTTGGGGGCCAGGTGGCCGAGCTGGATCGTAAGTGTAACGAGTTTAGCGGAAGAATCGCCGAACTGAACGACGCGCTCCAACAGGCCCAGGCATCGCTCGCCCGCGATGCCGAGGAGTTGAGCCGCGTTCAAGCAGGCGACAGCGCGACCAGTGAAGGACTAAACGACGCTCGCGCGCGCATCGCGGCGCTCGAAGGCCAGATTGCCGAGCTTGGCAAGGATCTCCAGCGAGCCCAAGCCGAGGCGGCGCACAGCGCCGACGAATTGAGCCGCGCCAAGTCCGGCGACAGCGCTGATCGCGACTCGCTCGCGAAGCTGCGAGAAGAACGCGACGCGATCGCCAAGAAGTTGGCCGCCGCCGAGGCTCGCTCGAGCAAGGCCGCCGAAGCCGACCCACGCAAGGCCGAGGACCTCGAACGCCGGCTGCAAATGGCCGTCGAAGAACTGCGCGAATTGAAACGCGACAACACGGAACTCGAAAACAAGTTGACGAAATCGCGGAGCTCGGGCGCCGCGCCCGGCCCTGCTCACAGCACGGGCTTGGATTGGGAATCGCAAAAGCAGCGAATGCTGGCCTCGCTCGAGGCGGATGATCCGGAAGACGAAGAGCAGGTGGAGGAGCGAAACACGATCGAAGGCACGATTCGCATCACCGACCAAATCGTCGGCCAGAAGGACGAGGAAATCAGCGAGCTGAAACGTCGGCTCGAAGAGTTGCCCGGCACCATGAGCACCAAGGCCGCGACGGACGGAGCGATCGCCGACGTGCTGGACCGCGACGAGAT
>JANNQN010000129.1:0-7295 GCA_031400775.1 Planctomycetia bacterium | reverse complement strand
GTTGTTCACCGTCCAGGTGATCGTGTCGGCTGGCACGTCGCGCAGCCACTCGACGCACTCGTCGCGGTCGTACTCCTCGGGCACGACATAGGCGCGATCCGGACGCTGGTCCGGATTGGTCCACTCGCCGGCCTGCAGGGCGGCGCCGTAAATCAGGTTAAACAGCGGGCTGCGTTCCGGCCGCTCGATCAACCAGGAGCGCTTGATGCTGGCCAGATAGATCTCGCGCAAGTTCGATTCGCGCTCGTAAATCAAAAGTGGGTAGTACGACAAGAATGCCAGCTCGTCGTCGCTGTGATTGACGCGATTGGGGGGCCAGACCTGTTTCTGGCCCACGGTGTTGATGTGGTAGCTGTGCTTCTCGACGAGCTCCTTCAGCATGGCCGTATAGCGCGGTTTGCCGACGATGTGCTCGGCCACTTTCAGGTGCGACAAGATCTCCAGCGAATTGAGCCCACGATCGCCGAAGCGGCGCAGGTCGTGGTTCAATTTCTCCGGCGCCCAGATGCCCCAGGTCGTGGGCTTGCCGGGTGGGCCGATGTAGTAGAGACCGTTGTCCAAAATGTGATCCGTGATGCGCTCGACGTAGGGACGAATTTCTTTTTTCTCCGCTTCGTCAGCCGCCGCGTCGTAATAGATCGCGTAGGCGAAGTAATGGCCGACCACCTCGTCGCTCGACGTGTCTCCTTTCCACCACCAGCGATTGTCGGCCGAGCGATGCCACTCGCCGCGATACTTTTGCGGATCGTCGCTGATCGGCACGATGCTGCGGGCGGCAAAACCGGAAATGCCTGATACGCGCTCCAGAAACATGATCGCTTCCAACGAGCGACGGGCGTTTTTCTTGGCCGTCAGGTCGCCGGTGACGCCATAGCGAAACGCCTCGGCGGCAACGTACATGCACGTCCACAGCCCGTCGTTGTCGTTGGTGGCTTGCGGACGGCCGCTTTCGATCTTGCCGGGCTCCTTCAAGTTCGTGTGCGCCACCATTCCCTCGCGCAGATGATGCTTCTGCAGCAGGTCGTCGATGCGGTTCATCTTCCGCTCGAGAGTCGTCGAGCGCTCGGCCAACTTGCCGATGCCCTCCGGCGTTTTGAAGACGACCGCCCCGTCGGCCGTGACGGCCAGATCGAGCAGGTCATCGCTAGGCAACCAGCGGCGCGAGTGAAACAGGCGCCAGCGCGGCGCGCCCGGCTCGAGCAGCATCAGCCCTCCGCGCGCGCCGGCCCAGATTCTGCCGTCCTTGGTGCGCACCCCCGATGTCAGGTCGGCAAACGGTGTGGTGGGCTTCTCGCCCGCAAGCGCCGTCAGCTCGGCCGCCGTCAAACGTTGACCGATCGTCGTGGGCAAAGAGCTCATCCCGGCCGGTTCCACAGTCCAAGCCAGGTAAGCATCATCGGCGGCAACCAGGGCGGCCAGGCAGCATAGCAGGGAGTGCATCGGGCGGATCCTTTGGGGCAGTTCAAGGCGGGATTTTTCAAGCGGTTCGGCTCGCACGCTAGGCTAGTCGCCGCGTCGGGCCAGGGCAAGATTGCCCGAGAGGCGATGATCGCCGCCGTGCGCCTGATCTTTGCGGCCATCGAAGCGGTCTTGCCGTGGTACTGCCCCCTCTTGCAAGGCCTCCGCAAATATGAATAATGAACGAAACAGTTCATTATTCATTTCGCGGAGGTTCCCATGAACACTGCCGCCCCCGTTCGTCCCGTAGCGCCCGCGGCTTCCAAAACCTGGCCGGTCGTGCATGGCCACTGGCTGGGCGGCTGCATGGGCCAGGTGCAGCGCGAGCCCTTGAGCTTATATCACAACGCCTGGAAGCAGCACGGAGATTTCGTGAAGCTGCGGGCCTTGCCCGGGATTTATTTCTACCTGCTCACGCATCCCGATGCGGTCGAGCACGTGCTGACCTCGAACCACAAGAACTACCGCAAGCCCGACTCGTTCAATCACTCGATCAACCTGTTGACTGGCAACGGCGTGCTCAGCAGCGAAGGCGAGGTGTGGCGTAAGCAGCGGCGGCTGATGCAGCCAGCCTTTCTGAAAAACTCGGTGGCGCGCATCAGCTCGCACATGGTCGATTCGATCGGCAGATTCATCGAAGAGTGGGAGCAAGCCCCCGCGACGCGCGAGCTCGACGTGTTGCCGGAGATGATGCGGCTGGGGCTGCGCATCGCCAGTAGGTCGCTGTTGGGCACCGACATCAGTGGCGAGGCCGACTCGATCGGCCAGGCTTACCGCACCGGGTTCGAGTACGTCAGCTTGAAAATGAACGCCCGGCTGATGTTCCGCCCTCTGTGGCTGCCGACCAAGCGAAATCGCGAGTTTCGCGCGGCCAAGGCGTTGTTGGATCGCGTGGTGCTCGCGTTGATCGAGCGCCGCCGTCACGAACCGCCGCAGAACAACGTGCTCGATCGTCTGCTGGCTGCGCAAGACGAAGAGACCGGCCAGCGGATGACCGACGAGCAGGTCAAGGACGAGACCATTACGTTGTTGACCGCGGGACACGAGACGGCCGGCGCCGCACTGTCTTGGGCCTGGTACTTGTTGGCAAAAAACCCCGACCAGCAGCAAGCCCTGTTTGAGCAGGCGAGCGGCCATCTGCAAGGCCGGCTGCCCACGGCCGAAGATTTGCCGTCGATTCCGCTGGCCACGGCTGTTTTCGAGGAAACGATGCGGCTCTATCCGCCGGCTTGGGGCATGCCGCGCGAAACCATTGCCGCCGACACGATCTGCGGTTACCCAATACCGGCCAAGGCCACGATCATCTTGATGCAAGATATCGTGCATCGGCACCCGGACTTTTGGAGCGAGCCCGAGCGGTTCGATCCCGGCCGCTTCTTGCCTCCCCACGACGAAGGCCGGCACCGCTACGCCTATTTCCCCTTCGGCGGCGGCCCGCGCGTTTGCATCGGCAATCACATGGCCCTGATCGAAGGCCCGCTGGTAATGGCGGCGTTGGCCCAACGATTCGAGTTTCGCCTCGTTCCCAACCATTTGGTCGTGCCCGATCCCACGTTCACGTTGCGACCGAAGTACGGCGTGCAGGTGACGGTAACTAGGAGGCGAGAGAGACACGAAGCCAACGAGTAGTTGCCCCGTCGCCGCCCCAATCCCTAACCACCAGCCCCCACATGTCCAAACCCGAACGCATCGTTGCCGCCGCCGGAAAGCGGTTTCGCTATTACGGCGTCGGCAAGACGACGATGCAAGAAATCGCCGCCGACGCGGGCGTAGCGGTGGGCACGCTGTACTTGTACTTCAGCAACAAGGACGACCTGGTCGTCGCCTGTGCCGATACGTTCGTCGAGCGCCACCGTCGCCAGGCCGCCACGATCCTGGCGGCGGAAATGCCGGCCGACGAGAAGCTGCGGCAGTACATCGTGGCCCGATTTCGCGAGGTCGAGGACGTCCGCACCAGCTCGCGCCATGCCGCCGAGATCGCGCGGGCCGTGTTGCGGGTCAAGCCGGACCGGATCCGCGAAGAAGGCATGATGATGTGGCAGACCGCGAGCGAAATCCTGAAGTTCGGCATCGAGCGGCGCGTCTTCGAGATCGCCGACGTCGAGCAGGATGCCAAGATGTTGCTGTATGCGATCACCGCCTTCTTTCCCAGCGCCCTGGTCGAACCGGTCTTTGTCCCGACCGAGGAAGACTTGCTCGATGTCGTGAACTGGTTCATCGGCACCTGGCAAACCGGCCGCGCGGCCAAGAAGGCGCCGCGCGTTGCGGGAAATCGCGCGCTGCGAACCCGCCCTCGGCCGCGCGTGTCGTAGCAACCGACGCCGATAACTTTTCCTCGCCAGGAGACAAACGCCATGGCCTCGCCATCGAGCGTGCCAATCTACGTGGTCGACGCATTTACCGATCGCCCGTTTTCCGGCAATCCGGCTGCCGTTTGCCTGCCGGCCTCCTGGCCGGCCGATTCGTGGCTACACAAGGTGGCGGCCGAGATGAATCTTTCGGAGACCGCGTTCCTGGTCCCCAACGATGACGGCTTCGACCTGCGTTGGCTCACGCCGCAGGTCGAGGTCGATCTGTGCGGCCATGCCACGCTGGCGTCGGCATTCGTGTTGTGGCACGCGGGCCGAGCGCCGTTGGACAAGCCGATTGCGTTCCACACGCGCAGCGGCACGTTGACGGCCGCACGGCGCGGCGACGCGATCGAGCTCGACTTCCCGCTACAAGCCGCCAGCGAAATCGCTCCGCCCGCCGGACTGATCGAGGCCCTGGGCGCCCGTGCGACTTACGTCGGCAAAGGCACTTTCGATTATCTGGTCGAGGTCGAATCCGAACGAGCGCTGCGGGCATTGTCGCCCGATTTCAGGAAATTGGAGAGCGTGCCGGTTCGGGGAGTGATCGTCACGGCCCGTTCGTCGCGCGAAGAGTTCGATTTCGTGTCGCGGTTTTTTGCGCCGGCCTCGGGCATCGACGAAGATCCCGTGACCGGCTCGGCGCATTGCACTCTGGCGTCGCACTGGCGAGAAAAAACGGGGAAAAACGAGTTCAAGGCTTATCAGGCTTCTTCGCGAGGCGGATCCATCGGCGTGCGGATCGAGGGCCAGCGCGTCCTGCTCACGGGTCGCGCTGTGCTGGTCGTACAAGGTCAGCTTGTCGCAAGCTGACGCGGGCAATCGGGCCATTGAGCGCTCAGCGTCTTCTGGCAGCGCATTTCCATCGCGACGCGCGGCTTGCCGATCGAGGTCGCAATTGGGTAAAACTGAGTGGCGGCCAGGCAAGCTGGCAACGCTTGGCCAGGCCGGCCGCGGAGTCGATCAATCTTTTCTCGGAAGCACCCGATGGCGACTTACCTCCCAACTCCAACCCGAATTGAAGCCGCCGGGCAACCGCCCAAATCGATCGAGGAATTCGTCGGGCGAGTCAATTCCGAGACCGAGCAGCTCAGCATCGCCCGCATGAAAAGTCCCTCGGGCTGGTCCGAACCGGGGCAGACGCCCGAGTTCGACGAATACACGGTCGTGCTGGGCGGCACGCTGCACGTGAAGCTCAAGAGCCAGGAATTCGACGTCACGGCGGGCCAGGCCATCATCATCCATTCGGGCGAGTGGGTGCAATACAGCACGCCAGGGCCGCACGGGGCCGAGTACATCGCCGTCTGCCTGCCGGCGTTTTCACCCCGCATCGTCCATCGCGATTCGTAGCGCGAACCAAAAGAACACATTGCCGAATTATCTCGCGGAGCCACAACCATGACCGACGAGTCGACACCGCCTACCGCCGACGCCGCGGCGGCGCCAATCCTCTTTGCGCCCGAGCTTCTCAAGAGCGCCTACAACGCCTTCAAAAAACGTTGGAAACTGACGCGGCTCGATCAAGAGTCGCAAATCGGACGCGGGCCGATGAGCTCCGGCCAGAAGTCGACGATCACGGGCATCGTGCCGCCGGACCAGTTTCCGCGCGGCGTCTGGGACGAACTTGTCAAAGCGGGCAAGATCAAGCGAGCCGGTTCGGGCTTTTACTCGATGCCGTAGAGCCGCGTCCGCTTATTCTTCTGTCACGGCGAGCGTCCCCATTCGGAATCCTCATGGGCCTGAAATCACACGGGATTTGGCGCTTCTTCAGGCATTGCCAAGGCCGAATCGTGCTCGCTCCGTGAGCTAGACTTTTGCTGAAAGTCATGGCGTGCGACTGCATGCGTTCTTGCGGGCGCGCGTTCGAGGAACAAGCTCCTTTCTGCCAATTATTGGAGATCAAACGATGCGCGTCGCTCGAAATATTCGTGGTTGCGTTTGTCTTGTCTTAACGTTGTTCGCCGCGGGCACCGCGGCGCCGACGGCAACGGGCGAGGACTTCTATCTGACCGATGGACGCGCCTTTCCGGGCCAGTTGTGGTTTTCACGGTCCGGCTCGCCAGAGCGGCTGTTCCATCGCCGTGAGGTCACCGTGAACCCGGCGTATCCGCGGGCTGCCATGAAGCTCGGCCAGGTCGCCGTGGGTCCGGACGACAAGGTTTATTTCGCCAGCGGCCTGGACGGATACGTGATTCACTTGCTGGACGGGAAGAACGAGGTCGTCAGCTTTGAGTTCCCCGGCCAGGTCCGCGATCTGGCCTGCTCCAACGAAGAGCACACGATCTATTTCAGCGTCGTGCCCACGCCGCAAAACAACGAGCCGCTGGCCGATGGGAAAATCTACAGGCGCGACATCTGGGCGGGCCAGCCGAGCGAGGTCGCCACGGTTCGTCAGTCGCAGGTCGGCGGCAACTGGTGGGGCACCTTTACCGTTCGTGACAATGTGTTTTACTTGGCGACGCTGGACAGCCCCAGCCGCATCATCAAGCTGACGACGGGCGAGCCCGAGCCGTTCGCCACGGTCAACGGCTACAAGATACAAGGACTGGCCAACGGGCCCGGAGACACGTTTTATTTCACGGACGGCGGCGACAAAGTTTATCGCACGGCCGATTTTCAATCCATCGAGCCCGTCTTTCACGGCTCTCGTCCGTTCACGGACGTGAACCTGAAATCTACCGCCGAAGCTCCGCAGCCCTGAGCCGAGCGGCTACAATCACCGGCTGCCTCGGGTCCGCCATTCTCCAGCCGCTAGCCTGCCTCCATGCAACTCGAACTCGTCGTCAGCAATGAGTCTCGGGTTCTTGGGGGCGCGCGAGCGTTGGTGGGCGAAACGCTGCGCCAACTGCCGTTAAGCCTGGGCCAGGCCAGCGAACTGGAGGCGCTGGTCGTAGGGGCCCTGCAAGAGGCGATCGAACACGCTTATCCCCAGCGGGAGCAGGGTTCGATCAAGCTCACGATCCGCGAGCAGGAAGGGAAGCTCGAAATCACGGTTCGGGACTACGGCATTCCGCGCGATGTCGAGATTCTGGAGCGTCAGTTGCACTCGCCGCAAGCGGCCCGCACGCGTTTCGGTTGGGCCGCCTTCGCGAATAGACGCCGCACCGCTGCCAGGCGTCGGCGAGTCGCTCGCCGCGTTACTGTTCGCGAATGGCCAGGATTTCTCGGGCTGAAGGAGCATTCGCTGCCTTGGTCACCTCGACGGGCTTGTAGTGCAAACTTGAAGCCACCTTCTCCGGCTCCCATAATGGCAGCTAGTCACCATACCGACGAAGCATGGATTCAGCCGGGGCGTCATGCACATCCGTTGTCCGCACTGCCACAATCCGATCGACGTCGTGGAAAGCGTCTCGTTCAACGAGATCTGCTGTCCCTCGTGCGGCAGCAGCTTCAGCCTGATCAGCGGCGATACGACCGAGACGTATCGCACTGGCACTCGCCGGCTGGCCCACTTTGAACTGGTGCGTGAACTCGGCATTGGCAAGTTCG
>JANNQN010000128.1:0-2919 GCA_031400775.1 Planctomycetia bacterium | reverse complement strand
CGCGCCTGGATCGAGGTCGCCTTCCTGGGCGTGGCCAGTTCGGGACTCGGCTTCCTGCTGTACTACCGCCTGCTGCGCCGCATCGGCCCCGTCCTCAAGCACGTCGACTACGACATGTTCGGCCGGCCGCGATTCCTCGAGTGTAAGCGTTCGGCCAACTCCATCTTTTTTCTTTCCCGCCGGCCGGGCATCATGCCGGGCGGCTGGCGCACCGCGCCGGGGAAAGGAAGAAAATCGTGGCCAAACGCACTTCACGCCGCAACGCCGAACGGGAAAAAGCTTGGCGAGAAACCATCGCCAGACAATCCGCCAGCGGGCTCTCCGTGCGCGAATTCTGTAGGCGGGAGGGACTCCCCGAACCATCGTTCTATTCCTGGCGCAGAATCCTCGCCGAACGCGATTCCGCCGCCGCTCGCCCGGCGAGCGACGCGAACGACGTGGGCCAGCCGGCCTTTGTCCCGCTGAGCCTGATCGCCGCGCCCGGCCCGGCGTCGAGCGCGCCCGGCGGCTTCACGCTCGAACTCCGCGGCGGACGCACACTCCACTTGCCCGAATCGACCAGCCCCGAGCGGCTGGCCGCGATCGTGCGGGCGATCGAAAGCGAGGTGGCGCCATGATCGGGGCGACGAGTGACAGCAATGTGCAGATCTGGATCGCGACCGCGCCGGTCGACATGCGCAAGGGCTTCGACTCGTTGGCCGAGATCGTGCGGGCCTTCCTGGGACACGATCCCCTGTCGGGGAGCATGTTCGTCTTCCGCAACAAGACGAACGTGCGGCTGAAGATCCTGTGGTGGGATCGCACGGGGCTCGTCCTCTACTACAAGCGGCTGGAACGCGGCACGTTCCGCTTCCCGCGCAGCGACGACAAGGCCCTGGCCATCGACGCGGCCCAACTCCTGCGGCTGCTCGACGGACTGGAAGTGGTCGCGCGCCGGGCCGGCTGACACGTCGCCAGTGGCACTCGACTGTCATCGCAAAACTATTTTCCACTTTCTTGTCGATTTGGTGGAACCATTTGGCGTCGCCGTGCGTTCTATTGTCAGCATGAGCCAGGACGCCGCCACTCTCGACCCCGCTTCTCTGCCGGACGACCCGGCGCTGCTCAAGCGGCTGTGGCGGCAAGACCGTGACACGCTCCTGTCCGAGCGTGACGCGCAACTGGCGGCCCGCGATGTTCTCATCGAGCGCATCCGCGAGGAAGCGGCCGCGCAGCTCGAAGCGGAGCGCGCCCGGCTGGAAGCGGAGAAAAAGGCCGAAATCGCGGCCATTTTGCGGCGTTTCTATCGGCCGAAGTCCGAGCGGTTCAATCCCAGCCAGTTGCTCCTCTTCGGCCAGCTCGTGGAAGCCACGCCGATCGATCAGGCCGCGGTCGCGGAAGAGGCGGGCGAGGAGCTCGTCGTTCGCAAGAAGAAGCGGCGACACAACCATGGCCGCGGCCCGCTCCCGGCCCACTTGCCGCGGATTCCGATCGAGCACGACCTGACGGACGCGGAGAAGCAGTGTCCCTGCTGCGGCGAAGCGCGCTGCCGGATCGGCCGCGAGGTGAGCGAGCAGCTCGAGCGGATCCCGGCGTCGTTCAAAATCCTGGAACACATCCGCCACAAGTATGCTTGCCCGCGGTGCGAGGGCGAGGCGGTGAATCCGCAGATCGTCGCGGCGCCGAAGCCGAAGCAGCCGATCGAGAAGGGGTTGCCCGGTCCGGCCCTGCTGGCCTACTTGATCACGAGCAAGTTCGGCGAACACCTGCCCCTCTATCGCCTGGAAAAGATCTTCGCCCGCGAGGGAGTGCCTATCTCGCGGACGACGCTCTGCGGCTGGCTGGCGGCGGTGGGTGAACTGGTTCGCCCGCTGGTGGATCTCATGGCCCGCCGAATTCTGCTCTCGCAAGTCGTTCACTCCGACGACACGACCGTGCCGGTGCAAGCGCCGGGCGAAGGGAAGTGCCGCACCGGCCGGCTGTGGTGTTATCTGGGGGACCAGCGACATCCTTATGTCGTGTACGACTACCGGCCTGACCGAAAGCGGGATGGACCTGCCAATTGGCTCCGCGATTATCAAGGATATTTGCAGGCCGATGCTTACGGCGGGTACGACGGGATCTATTCCAGCGGTCAGGTGACGGAGGTCGCCTGCTGGGCGCACGCGCGGCGGAAGTTCTTCGACTTGCCGGCGACGGATGCGCGGCGGGCCTGGATGCTCGGGCGGATCCGCGCGCTCTACGCGATCGAAGACGACGCGCGCGAGCTGGACGATGCCGCGCGGCTGGCGATGCGCCAGGAACGGAGTGTGCCGCTGCTCGATGAGATCAAAGCGTGGCTCGACACCGAGAGCCAGGTCGTCTTGCCGCGGAGCGCGGTAGCCGGGGCGATCGGCTACGCGCTGAATCAGTGGGCCGCGCTCGTCGTCTACACGACGCAGGGATTCTTGAATATCGACAACAACCCGGCCGAACGGGCGATGCGTCGCGTGGCGATCGGCCGGAAGAACTGGCTATTCGCCGGCAACGACTACGCCGGCGGGACGGCCGCCCGGCTTTATTCGCTGATCGCTTCGGCGGAGCGCGCTGAGATTGATCCGCAGGCGTATCTGACGAGCATTCTCGCGGACCTGCCCGCCACCCCTGCGGCGGAGCTCGAACAGCTCCTGCCCGACGCGTGGGCCCGTCGGCAAGCTGCCGCCTCTACGCCGCGCTGATCGGCGTCGTCATCCCCCCGCCCGCGCCCCCCCCCGTCCGAGAGGATCGCCGGGGATGGGGTTGGCGGAGCGCTTACATTGCTGCAAGTTCTCTCGCGGTTCGATCAGATTGCGTTTCACGCGGTTGAACTCGAAAAGCTCACCCGACAATCGGTGAAGCTCCTACAAGATATTTTTGACTTCGTTCAAGATTTGAAAGCCCGATTGGAAACCTAGCTATGCC
>JANNQN010000127.1:0-29160 GCA_031400775.1 Planctomycetia bacterium | reverse complement strand
TCGGCATGACGGAACACGGCGCCGATGGGCACGCGCACCGTAATTTCGAAGCGCACGCGCACTTTCCATCCCTAAGTGCGAGCGAAGGGGCGATCGCTGTCGAAAAAATCCGCGAAAAAAGAGAAAGGCTCGCGGGGCTTTGCGATTGCGCCCTGGGCTTGTGCGCGTAAACCGCGGGCGTGCTGGGAGTTATCGCCTCAATCACCGGAGTCTAAGATGCCAAACCGGGAAGGCACCTCGAGGGTTGCGAGGTCACGCTTCTTGACGAAGACGTCAACCTACCGGCCTCTGAAACGCGATTCGCCTCGCCGACACCTCAGCAGTTCCTCGTAGTGACCCGGCGAGCGCGGCATCGTCTTGGGAACTCGCTTCGCTTCCTCCACGAGCCCGCCAGGCAGCAGCTCGGGCACCCGCCGTTCGCTGAGCAGACCAGCGTGAGCTTGATGCAACGCCAGGCACCGGAGAGTTGTCCGCGACGCAATCCGGCCCTCGGAATCCGGCCGCCGCGCTACCATTCACGTTTTCGGCCGCCACAGGAATTGCTGTTTGTGCCGCTTGGGTAAAGTGTTTGCCACTCGCCCGAATCGACCGACGGGGCCCGCGGAATTCCGACTGGGGCAGGAATTTGGACGCGCCCGCGAGAGTAATCGCGAAAAAGTGTTTCTATCTCCTTGATTCCCGCCGCGCGGACATCGAAGATGAGAGTCTCTTTTGGCCGGGATCTCGCCTCCAGGGACGACTCGCTCATGTCCACCATCGAACAGCCGCAGACGACGCCTGCACCGTCGCACGAGACTCCCGACAACGACGTTATTCCTTGGCTAAAAGAAGCCAAGGCGGCGGTCCGCGATTTGGCTGAGCCAAACCCGGCCATCTATTGGGCCGATTTGCTGATCACGATCACTGTGGGCTATGGATGCGCTATCGCCTTTCTCGATACGCCGGGCCTTTCGTGGCAGCGCGGGCTGTGTTTCGTCGTCGCGGTGTTCGCAATCTTTCGCGCAACTTCCTTCGTGCACGAGATCGTTCATCTGGGCGACAGGCAACTTCGCTCGTTCCAGATCGGCTGGGACCTGCTGTGCGGCATTCCGATGCTGTTCCCCTCGTTTGCCTACACCCATCACCTGGATCATCACCGCTGCGACAGTTATGGCACCGAGGACGACGGAGAGTATCTTCCGTTTGGCGTCGACCCGCCGCGCACGATCGGCTACTTCATGCTGCTCACGCTCGCATGGCCCTTTATGGTCGTGTTGCGTTTCTTGTTTTTCACGCCGCTCTCGTTCATCTATCCTCCGTTTCGGCCGTGGCTGCTCGAGCGTTTCTCCTCGTTTGGCATCATCAATTTTCGACACCGAACGGCAATCACACAGTCCACTCCAATCGGCTACTGGAACTTTCTCGACCTGGCTTGCTGCGTGCGAACCTGGACTCCTTTCGTGTTGGTTGGGCTGGGGGTGTTTGAATGGACGCGGCTGGCGCTCATGTTCCTGATCGCCGCATCCGTGCTGTCGCTCAACTTCGTGCGCACCATATGCCTGCATGATTACCTGAGCGACGACGGCAAGCTTAGCTTCGCGGGTCAATTGCGCGATTCGATCACGCTGCCCAGCAACGCGCTCGTAACGGAGCTGTTCGTGCCGCTTGGTCTGCGCTTTCATGCGCTGCACCATCTGTTTCCGCACTTGCCCTATCACTCGCTGGGGCGTGCACATCGGCGGCTGATGAAAGAATTGCCCCCCGATTCCGACTACCACCACACGGTACGCGCCGGCATCGGCGCGGTTTTTGCGCGGCTTTGGAAGAACTCCTGGAAAAAGCCAACGCAGCCTCGCTAGCAACGCAAATTGAGCCAAATTCGGCAGGACAACTAAACGCATCAGCGAGCTATTCGCCGCCGATGCCGTCCCGCGGTCGCTTCGCTTGTGAAATCGCGCCTGGCAAGCTATTTTTGTCAGGCGTTGATGTAGTCAAGCGCTTGCGGCATCGTCCGCGAGTAGCACTCGCTTATTTCACGGTTTTCACAGAGGAACAGACGCATGACGGGCATTTCATCTCGGCGATGGATTCTGACACTGGCGGTCGCGGTGGGTTGCCTGGCGCGAGTCGGCGGACCGGCCATCGCCGAGGACGAGATTGCCAGCCAGCTCAATCCGCGCGAGCTGGCTGGGAGCGTGACGATCTATCGCGATCAGTACGGCATGCCGCACATCGACGGGCCTAACGACAAGGCCGTGTTGTTCGGCTTCGGATACTGCCAGGCCGAGGACTATTTCTGGCAAATTGAAGATTCGTATGTGATGGGCCTTGGCCGATATTGCGAACTGTACGGCCGACAGTTCCTGGCCAAGGACATGCGCAATCGCGCGTTCGAGATCCCGCAGCGCTCGAAAGCGGACTTCGACAAGCTCGATCCCCAGCCGCGCGAAGCCGGTGCGGCCTTTGCCGCGGGAATCAACTATTACCTCGAAACGCACCCGGCCGTCAAACCACGCTTGCTTGCGCGCATCGAACCGTGGTACTTGCTCGCCTTCGCGCGCGCCGCGACGCTCGAGCTAGTGGGCGGACATCTGCACGTCTCGACCGATAAGATTCCCACCAGTTTTGAGGAGCGCAAGCTCGACGTGGAGGCGCGAGCCGCGAGCGGTAGCAACGCCTGGGCAATCGCCGGCAGCAAGACGCGCTCAGGCAAAGCGATGCTGTTTATCAATCCCCACCAGCCCTATTACGGCTTCGGCCAGTTCTATGAGGCCCATTTGCGCAGTGGCGAGGGATGGAACTTTACCGGGGCCTCGTTCTTCGGCACGCCCCTGCCCGTGCTGGGGCACAATGAGCACTGCGGTTGGGCCTTCACGACCAACGAACCAAACGTCGGCAGCTCGTGGCGCGAAACGTTCGACGACCCCGACGAGCCGCTGCACTACCGCTACGGCACCGGCTACCGCAAAGCCATCGAATGGAAAGACACGATCAAGGTCAAGTTGGGCAATCGCCTCGAAGCCGTCGATTGCACCTTTCGCAAGACGCACCATGGCCCCATCGTTCAAAAAATGAACGATACCCAGTACATCTCCGCCCAGGTGGCGAAGCTCTACGAAGCCGTGTTGTCGCGGCAGAGCAAGCGGATGATCATGGCCACCAACTTTGCCGAGTTTCGCGACGCGATGGCCATGCTGGAGCTGCCGCTGTTCAACACCGTCTACGCCGACAAGCACGGCGACATCTTCTACCTCTACAACGGAATCATTCCGCGGCGCGATCCCTCGTTCGACTGGACAAAGCCCGTCGACGGCAGCGATCCGCGCACCGAGTGGCAGGGCATTCACACTCTCGACGAACTACCGCAGCTCTTGAACCCGTCCTCGGGCTACGTGCAGAATTGCAACTCGACGCCGTTCACGACCACCGACGACGCCGGCCCGGCGATCGGCGACTATCCGACTTACATGGTCGAAGATCGCTACGACGACAAGCGGCGGGCAAAAATTTCGCGGCTGCTATTGCGCGAGGCCCACGACGTTACGCTCGAGCGACTCGAGGAGCTGGCGTTTGACACGACCATCTACTGGGCGCTGAGCGAGTTGCCGCGCTACCGCGCCGAGCTGGCCCGGCTGCGTATGACCGACCCGACACTGGCCGACCAGGTCGCGCCGTATCTCGAACACTTGCTGAATTGGGACTGCAAGGGATCGGTCGATTCGACGCAGGCCACGTTGTGCGTAACCTGGTACGAGGAGTTGTACGGCTTCGGCTACCCGGCCGAGACGCTCAAGCGGCAATACGTTTCGAACGTGGCCGAGCAATTCAAGGCGCTGGCCACCGCCGCACAAAAGCTCAAAGGCACGTACGGCGATTGGAAAGTTCCCTACGGCCAGGCGAATCGCCTGCAACGGCACGCCGACGTGTCGGACTTCTACCGCATTCCGTTCAGCGACTCGTTGCCTAGCCTGCCGAGCGCCGGCATGCCCGGCCCGCCGGGCGTGGTTTTTACCATGTATTTCACGCCCTCAGTTTACCTTCCGCCGCTCAAGAAGGTGGACAAGCATTACGCCGTGGTGGGCAGTAGCTACATGTCGATCGTGGAGTTCGGCGATAAGGTAAAAAGCAAATCGCTATTGCCCTACGGCGTCAGCGGCGACCGTAAAAGTCCTCACTTTTTCGACCAGGCAGAGCTGCTTTCGAAAAAACAACTGAAGGACAATCCTATCTATTGGGACGAAGTGGTCGCGGCAGCCAAGCGCGTCTACCACCCGGGCGAAGTCGTGTCCGCTTCTACGCCGCTTAAAGTAGCGCCGCGACGGTAGGCTGCGACGCCAATTCCAAGGCATCAAAGCTAAGCCGTCATCGTGCGTCTGCACGCAGTAAACGAGGATTCCCATTGCTACGCGCAATTTCAACACAGCAATGGATGATGCTGTTGGCGGCCTGTGTATTTGCGCCGCATTTCACGGCATTCGGAGAGTCAATTGCAAGGCGGCCTAATATCATCGTCATCCTTGCCGATGACTTGGGCTACGGAGATTTGCAGTGCTACAACGTCCAGTCGAAAATCTCCACGCCGCGCCTCGATCGCCTGGCAGGTCAGGGGATGCGCTTCACCGACGCACACTCGCCCTCGTCCGTCTGCTCGCCGACGCGGTACGGCTTGCTGACGGGGCGATACGCCTGGCGCTCTCGCCTCAAGTCGGGCGTGCTCAACGGATATTCGCCCGCGCTCGTCGAGCCGAATCGCACGACGATGGCCTCGCTACTCAAGGGCCAGGGCTACAACACGGCCTGCGTTGGCAAGTGGCACTTGGGTCTCGGCACGAACGAGCCAGCCGACTATTCGCAGCAGCTCACTCCTGGACCAAACTCGGTCGGCTTCGACGAATCGTTCGTGCTGCCAGCATCGCTTGATATGCCACCTTACGTGTTCGTCGAAAACGAACGGGCCACGGTCGCGCCCAGTGAGACGATCGCCGATAGCCAGATGCGGCGCCACGGCGGCAACGGATTCTGGCGGGCCGGCGCGATTGCGCCAGGATTCAACCATGTCGACACGCTGCCCACGCTGGCCGATCGGGCCGAGCGATTTGTCAAACGGCAGACCGCCGACAAGCCGTTCTTTTTGTATCTTCCGTTGACCGCGCCGCACACGCCCTGGATGCCCGTCGATGCGTTTCGCGGTCGCAGCCGCGTGGGCTACTACGGCGATTTCGTGGCCCAGGTCGATGCCACGGTCGGCCACTTGCTCGACGTGCTGGATGAGACGAAGCTGGCCGACAACACGCTGGTCGTATTCACCAGCGACAACGGCGCCCATTGGCTGCCGAGCGACATCGAACAGTGGGGCCATCGCGCGAACGCCGATTGGCGCGGGCAGAAGGCCGATATTTGGGAAGGCGGGCATCGCGTACCGTTCATCGTGCGCTGGCCCGGCGTGGCCAAGGCCGGCAGCACGAGCAACCAGTTGGTGTGTCTGACCGACGTGATGGCCACGCTGGCCGAGCTAGTCGATCAGAAGCTGCCCGCCGGCGCCGGTGAAGACAGCTTTAGCTTCTTGAGCGTGCTGGAAGGCAAGTCTTCCACGCAGCCGCTGCGCGAGGCGATCGTGCATCACTCATCCGACGGTTCGTTCGCCATTCGCCAGGGACCGTGGAAGTTGGCGATGAAGCTTGGCTCGCACGGATTCAGCGAGCCGAAGCACGTCGAACCCAAGCCCGACGGGCCGCTGGGTCAGCTCTACAACCTGGCCGACGATCCGCGGGAGCAGAACAACCGGTGGTTGGCCGAGCCCCAGATTGTCGCGCGGCTGAGCCGCCTGCTGGCCGACTACCAAGACCGGGGTAACAAACGGCCGCAGCCGGAATAAACGCACCTTTTCGGGCCCTTCGCGCCCGAATTTTGTGACGCGAAAGCCCCCGGCATCGTACATATTCTTCGGGCGGATACGAGCCTGTTAGAATGTGTGCGCAATAGGACTGGAGCCGGGAAATCTCCGGATTCTGGATGGAAGTCCTGTCGATCCTTGGGGGCCTGGTGTGCCTGCTGACATTTGTCGCGGTGGTGGGGCACGCGCTGTGGGTCGTGGCCGCTCGATTGTTCTCCAGCGACACCCCTGCCCCTCCGACTGTCCCACAAGCTGCGCCGCCGAGCACCGCACCATCGAGCACTGTGCCGGCACAAGTCTGTCCGCGCTGCGACTCGCCGCTCAAAGGGCAGCATTGCGATGTCTGCAATTGGCCCCGCGAAAGTGCAACGAGCCAGCCGCAGTCGCTGCCGGCGCTCGAAGCGCTCGCTCGACAAGCCGCGACGTTCAATCGCCTGGGGCTGCTCGATTCCCAGATCCATCAGAATCTCTCCCGGCTGATCGCAGACGAGCGGCAGCGGCTCACGACGCGTTCTATTGCGCCACAGACGGCTGAAGAACCGATCGAGGCGGAGCTCGTTGCGGCCGAACCGGTCGAAGCGCCGCTAGTTCCCCCTGTCGCGCCCAGCCAGCGCGATTTCGCTTCGCTCGTGCCCGTCAGCGAGCGCGCGCGGCAGTATGAGGCGCGGCAAGTAGCCCTCGTGCCCGAAGTGGCCGCGGAACCACAAGAGCCCAAACGGGCCTGGACCGATTGGCTGGCGGCCTTCATGGAAGAGCGCAACATGCGCTGGGGCGAGCTGGTGGGCGGATTGCTGATCGTCTGCTGCTCGGTGGCACTGGTGGTCAGCTTCTGGTCCGAGATCTCCGAGCGGCCCTGGTTGAAGTTCGTGCTGTTCAATGGCGTCACGGCCGGCTTGTTCGGCCTTGGGTTTTACAGCGAGCACCGCTGGCGGTTGCACACCAGCAGCCAGGGCCTGTTGATCATAGCCAACCTGCTTGTGCCACTGAATTTTCTGGCGATCGCGGCGTTCTCGAGCGGCCCGCCGGCGAATGCTCCGCTGACCATCGCTGGCGAAGCGATCTCGAGCGTGGTGTTCGCGGCCTTGGTCTACTACGCGGGTCGAATCCTGGTCGCCGACGGCGCCGCGTGGCTGGCCGCCGGAGTGCTCGTGCCGAGCGCCGCGCAATTGCTGGTTGGCCGATACGCCGATCCTCAAACCACGCTGCGCGTGTTGGCGGCGCTAGCCGGCGTGCCGCTGGCCGCATACCTGGCGATCAACGGCTGGCACATCCGCCGCGCCACCGAGGAGCTCGTGATTGGCGAGCGGCAAGTCAATACCACGTTCAAGTTCCTGGGACTGACGACGTTCGCGACGCTGTTGCCCTTGGGATTGTTGGTGCTCAAGACCGAGCGGCCGCTCGACACCTTGCGCGAGCTGCCCATGATCGTCGGCCTGTTGGGAATCGCGCCGCTGGGCGCCGGCCTGATGTTGTGGCAAAAATTGGCCGGCCGGCAACTCGCCACCCTGCGCACCGCGGGAGTGAGCGTGGCCGTGATGGGGGCGCTATTGCTGGTGGCCGGACTCGTGCTGGGATGGCCGCACCCGCAGGCAATGTTGCCCTCCGCCCTGATCGAATTCGCCGTGTTCACGTTTGTCGCCTGGCGGTTCGCCTTGCCCGTCGCGCACCTGCTGGCGGCCGGTTGCATTGCGTTGGCATACCTGCTGGTCATCTACCTGGCCGATCATCGCATCGGCTGGACCGTCGACGATCCGAACACGCTGGTCCGGGTGCTCGTCTCCGGAGATACCGGCTCGCTCTTGGCGCCACTAGTGTTGGCCTATGTTGCGGCAGCCTTGGGATTGGCCCGCAGCGCCACGACGCGGCGCATCCTGACTGGCGCGGCCGCGGGGCTGGCGGCCGTCAGCGTGGCGCTCGTGAGCCGCTTCGGTTTCGGCCTCGATGGAGATCCGATTGGCGCCGCGCCGGTCTATGTGCTGTATGCTGCCGGATGCCTGGCCGCGAGCGCTCGCAGCCGACGCGCGTCGATCGCCTGGCTCGGTTCCGCGCTGCTATTTGCCGGCGTGCTGCAAGCGATCGTTTTTCGCTTTGGCGCTCGGCTGGAATTGAGCGAGCCGGCGCTCACTAGCATATTGCTGTTCGCCACGCTCACGATAGCCATCGCGTTTGCGACGCGCTACGTGCGATGGGTCGTGGATGACAGTCCCCTGGCCGACGTCTTGCGGCGCTCGTCGTTCGCCGGCTCCGTCGCTGCCGCGCTATGGCTATCGTTCTCGCTTGCCGTCGAGAGCGCTGGGTTTCAGGCCGGGCACTGGCTGTGGCTGTCGCTCGTCTGGCTGGCGATTGCGACGGCAACCGGCTGGCCGCTGGTGTGGACCCTGCTGCAAGTCGGGCTGAGCCTGGCGACGTTGTTTGGCGCGGCAACCATGTTGGAAAGGCAGCCCTGGTTTGCCGAGTCGCCTCGACCGTGGCTCGATCCCCGCACACTCTCGGCAATCGGAATCGCATTGGCCGCACTGAACCTGGCCTGGACAGCAATCCGTGGCGTGTGCCGCCGGGTGAGCGAGCAGACGCCCGAGCGTCCCTGGGTCTTGCGGGCTCAACATATACTGGCGACGCCGTGGCTGAGCGTCGATCGCGTGGTCACCGGCGGACTGGTTGCGCTCACGGTGGCGATCGGCTGCTATGCGGCGCTGCCGGGCGCGCTGCTGGAGTTATCGTCGCCAGTGGCGTCGGCCACGCTGACCGACTTCGAATGGCTCGGCATTCCCCACCAGCACGCCGCTGGCTGGGGCGGCTGGTTGCTCTTGGCCGGCGTGGTTGTGCTACTGGCCGCGATCGTGTGCGAGAGTGGCTCGCGCGACTGGTTCTTATCCCTCATACTGAGCGCGACGGTCGCCGCGCCGCTGGCGGCCAGCCGTTGGGAGGACGAAGTGGCCGTGGCCAGCGCATGGCGATGGCTGGCTGTTGGAATGCTCGTGATTGGCTCAGCAGTTATCTGGGGTCGAAGGTGGATCGCTCGACAGGCCAGTCGCCTGGGATGGAACCATTGGCCGAGAAGCGCGGACGTCGCCGGCGACATGCGGACGCTGGTCTTCATTTTGGGACTCTTGCCAACGATTGCCGTGGGCGGTTACGTCACCACGCACGCAATGCTAAAGACACAAAGCGTCACTGGCTTCACCGACGACGTCTATGCCGTGGCGATCATCCTGGCGCTGTCCGCTTTGGTCGTCGCGACGGTCGTGGCTGCCGGTCGCGGGGTTGGCAGCAATCCAAGTCAAACAAACTCGGGCGCTCAGCAACCTCAATCGCTCGAAGGTTCCTCGCAGATCTCGGCATTGGCGCTAATGTTGATCGTTGCGCCGCTGGCGGCGGTGATCGTGCATCACGTCGGAATTGCGCTAGCCGGTTACCCGATTCGTGGTCCGCAGCCAGGTTCGTTCTTCGCCCGAATTGGAGCGGCAGGCTCGTATGCGACGCCGATCGTGGCGGCCGCGTTGGTCCTGGTCGGATATGCAGTGCGCGAGCGCTCTTCCTCGTTCGCCTTGGCCGCGGGATTGGCTTTGAACCTGGCGGCAACGGTCGCCTATCTGCTGGCGGAATGGCCGACGACGGTTGCGTTCGACGCGCCGCTTTGGATTCGCTTGGCCCAACTAAATGCGGCGGTCGCGGCTGGCTTCGGTCTGGCATGGCTGGCGACTCTAGAGTGGATCGGCCGGCGCCGCGAGCGGCACGACGCGATCACTACGAATACTCCGTTCAATATCCAACTCGCCATCGGGCCAGCGCTGTGGATGCTCGCCATCGGCTGGACCTGGAGCGAGCTGTTCTGGCGGCCGCGCGCCAATCTGGGGCAATCTCCGCTGATGCAGCCAGAGTTGGCCGACCCGTGGGGCTGCGCGAGTATTGCGCTGGTTATCGCCAGCATTGGCGCGGCGAGTTGGTTGGCAGCCCGGCGCGTGAGCATGTTGCTCGCCAGTGCCGCGCTGGTGGCGCTCGTGGTCTTTACCGCGACGTGGCTTGCGCCGCGCGACACGGGAAACTGGCTTTGCTACAACACACTGCTGGTCGGACACGGAGCAATTGCCTTGAGCTTGCTGGCCGTGTTGGCGCGAGAGCGATACGGCCGGCAACCGCTCGCCGAGGTCCGTGTCGCTGCATTGCATCCCGAGTGGGTCGTGCTACAGGCGACATTCGTCTCGGCTCTTGCCGCCCGAGAGCTGGTCGATAGTCTGTGGTGGCCGGCCGGTGGGTTCGCCTTCGTGGGAGTGCTGCTGGCGCCGGCAATGGCCTGGATTTGCCGCCAGCGGCGCTATCTTTATATCGCCGCGCCGCTTGTCAACCTCTCCGGCTTGCTGGCCTGGTCCGCGCTGCAGCGCATACTTGGGATCAGCGAATTCGTCTATGCCAACATCATCTTGCTCGCCTTGCCCGTGGCAGCCTGGCTGCTGATCGAATTGCGGGCCATTCGTCCGCGACCATGGGAGACTCGCTGGAGCGTTCCGCCCATGCACCGGTTAGCCACGTGCATTGCCTTGTCCGTGCTGGCGCTGGTCGTGGCGCTGGGACTTTGGGGCGATGCCAGCGGCACTCCGCTGCCCGCGCCGGCCGATGCACTGCAGTGGATCGCCCTGGCGGCGACCCTCGTTGCGGCGCTGGCCTGTCTGTGGGATGTGGCCGCCAGAGACGCGATTGCAGGGCTGTACTTCCTGGGCATCGTGGCCTGCGGCATGCTGCTCGACAATTACGACCTCGCCCCGAGTTGGCTGCTGTGGATGGGCACGATGGTGACCGCGGCCTACGCGGTGTTGACCAGTTACCTCTGGAGCCGGCGCGAGGGACTATTGGCGATCGCCGAGACGCTCAAGATTCCGCGCCGCCAATCCGGCGACTGCGACACCGGTGACACTGCGGGATTGAACTGGCTGGTGCCGTGCAACGTAGCGCTGGTGGCGGCGGTCGTGGCGATGGCCTGCGCGGTCGAGTTGACCGAGGTCGACATATCGCTGCGGGTATTGGCGTCGCAAGCCACGCTCGCGCAAGTCGTCAGCCTGGCGCTGTTGGCCCGCGGCGATCGTCGCGGCGTGCTGCAACGGGGCGCACTGATACTGGGCGCAGTCGGTGCGGTCTTGTTTGGCTGGGCCTGGCTCGAGATCGGCGTCACGCTCACGCCGCTCAACGCCCTGGCCACAATGGCGGCGGCGCTGGCCGTGGTGGCGACTCTGTATGGTTTCGGCCTGGTCAAGCTGCTGGCCGACGATAGCGATTGGTTGCCGCAAGCGCGACGACTCACCCCGTGGCTGGCGGCAGCCTGCGCCGCGGCGATCGGGGCCACCATGGCCGTTGAAACCTGGCAGTTCGCGCAAACCGGCGCCGTCGCAATGGTCTGGCCGGCGATCCTGGCCGTGGCCCTGACCCTGGCGGGCCTGTTGGTCGCGGCGTTGGCGGCGGCGATCCTGCCGGGCCGCGATCCGCTGGGGCTCTCCGAGCGCGGTCGAACGCTGTACGTGTACGGAGCGGAAGTGATTCTGGCGATGCTCTGCATTCACATTCGTTTGACGCTGCCCTGGCTGTTCTCCGGATTCTTCCAGCAGTTCTGGCCGCTGATTGTGGTGGCGATCGCGTTCCTGGGCGTGGGCGTGGCCGAGCTCTGCCGCCGTCGCGGGCAACATGTCCTGGCCGAGCCGCTGGAGAATACCGGCGCGCTGTTGCCCGTGCTGCCGGTCGTGGGCTATTGGGCCGGCGACTCGCAGGTGCACTATTCGCTGCTGCTCGTGTGCGTCGGCGTCCTGTATGCCGGGTTGTCGATCGCGCGGCGTTCGTTCGGGTTCGGCATCTTGGCGGCGCTGGCGGCCAACGGCGGACTGTGGTATTTCCTCCAGCGGCAAGAGGGGCTGGGCTTTTTGGCACATCCGCAAATCTGGCTGATTCCGCCGGCATTGTGCGTGTTGGCGGCGGCCTATTTGAATCGCCGGCAGTTGAGCGAAGCGCAAATGACCTCACTGCGCTACCTTTGCTCGATGGCGATCTACGTCTCCTCGACTGCCGACGTATTCCTCAATGGCGTGGCTCAGGCCCCCTGGTTGCCGCTGGTGCTGGGCGCTCTTTCCTTGACGGGCATCGCGGCGGGAATCCTTTTACGCGTGCGTGCCTTTCTGTTCCTGGGCACGGCGTTTCTCGGTCTGGCGCTGTTTACGATCATCTGGCATGCCGCGGTCGATCGCGATCAGACCTGGATTTGGTATGTCAGCGGACTGGTGGCCGGCGTGCTGATCGTGGCCGGCTTCACCCTGGTCGAAAAGAAGCGCCAGGATGTGTTGGCGGTGCTCGAGAAGATCAAGGCCTGGGACGGTTAGTCAGCTCGATTTCTGGCCTATAGTCGTCGGCGCTCGATCGACGACTTGCCAACCGCGGCGCGAACCTTCCGTCCGCTGCGCTGTCCGAAGATCGGAACGGCATGTGCTTCCGCACGCGCTCTCTCAGCATGTAAAATGCGGCCGTCCATTAGTTCGACAAATACTCAGTCAGGAGAAACCATTCATGTCGCGGGAACTCATCGACAGGTACGCGGCCGGCGCGGGCATGCTGCGGCCGGCGATTGCCGGTCTCAATGCCCAGCAGCTCAACGCCTTTCCCGTGCCCGGCACTTGGAGCATTCAGCAAATCGTGTTGCACATGATGGACAGCGATCTGATCGGCGCCGACCGCATGAAGCGGGTCGCGGCCGAGGACAAGCCCCCTACGTTGATCGGCTACGATGAAACGGCCTTTGCTCGCGGACTGTTCTACGACCAGCTCGATCCGCAGTTGGCTTGCGATGTGTTCGAGAAAAATCGGCTGCTGATGGCCGAGATCTTGCGGCGGCTGCCGGAGAAAACGTTCCAGCGGACGGGCATGCACAACGAGCACGGAGAAATGACGCTCGGCGAGTTGGTGGCCAACTACGTCGAGCACCTGGACCATCACCTGAAATTCGTGCACGAAAAGCGTCGCCTGCTCGGTGGGCCGGCGTAGTCGCGTGCCCGTATTGGTTTGCCGCAGCAGTACGGGCGTCGCAGCGAGTGAATGACATATCCGCAGATTACGACGGACAATTACCACAAAGTCACAAAGGACACGGAGGGAAAAAGGATAAAATCTCCGTGGTCTTTGTGCCCTTCGTGGTCCCCTTCGTATCTGCACAAATCTACATCGCCTTGGATGGCAAGAAAGGACGGTCTCGCCGCTACGGCGACGGCGCGTCGGCATTCTCGCCGGGCGATTCACCACCCGACGATTCCGACGTGGGCAGGCTCGGGCCGTGGAACCTGGCGTCCGCGTCGATCACATCCTGCAGCACGAACGGCTGCGGAAATCGCTCGTCCAATTGATGCAGCACGCTGCGGTAGCGCTTGATGGAATCCATCAGCGGGTCGGTCATGCTGGAGTCGTTCAACAGGGCCGGATGCGCGTCGAGCACCTGCCGCCAGCGAGACAGGCCCTGGACGTACAGATCTCGCGATTTCACCAACTGCGCGGCGTTAAACGCCTGGTCGCCTTCATAGATCAGCTTGCGAGCTTCGAGCGTGTCGTCGTTCGGCTCGATCTGGCAGCGGAGCAGCCAATAGTTGTAGTACACGATGTCGCGTTCGATATCGATCAGCTTGGACATCAGGTCGGCGTACGTGGCCTCTTCGGCCGCCCTGAGCGCGGCGGCGTGATTCTCGCCGGTGATTCGATCGGCGATTTCCAGATGCGGGATTTGCATCTTTTCCACGGTGGCGTAGATCGCGTCCTTATGCTCCTTGCTGCGCCTGTCGTCGGGCGTTTCGCGCGCCTCGCGTTCGACGTCGGTCAGCGTGGCCAACTTCTCCTGCTCGATCTTCTCTCGCAGGCCCGGGGGTGTCAGCTTCGCCAGCTCGGCCTGGGCGACGCGGGATTTCTCGTCGAACGGTTCCTTGTCGCCCAGGCGAACGGCGACGTTCGACAGCGTGGGCAGATCGCGATTCGATAGCTCGGTCCAGGCGTCGGCGGCTTTCTTCCAGGCGTTTTTCGCGACTTCGCCAAACGTGCCTTCTTCTTCCAGGTCTTCGGCGTAATTGACCAGGCACATCACCGGATGCGAGTAGAACAACACCGGTCGTTCGCCGCGGACGGCAACGCCCCGGGCGGCGGCCTGCTCGGCCATTAGCAGCCATTCGCGGCCCACCAGCCAATTGTCCCGCTGAGCCAAGGGTCGCGAGCCGTTGAAGTCGTCGTCCTCGCGAAACAAGCGGCGGAATTGCAGATGCTCGTCGGCCCGGCCGATCTTCTGAGCGATGGTCCAGCCGATGTCCGAGAGCAAGCGCGGCGAGTCGCGGTTGTACTTAGTGCCATCCTGGCGGTAGTTGATTCCCTTGATGACCCAATAATAGCGATCGTGGTAGTCGTCGAACTCGACCGAGACATTGTGCGTGAGGTTCCAGCCCAGAAAGATCCACACGCTGACCACGTTGGGCTGCAACTTCGCGATCTGTTCGAGCGAGGCCGAGTATCCGACCCAGTCCTCGGTCTTCTTGTATTCATTGGCCTTGGTCCACAAGATGTTCGCCGCCACGCCGCGCATGCCCAGGGTCGCCAGCTTGATGGTCTCGCTGGCCGGGTCGATCTCGCCCAACTGCGCCTGGCTGAGCTGGTGCTCGCTGCGCATTTGGGCCAAAACGCCCCCCTTGGTTTCGGTGGTCTCTGGCTGGCTGAGCCACGAAAGGGGCAGCAATAGCGCCGCGATCACGCACGCGTACACGATCTTGCGAATGAATCGTTGTCGAGGGCTCATCGAGCCACCTCGCGAGTTCGGAGGAAGAAGTAGCCGACCGCGAACACCGCGGCGACGTATCCGATTGCGGTGAAGACCTGCACCAGCACGACCTCGGGCGGAATATCGAAGCCGTGGGCCACGTAGTCGACGTTGTCGAATTGTCGAAAATCGGGCAATAGGCTCGTAATCCGCTCCATGACCCACATGAATCCTCTGTCCGAGACCTTGACGACGTCGGTGGTCAGGCCCGGCTCCAGTTGCACTGTCAGGTTCTGTTGCTTGAAGATGCGAATCGAGGATTCGATCGGGCCGCCGCCCAACACAGCGCCGTGCGCGACGTCGAGCACGAACTGCTTGAAGAAGCCCATCACGATCGTGGCCAGCGTGGCCATCATCGCCACGGGGCCGCTCAAGAACGTGCTGAACATCACGCCGAATCCGGTCACAAGCAGCATCTGCACCCAGATCGCGATGTAACTCTTGATGAAGTTCATCGTGAACGAGGCCTCGCGAGCGCGCAGATAAATGTCGGGCTTGGCCACGCCGAAATATTGCTCGCCGTCGAGGCACTGCAATTCGATTTCCAGTTGACCGTCGGATACCAGGTCGTCGTACAGATCGATCGGCTTGCCGGTCTGATCCGTCAGTTTGCGGTCAATGAAGCGACTGTCGATGTAAAAGTCTTTGGCTTGGAAATTTTCGAGCTGGCTGGTCCGGCCGGTCTTAGGGTTCCTCAATATTAGGCTGCCGAGAATTCCTTTTTCGATTTCGCCCTTGTACGAGCGGAACACACGAATCGTCATTTCGATCGGCAGCCCCTCGGGAAACCGCTCGGGTGTGATATCCGAAAAGGTGAAGACCGCGGCGGCCAGCGTGCCTCCGTCGATATAGCTGCGATACTTCCACTCGTTGCCGACGCTGATGCCCCGTTCGCTCCCCTGGCCCGAGCGGTCTTTGAATCGCAGCGCGCTGGCATAAGCCGGCACCCGGGCCGTAAACAGATCCTCCGGCGGGCCCATCTCGTAGGTGACCTTATCGCCCACGGTGCGAGCCGTGATGTTGTGGTAGTGGCCCTGGGCAATGTCGGTGCTGCCGTTGCCGTCGGCGTCGATGGTCAGTTGATGTCGATGATTCTGGCTCAGGCTGGTGCGCCCGGTGCGGCTGCCGCTCGAATCGTTGGGAACGCTCTTGAGCGACGCGACTTCGACCTCGTGGCTGTGATTGAGCACGCGCGCGACGAACACGTAGCTGAACAAGCCCATGACGACGAGCATCAGCGTGCCGATGGCGGCGAAACCGAAGATGCGGCCCAGCACGATCTCGCCCGGCCGCACGGGCTTAGTGACGATCGTGTAGATCGTTTTGTTTTTGATATCCGCCGGCAGGCTCAGCGCGCTGAGAAACAGCGCCATCAAAAGCACCAGCCAGGTCGTGGCCGTGAGCACGAAGCTGAGGTAGAGCGTGACCGGCGACGTGGATTTCGTATCGAGAAACCAGCCGGCGAACAGCAGGATCAAGAGAAAGACCGCGAACCCGACCAACACCCGGCGGCGCAGCGACTCCTGCACGGCCAGCCAGGCCAGGGCCATGACTCGCCGCGGCGAGATCGAGACGAGGTCGCCCAGCCCGGTGCGGACCATGCGATACACGACGTCGCCGCCGGCGATCGGCCCGTAGCGGAACGCCGCGACCAGAAAACCCACGACTAGGGCCAGCAAGCCGAGCACGACCGCGATCTGTAAGAAGTACGCCAGCGACGGCCAAATCCAGTCCGAGAACAGGACGGGATCCGTTTCGTGAACCATATCTGCAAAACCGAATAGGAGGGTGAGCGGAGAGCGCGATCCGCTTCGGGCTACGAATCCTGCTTGGCACGTCGACCGGGCCGAGCTTCGCTATCGCGTACAATGGTCAAAAACAGTTCTTCCAGCGTCGTGGTCGGGTTGTCCATCGCCAGCACCGAGCCGTGATGCCGCTCGATCACGCTGCGGATTTCGGCCTGGGCCGCCTCCGACAGGCCGCGGGCGCGAATCTGCGTTTCGTCGCGAACCTTCAACAGCGTATCGACCCGACCGAGCTCTTTCAGCTCGCCCTGGTGCAAGATGGCGATCCGATCGCAAACGTCTTGCACGTCGGCCAGCAAGTGGCTGCTCATTAGCACGGTCTTGCCCTGGGCTTTCAGCTTCAGGATCAAGTCCTTCATTTCCCGCGTGCCGATCGGATCCAGGCCGCTGGTGGGCTCGTCGAGCAGGATCAACTCGGGATCGTTGATCAGTGCCTGGGCCAGCCCGATGCGGCGGGCCATGCCCTTGGAGTATTCCTTCAACTGCCGCCGCTTGGCCCAGTTGAGGCCGACCAGGTCGATCAGCTCCGCGGCCCGCTTGCGGCGGACAGCGGCGGGCATGTCGAACAGCCGGCCGTAAAAGTCGAGCGTCTCTTCGGCGTTGAGGAACCGGTAGAGATACGACTCCTCTGGCAGGTAGCCGAGCCGCTCATTTTTCGAGACGTCCGTGGCCTCGCGGCCAAAGACCAGGGCCCTGCCGCTGGTGGGAAACAGCAGGCCCAGCAGGAGCTTGATCGTGGTGGTTTTTCCCGATCCGTTGGGACCCAGCAGGCCGAAGATCTCGCCCTTATGGATTTCCAGGTCGAGGGCCTTGAGCGCTCGCACCTTCTGGCGGCCCCAGAAATCGCGATAGACTTTGGAGAGATTCCGCGTCTCGACCACTACCTCGGACGACATAACTATTCCTCGCCTGAACGGGTGGACCACCGGCCCAGCTAAAAGTCGATTGTGAGCAAACCAGACAGCTAGAAAGGCTCCCGTGCAACGAGCGCACCGGTCCGGGGTGGACTCAACGTTCGTTACGGCAGAGGGAGCGCTAAAGTTCGGTCGTGCCTGGAGAAAGGCGATCCCCCGCTCTAGCGCCCGCCCGTGGGAAACACCCACTATAGGAGACGCCCCGGCGGGTTTCAAGCGACCGGCAAAACCTTTAGTGTCTTAAATCGCGTGCAGGGCGGGCTGTTGGAACTAAGGCATAGGCCGAGGCTCAACTGAGCAATAAGCTTCTGGAAACAGTGCCTCAATCCGCAGATACCCATCAAATCCAAAATACGGCCCAGGCTTACTCGCTCGAAACATTTCGCTCGGAATGCGAATGCTCAGAACCGGCTCAGCGCCTAATCGTGCCAACGCGGCTGGCAGTGGTTTCGGATTTATCACCGGGGGATGGCGAGGATCATGGAGCATTGTGACCGCAGGAGGTCCATTGCTTAATTTGTACGATTTCAGGAACTGAATGACCGCCGCTCGCTCCTGAACCACTTGGCGATCCTTCCAGACTAACGCCAGCCAACAGCAGAGCACCGTCATCGCCATGAATAGCGTGGCGAGCCTGAATTGGAACCAGCGGCGTTTGGGGGCGGTCATGGGGCGACGGTTTCTCCCTCGCGCTCCAGGTACTCCGACGCGGCTTTCATGGCGTCCGGTCTCGAGGCGGCAGCGGCCACTTGCGACTTAAACCATTCCAGAGAACCTAGGCTCAACTCCTCGGCCGAAACGCTGTTCGGATTGCCATCGCGTGCCGTCCTGAGCTTCATGTAAGAACGTCGGGCTACTTCCACCGTGGCGGCGGCGTGGCGTGTTCGCAGCGCAGTTCCGACGGTGCTCTGCTGCACGTCGTTAATCAGGTCTGTTCGATCTCTCCCTGATGGTGGCCTTTGTGCCGCTGTTGAGCTAGCCAGCAGGAGAACCAGGCAGACTCCGAAAAACGGCCAGACACCAGCAATAACCAGATTCCGTCGATTCATGGTCGTTCTCCGTGAAAGGTTTGAGGGGTCGCTCATTCCAGTATAGCAAGGGCGGAATTCTCGACGCATCGCAAGGTTTTGTCTTGATTGCGCCAAGAGAAAACGCGAGACTTGATATTGATTTCCGGCCACTCGGCTACGTAAAATTAACGGGCTACCCAGTGATGGGCTACCCTTTGGTTGAGCTAACGTGCGGCGTAACACGTTGCCGATGCCAAGGAGGGCGACGGGTTCGACGGTCGAACTTGTTTGGATGCGCTCGTTTTGGCCGCAATCTCGCGTTGCGGCTTTGTTTTTGCGCCATATAACGGATCGTTTTTCGTGAAGCCAGTCCTTCAATCTCTGTTGCTGGCGGACAAGATCTACGAGGACAAAGCAACCGGCAAGAAGGTCGTCGCTGGAATTTTTAATCGACTGTTGCTTATCCCGGGACTCAAAGTGCAGCGCACGAAGGACGATGTTGGCAATGAAAGTGTTTGTGTCCCCGGAGGAATGCAACCAGGATCTCCTTCGGCGTACTTCAGCATTACGGACTTCCAGGGGGCGGCGCCATTCCTGTTACGATACGTTGACCTCAGCGACAGCAAAATTTTACTGCAAACAGGATTGCAAATATCGTGTACAAACCCCTTGGAGACAATTGAGGTGGTCTTGCCGATGCCTGTCCTGCCGACGCCCCATAAAGGGGTCTACGCATTGGAGTTGTTGTGTGAGGATGAGCCGATTGGCTCAGTTCGGATTGTCGTTGACGAGGCGGAAGCTGGAGTTCAACCATGAGCACGACTGAAAAAGACCGCGCGTTCGAGGTTAAGGCCTTGAGTGAAACCTGGGATGAACCGGCCAATCGTTACGAATGCAAAGTTCTTCTTTGCCCCGAGGAGGAGGAGGGATTTTCCGCTCACGCATTGAACATTGCCGGGGTCGTCAGCGAAGGGGACACGATTAACGAGGCACTTAGAAATATCGCCGACGCCTTCAAGGCAACGATCGAATATCACCTGGAGTCGAATAGCCCAATTCCTTGGCGCGATGGTGATCCGGAGTTTTTTGCTGGTATGACAAATACGATCGAGCGGTGGATCGCGGTGGATGTCTAACGTCCCGAGCGTTTCAGGCCTTCGAGCGATCGAAGCCTTTGGTCGGCACGGTTTCCAGGTCGTCCGCACTACCGGTAGTCATCACATCCTAAAAAAACAGGGACACCAAGCCACTCTCTCGGTTCCTGTTCACGGTAGCCGCGCACTGAAACGTGGCACTTTACGAGGCCTAGTGCGCCAGTCCGGCCTCACCATTGACGAATTCATTGCCTTACTTCGAACGTAACGCGATCCACAGTCCTTATGTACCCTGGGTCCCAGGGGGGCACTTGGCACATCATTCTAACCCCAAGGCAATTTAGCGATTGAATCGCCCCGTATTTCATCGCTGAGTTGTTTTCCCTCCGCTGGGTGTAGATTAGACTTCAGCGCGAACGTCGGATCTCTGTCGCGGCTCGTGCCGCGCAAGAACCCGAACGCTCTGGACGACTCCGCGTCGACGTGACGCATGGGCGGACGCGGCGAATGGCAGACGCGGAAGAGCATCGCATGCAAGGTTCAAGCGGGCTGGAAGCCACGGCGCTCGATTTCCTCAAAAGTCGCATCGACTACGAGCGTACTTGGACGGTGCCCTATGGGCAGCGGGATTTCCGCCTGGACCGCATGCGCGAGCTGCTGGACCGCCTGGGCAATCCCCACGAAGGACCCAGCATCGTCCACGTCGCCGGAACCAAGGGCAAGGGATCCACGGCCGCCACGATCGACAGCATCCTGCGGGGTGCCGGGTATCGCAGCGGGCTGTACAGCTCGCCGCACCTGCATCGCGTCGAAGAGCGGCTGATGGTGGACGGCGCCATTTGTCCGCCGGGAGAATTGAACGAGCTGGTCGCGCGCATTCAACCGGCAGTTGCGGCCATGGACGCTCAACCGCCCGACGAGGATCGGGGCTCGAATCGCCCCACGTACTTTGAGGTCGTCACGGCGCTGGCCTGGCTGCGCTTCGCGCTGCATCGAGTCGAGGTCGCCGTGCTGGAGGTGGGCCTGGGCGGACGGCTCGACTCGACCAACGTCTGCCAGCCGCGCGTTTCCGTGATCACCAGCATCAGCTACGACCACACCCAGCAACTGGGCACCGACCTGGCCGCGATCGCTGGCGAGAAAGCCGGCATCATTAAACCCCACACGCCGGTCGTCAGCGGCGTGCTGGCACCCGAGGCTCGCGCGGTCGTGGCCGCCACGGCCGCCGAACAGGCTTGCCGACTGATACAACTCGGAGCTGATTTCGATTTCATCTATCGACCGCCGCGACATCTCGAGCGGGCGGATGGCCGAGGCCAAATGGATTTCCGGGAACTGGCGGGCGACAATTTCGAACTGGCGAATCTTGAGCTGACTCTCTTGGGCGAGCATCAAGCGGCCAACGCCGCCGTGGCGATCGCGACCGTGCGCGAACTGAGCCACCAGGGCTGGAATATCACCGAACCGGCGATTCGCCAAGGCCTGGCCGATGTGCGCTGGCCGGCGCGGATCGAGATTCTCAGGCGGCATCCGTCCGTGGTGCTCGACGCGGCGCACAACGTGGCTTCGATCGAAGCGCTGGTTCGGGTGTTGGACCAGAGCTTTTCCTGCCCTCGGCGGTTGGCGATTTTTGCCACGACTCGCGACAAGGACTTGCGCGGCATGCTGGAAGTTCTGTTGCCCGAGTTTGACGACGTGATCTTCACGCGCTACCAGAGCAACCCCCGCGGCGTCGACGCGGAGTCGTTGGAAGCTTTGTCCGTCGGAATCGCCGGTGCGCGGCGGCACCTGTGCGTCGATCCGGCCGCGGCTTGGAAGCTGGCCGGCGAAATCGCATCGCCCGAGCATTTGATATGCATCACCGGCTCATTTTTCATCGCGGCGGAGATGTCGGCCGCGATGCGCGACGGTTGAGCGAGATCAAACGGCGCGGCGAGCCATCTGGCGGTGCAACGAAGAGGGGCCATAGAAATCTTGTAACACTCCGCCTCCGTGTCCGCTTTGAACTCCGTCGCAAGCTGCTTTCGCATCTGTGGCCAACTAC
Organism: Planctomycetia bacterium; assembly: GCA_031400775.1. Classification (GTDB taxonomy): domain Bacteria; phylum Planctomycetota; class Planctomycetia; order Pirellulales; family PALSA-1355; genus PALSA-1355. The sequence continues at coordinate 7,603 of JANNQN010000127.1, read as the reverse complement.
GTCAACTGTCGATTTTCCCACGGGAAAACTGGGCCGATCCAGCGCCTTGCCGCCGAAATTGCTTCGATCGCAGGGCGCGGGCGGTTAAGCTAGTTAAGAAATACTATTTACCTTTTTCGCTGTCCTTAAGGTCGCGATACGACAATTACTTATTGTCGGAAGACCGTGCGCTAACAAGAAATGGGAAATCATGCCGAGTTTCGATCCAGGGGTCCCCGATACACGAATACCCGATGGATTCCGCTGGGGAGTCGATTCCTTTACTTCCATCCGGGGCCTGTTTGCCCGCGTGAAGCAACAATTCGGAAGGGCTCCGGATTTTTGGGGTCGGTACATCACGCAGGGAAGAAGTTCAGCATTGCGGAACGATGAAATTCCCTTCCTCCGAGCAAACAGTCCCGAGACTCGCTTGGTGTTGATTCATAATCCCTTAGGGCAGGGCTTTTTTCACCAACGAGTCCTTGATGGAAATGGCAAAATCGTGGGCTTCACTCCCAACCCAGACAATGAATTTAGCCGGGGACAGAATGCGGCCATTGGGGCTATCAACTCTGCGCGAGCCGTGGGCATCACGATCCCAAGAGTGTTGATTTACCTGAACATCGAGAAGGAATCGGAATTTCCTCGGGTCGGCAGAGTCAGCCCGAATTTCATTCGAGGATGGTTGGATGTGATCGGTCCCGAGTTCGGGGGCATCTACGGCAACGTGTCCGAGTTTTTCGCAAGTGACGAGAGGTTTGGGCGGGGTAAGGTTGGATTCATCGGCAATGCGTACAACGACGCACTGGCTGGTAGCACCTTTCAGCCTTTCTTGTGGGGCCAATTCCCGAAAAAAGGCAGATCGTTCCCAGTACCAAGGTACCAGCCTAAGCAGCCGCCAGGCAGAAGCGGAGCAGTCCGGATCTGGCAATACGGCCCGACAAATCAAAACGGCAGTTTCGACATGAACCTGGCCACCGACGAAGCCTTTGATCGAATGTTGAGGGTCGACAGCGGCCCGGCATAGTAGGTTTTATCGTTCGACGTTGAAGTCCGTCCTGTGAAATTCGTCGCAACGACCAGATTCAATGAGGGCACAAGGGCGAAAATGGGTCTTCAGGACTAGTATTTCGTATCGCACGAGGGATCCAGGGAGACACGCATGTTGTCGGCTCGCCGCTTGTCGCTCGGTTTTTTGTCGCTTGCATGGGCGGCCGGAATGGCCGTGGCCGCTGATCCCCACGCGCCAATTTCCACGCCCGATTCGCCTGCCATCGCGCCGGGAATCGTGCGGATCGTCAACCAACAAGGAAACGAGTTCAGCATCGGCTCCGGAACGCTGGTCGAGCGCAAGCAGGAGGTCGGAATCGTTTTGACTTGTGCGCACGTGTTCTCCGATGGCGTGGGTGACATCCTCGTGTTCTTCAACGGCGGGGCGCCCCGCCGCGCGGTATTGATCGCGGCGGACGACAAGAACGACCTGGCGGTGCTGGCGGTGGAACGCCCCGGGGCGCCGGCCGTGGCGCTGGCCACCAGTCTTCCAGAGCCGGGAACTCCGCTGGCCTCTTGCGGATTCGGACAAGAGGGCAAGCTACGCGTCAATCGCGGCGAGCTGCGCGGCCAGGTCACGCTCGAGGATGGCGAGAGCGAGGGCGTGCTGGAACTGACGGGCATGGCGCGGCAGGGAGATTCCGGCGGCCCGATCTTCGACGCACAGCATCGCCTGGTGGCCGTCATCATGGGTTCGGACGGAGAAGTAGTCGATGGCACGCACTGCGAAGTATTTCGTCCATTCCTGGCCGCGCACCCGCTGACGCCGAACCTGGCCAGCCGCCTTGCGCAATTGGCCAGGCGATCGCCGGGCGATGTGGCCGTGGCCTTTCGGCCCGACTACGATGCGACCAGTGCGGAAGCAATTTACAAACCGGAACCGCCGGCACTATCGACCATCCGCGGCGTTGCGCGGTATGGCGATCGGGCCGCGTCGGGGGCGAGCATCCATTTGAATGGCCGAGCAACCCGCGTGGCGACTCTGGACGAGCAGGGACGATTCCAATTTGACGTCGTCCCCCGCGGCAGCTATCAACTGACAATCGACGCCGTGGTGCGCAACAAGCTGCGCCACGGCGAGCGCTCGATTTGGGTTTCCGGCGAGTTGAAAGCGTCGGACGTCGAGCTGAAACTCGAGTAGTCGACGAGTGTGGCTGGCCGCAATCTTACTATCGCACGGAGTAAGCGAATGACCGATCCGGTGGCGGCGGTTGTCTGCCGCTCGCGCGGCTGGCCGGTCCCGCGCAGGCCCTGGCTGTTGCGAATGGTTTGGGAGGACCTGCTGTTTGCCCACTGGCCGTGCGATCCCGCGGCGCTCGAGCCGCACCTGCCGCCGGGGCTGGCGCTGGACACGTTCGACGGTCGCGCCTGGCTGGGGATTGTCCCGTTTCGCATCTCCGGCATTCGAGCGCGGTGCCTGCCTGCAATTCCCGGCTTGACGAGCTTTCCCGAGTTGAACTTGCGCACCTATGTTGTCGCGGACGGCAAGCCCGGCGTGTGGTTCTTCTCGCTCGACGCCGCCAGCCGCATGGCCGTGCGCTGCGCCCGAAGGTTTTATCACTTGCCCTACCGCGACGCTCGGATCACTTGTTCCGCGACACGGGATGGTTGGGTCGACTATCGATGTCGCCGCTGCGAAGGCCAAAATCCACCCGCCGAGTTCCGTGCTCGGTATCGTCCGCTGGGCGGCGCCGATGCGGTTGCCGCCGATCCGCTTGCCACCGATCCGCTTGCCACCTGGCTGACGGCCCGCTACTGCCTGTACTCGGCCGATCGCCACCGCCGCGTCTGGCGAGGAGAGATCGACCACGTGCCCTGGCCGCTGGAAACGGCCGAGGCCGTTTTGACAACGAACACGCTGGCCGCCGCCCTGGGCTGCGACTTATCGGCATCCGAGCCGGTGCTGCACTTCAGCCGGCGGCTGGAGGCGATCATCTGGTCTCTCGACCGAGTGAGCCTCGGCTGATCCACGCCCCGATCGGACCTCTGCCAGCATGACGATGCTGCGCTGCAAAAAATGGGCAAGCTGCTTAAGCCGGACCACCTATAGGGCGACTTCCTTTAGTTCATACCAGCGGGGGGTCGAATTGAAGGATGGCAACGATTCCTCCCTTTGCTCCGCCAGCGATGCAATCGACGGTCCGTCGGGCTGAGCAAACTTTTCCCACCAGCGCCTCTGCCCGATGAAGTTTCTTCTTTTCCGATCGGCGCTGGTCGCCGCGGCGGTCATGCTGCTTTCGGGCGGACATCGGAATTGCTGCGCACAGCCGCTGCTCGAAGTCCCGGAGCGATTGCCCCCAGTGAACCAGGACGCGGTGAACCAGACGGTTGTCCCGCAGAATTATCCGCCGGCGCCGCCGTTCGAGTCGGGCGACGACGTGCCCGATTGGACCTGGCAGGCGATGCCCGAGGGACTCATCTGGCGTTCCTACCTGGCCGGAGTTCACGAGCCGCGTTTTGGCCTGGTCACGTCGCACACGCGCTCGTTCGGCACCACTTGGGACGCGACGCTCGGCGGCCGCGTGGCGATGGTCCGATACGGAACAAACGCCGCCTATCGGCCCGAGGGTTGGGAGCTCGATCTGGAGGGCGCGGCAATGCCCCGGCTCCAGCCGCTGGAAGAAAGCTCGCCGGTCGTGTCGACCGATTTTCGCGTCGGTGTTCCGGTCACCTACGGCAGCGGACCGTGGCAATTCAAAACCGGCTACTACCACCTCAGTGCGCACCTGGGCGACGAGTTCATGTTGCTCAATCCCAGCGCCGTGCGCATCAACTACACGCGCGACGCGGTGATGCTGGCCGTGGGCTATTTCTACACCGATGCCTTGCGGCTATTCGGAGAGTATGACTATGCCTTCGTGCTGGGTGGCGGCTCCAGGCCGAGCCAGTTCCAATTCGGCGTCGATTACAGCCCGGCCATTCGCGGCGGGGCGCCCTTTGCCGCAGTCTATACCAATCTCCTTGAGGAGCTCGATTACGGCGGATCGTTCGTCGCGCAGGCTGGTTGGCAATACCGTGCCGGCATGGCCCTGCACACGTTTCGTCTGGGCGTCGAATACGTAAACGGCGCGAGCACGCAGTACGAATTCTTCAACAGCTTCGAGCAGCGCGTGGGATTCGGCATCTGGTACGACTACTAGGGCGTCGATCGGCCCTGGACGCTTATTGAATCGCGCTCCCCCGAGCCTCCGCGATTTGCTACCATAAGCCTGCGCCTTGTCGCTTTCGCGACTCTTTCGACTCGACTTCGTCGCCTCGCTTATTTACAGGGTGTGCCATGAATCGATTGTTTTTGCAGTATGCAACATCTCTCGCCTGGGCGGCGATCTCGCTGGCCACGATGTCCCCGGTCCGCGCGGCCGAGCCCGCCACGGTCGAGGCGGCCGCACGGGTGCTCGACCTGCGCGCGTTTCCGGTAATCGAAGGCGCGAGTGTCGGCAACATGCGAACCCTGGGCATGCTGATGTATGAGGCGAAGGGAGACGCCAAGACCGCTTTCGAGTTTCAGCGGCAACAACTCAAGCAGCGCGGTTGGAAGGAACAGCCAGGCGGATATCAAGATGCCACAAACGTCTCGGGCTCGTTCGCCAAGGACGGATACACCCTCATGGTCTCGACGTCGACCGTAACTGGCGAACCGGACAAGCAAGGCGTCGCCCGAGTGACGCTGCTCAACCACGGCAACGTTGAGATCGGCAAGCTGCCCGTGCCGCCGGAGGTCAAGCCGTTCTCCGCTCACGTCGGCGAGACCTCGTACCTGACGACCGCCAAGGTGCCCGAGACGGCCAAGGACTGTCGCGAATTGCTGCTGGCCGCCGGTTGGGAACCGTACGGCATGGCCGGCGACGAAGCGACCTCTCCGATGATGTACTTCAAGCGCAACGCGATTCGGCTGATGGCCTGGATTTCGACAGCGCCGGCGCAAGACAACAAGACCGTGATTCGTTACAGCACGGAATTGATGTCGGCCGATCTGCCCGTGCCCTCCGACGCGCCGGATCCGCGCTACAACGACTACGACGGCACGCTGCGCTACGAATGGCCCGGAGAGGATCCTGCGCCTGTGGCGACTTTCTATCAAGAGAAGCTCCCGAAGCTGGGATGGAAAGCCACGACCGAGCGCCCCGTGGTCGATGACAGTCGAAAAACGCAGTTTCTCGTCTTCCGCAATCCGCAAAAGGACATGATCTCTCTGGATATGGAGCGGTACACCGGCATCGTGCGCGTCACGGTGCAGCATTACACCGCCGCGCAAGTCGCCGAGCAAGATCGCCTGGCCAAGGAAGCGGGAGAACGTGCGCGACAGAAGATGGCCAAGAAAAACGAAAAGGTCCGAGTCGAATTGATGCTGCCGGCGATGGCCGCTGAAGTCGAGCAGGACAAACCCGAGCAGGTCGAGTTCAAGCTGGGTACGGGCGGCGGCCCGGTCGCTTTCAAGGTGTTTCGCCAATACCTGATACCAGCGGGTTGGAGCGAAGAGGATGGCGTGCGCACCGATCCTCACAGCGGCAGCATGACGTTCAAAAAGGACGAGGCCACGATCGACGTGCGATACTTCGACACCGGCCTGGCCGATGCCGACATCACGGTCATCGGTTCGGCGCAAGTCATCTTGGAGCCGAAGCCGGTGCTGGACAAAACCGCGGCTGCGCCCAAGGCCGGCAAGAAAACCAAACTGGCGGACATCCCGGGCTTTCCGAAGCTGCCGGCCGGCGTGGAGTTGCCCGACCTGCCAGCGGAAGTTGGCGAACTGCTCAAGAATCTGGATCGCCAAGAGGGCGAAAAGGCGGCGGCTAAGAAGAGCAAGGCCGGCAACAAGAAGGGCGCTGCGACGGCCGGCGGCGTCAAGGTCGCCGATATCACGATGCCGAAAGACGCGACCAGCGTCGAATACAACAAAACTTCGAAGATGATCAAGCTCACCAGCGCATCGGACGTCGACGAGCTCGCCAAGTTTTTCCTGGAGGAGTTGGCCGAGAAAGGCTGGGACGAAGCGCAGAGGCCGATGGTGACCGACGACACGGCCATCATTAAGCTATCGAACGGCAATGCTTCGTTGACGATCTTCGTACACAAGCACGAAGATGGCACCGACGCCACGCTGGTCTGCAAAGGCATTGCCTGGGATACCGTTCCGCCGTCCAAGGTCGCCGCCAAGAAGCCTGCTAAGAAACGCTCGCAAGAACCCGCCTCCGATTCGCCGCTGGCGGACACGCCGGGTCAATCGCCCGATGACGAGCCGAAGCCGGCCGCTCCCCGCGCCCGAGCCCAGCGGATTGCCGTGGCGGATCAAAAGCAGACCGGCGCAACGCTATGGGCCGGAGGCAAAGTGTTCAAGCTCAACTACGGCGTCGCTTATGAAAGCAAGCAAGGGGACGAAACGGCGACCGAAGTGCTGCTGTCGGTCAAGCCGATCGCCGGCGACAAGCTCGCGGCGCTACTGAACAACGGCCAGGATGGCGGCGGCGCGGCCGGCTTCGACCCGCACGTGAAGCTCCGCTACGACGCGGCAGGAAAGCTTGGCTATCTGTTTCTGTACGCCGATGGGCTGAGCGTGAACCAGTCGAATTCAGGGGAGAACGTCGTGAAGGCCGAGATCGCCGTGGCCGACGGCCGTGCTCGCGGCAAGGCCGTGATGGAAAAGCCGGGCAAGTTATTCGATAACGAGTATCGCTTCGACGTCGCGTTCGACGCGAAGCTGGCCAACGGCAGTTCGGCCCCCGCCGGCGACGTGAGCGCCCCGGCCGCCGACGAGCTCGGCGCCGAAGAACACGATGGATTGCCCTACCCGTTGATCACGACGAATCGCTCGTCGATCGGCAGTAAGTATCGCAAGAGCGCCACGGCCAGCGTGCCCGCTGCGCTACCGGCCGTGGTCGATTTCTATCGCCGCGAGCTCACGGCGCGGGGCTGGAAGGAAAACGCAGCGGCGGCCAAGATCACGGCGGATAGCGCCTCGCTGGCCTTTGCCGGGCCCGAGGGGAGCGTGCTAGTGCGGCTATCGAAAGAGGGAGACGGCACCAGCGCGAACGTCGCCGCACGTTATCCGGCCAAGGCCAAGGCGGCCGGTATCTTGCCGCAGCCGAATCGCGCCCGGCTGATCTTGGGAAATGCATCCGAGCGCGAGGTGGTGGTGGTGATCAACGGCCAGCAATACAAAGTGGCCGCCGGACTGGGAGCCAAGGATCCCAGGGACGGCGTGTCGTTGCACGTCTTGCCCGGCAAGTACACGTTTGTTTTCAAGATTCCCGGCCAGCCCGACAAGACCGAGGAGTTGAAAGTCGCTCTCGACGAGACCTGGGGCGCGATCATTGCTCCGACCGGCGGTTACTTCGTCGACCAGGTTTATTAAGTTATTCACCTTTCTCATCTCTGTGTCCTTTGTGTCGTTGTGGTTTATTGAATTCTCTACGGAAGAGTTGGACCACGAAGGCACAAAGTGATTATGTAGCGGGAAGCAAAAAGGCCAGTTGCAGCTGTGTTGGTTTTTGGGAAAGTTCAAGTGTTTCGAACGAACGTTTCCCGAGCTAGCACAGGAGAACTGGCCATGGCTGAGTTTATCATGGTGGGCTGC
>JANNQN010000126.1:0-9964 GCA_031400775.1 Planctomycetia bacterium | reverse complement strand
GGCCCCCAAACCAAGTGCGGCCGCAGAGCGCAAGTCGCCAGCTCGCTGCCGTTGGCTTCCAGCACAGCCTGCTCGGCTAGCGCCTTGGTGTGCTGATAGTAGCACAGCCATCGCGCGGGATAGGGCGCGCTTTCGTCGACGCCTTCTTGCGGATGGCCGTCGAAGGTGACGCTGGGGCTGCTCGAGAAAACCAGCCTCGGCACGCCGTGCTGGCGGCATCCTTCGAGCACGTGCCGCGTGCCCAGCACGTTGACGTCGAAATAGTTTTGCCACGGTCCCCAGATGCCCGCCACGGCCGCGGTATGGAACACCACATCAACGCCGGCGCACGCCTGCCGCACGGCCGCGGCGTCGCAAAGATCGGCTCGCACGCATTCGACGCCCAGGCTGGCCAGCGCCGGATAGTGCCCGCGAGCCAGGCTGCGCACGCGATCTCCCCGGGCCAGCAACTGCTCGACGATGTACTGGCCCAGAAAGCCTCCGCCACCGGTCACGAGCGCGAACATCGGCGGCTACCTCAGCTTCCTTGCCGCCCAAACGGCCAACTGCTCGCGAAAGATCTTGGCGTTGTGCCGAACGTCGACCGGCAGTGCCGCGTGCAGAAAAAAGTCGTGGATGCTCTGGGTCAGCGGATTCTCGGCCGCCAACTGGCGCAGTTCGGACAGCAGCGAGTCGCGACTCTGACGCCCGCGCGGAAATTTGCCGGGCCAGGGTTCGGCCACGATCACCGGGCGCTGCTGGCCGGCCGGCCCCACGCCCACCAAGGCGGAGCGAAAAATCGTCGGGTGCTGATTGAAAATCGCCTCGCAGGGAATCGTGTACATGACGCCACTCGCCGTTTGCACACGATGCGCCACCCGCCCGCAGAACCAGAAGCGGTCTTGATCGTCGAAATAGCCCGCGTCGCCCATGCGATGCCAGAATCGCGGCGCGTCGGCGATTTTCGCCAGCGCGTTGGCTTCGCTGCGCGTTACATAGTGGCTCGTCACGACCGGACCGCGGACGATCAACTCGCCGATCTCGCCGCGCGGCATCTCGGTCGCATCGGCCAGGGTTGCGATCGGTCCGTCCGCGATGCGAATCACCTTCCATTCGATGCCCGGAAATTTGCGCCCCACGCAAGTCCCGCCCCCCTGGGCCCAGCGATGCCGAGTTTCGCCCAGCACTTCACTAGCGCCGATCGACGCAACCGGCAGTGATTCGGTGGCGCCGTAGGGAGTGTGAACTTCGCCGTCAGCCGCAATGGCGCGTTTCATCCGCTCGAGCACGTGCGGCGGCACAGGCGCGCCGGCCGAAAGGACGCGAGCCAGCGTCGGCATGGTCACGTGGTGCTCCTGACAATATTGGCCGACCCGATTCCAAATCGCGGGCGAGCCAAATGCCTGGGTCACGTTCCAGTCCTGGACTGCCTCGACGATGTTGCGCGGATCGACGCGAGCCGGGCGGCTGGGGTCCATGTCCGGGATCACGGTCGTCACGCCCAGCGCGCAATTGAATAATCCGAACAGCGGGAAGCCCGGCAGGTCGATCTCGCCTCTGCGGATCTTGTAGAAGTCGCCCAATTCCGTGACCTGCCGGTCGAAATTGCCGTGGCGATAGAGCACGCCCTTGGGCGGACCGGTGCTGCCGGTCGTGAAGATGATGGCCGCTGCGTCGTCGCCGCGCGTGTCGTGGCAGAACGGTGCTTCGCTCCCCATCGCGCGCAACTCGTCGAGCGTCAGCCCGTTCCAAAACAGCCTGCGTCCGACGGTGACGTTGTATCGGGCCCGCGGAAACCGCGATCTTAGCAGCGAGCGAATCGCCTGCACGATCGGCACGGCGATGAACCCTTCGGGCTCGGCGTCTGCCAGGCATCGGACCAGGTTCTTGCGACCCATGCCGGGGTCGACCAGCACGATCACGGCCCCGGCCTTGAAAAGCCCGAACACTAGCGAAATGAACTCCATGCTGGGCCGCACCAGCAGCGCGATCCGCATTCCAGGCGCGACTCCCCAATGCCGCAGGCCACTGGCCAGGCGATTGCTGTCGGCTTCGAGCTGGCTGAACGTGGTCGTGTCGTACTGCCTGCGGCCCGCGCGATTGCGAGCGCGCGGCACGACCACGGCCAATGCCGCGGGCATGAGCGCCGCCATTGCCGACAAACGGCGCGCGACGTTGATGCCCGCCGGCTCGCTCGTTTTCGCGCTCGTTAAGGGTACGGCATGCGCCATGACGAACTCGCTTCGTTCCAAGTCATTTCGTTGAGCAGGCCCCGGCCTCGACCCGCTCGGCCGTGTACTCCAGAACCTGTCGGGCGATGTCGACTTTGAGCGTGCGCGAAAGCGCCTGCCAGCCGGGCACGGCATTCACTTCAAGTGCGTATAGCTTGCCGTCGCGGGCCGGCAGCAGATCGACTCCCGCCACGGGGGCTCCAATCGCATCGACCGCGCGGCGGGCCATCTCGGCCAGCTCGGTGTTCAGCTCCAAAGGCTCCGCCGTGGCGCCGCGGCTGACGTTAGTGCGCCAATCGAACGGGTTGCGCCGCCGCATGCCCCACATTCGCTTGCCCACGACCAGCACGCGGAGGTCGAATCCATCATGAGGAATGAATTGCTGCACGTAAAGCACCGCGCCCAGTTGAACCAACATGCTGAAGGCGCGCTGGGCGAGCGCTTCGTCGGTCAAGCGTGCGATTCCGCGTCCCTCGGCTCCAAATAGCGGCTTCACGACCACGTCGCCCCCCAGCGCGTGAAAGGCCGCCAGTGCATCGTCTACCGTCTGGCAAACCACGGTTCGCGGGATCAGCAGGCCCGCGGCGGCCAGTTTCGCGCTGGCCAAATACTTGTCGACAGCCGCCTCGATGGCCCGGGGCGGATTGATGACCAGCTTGCCGGCCGCCTCGATACGTGCCAGCAAATCCATGCGAAAGACGACTTGCTCGAGCGTGCCCGGCGGCATCGTGCGCACCAGCAGTGCGTCGACGCCGGCCAGATCCGTCTCGCCTGCACTGAATGCCGGGTGATCGCGACTCAACTGGGCCGCCAGAGAACGAAATTGCAGCGGCGTGATTTCGAACTGGCCCGCCGCCGCCCGCTTGAGGTCCTTGAGATACCAGCTTTCCGGCGAGCAAAGTACGGCGAAGTGCATGGCGAACGCGAGGCCAATCGATGCTGGCCGGCCCTGTGCGAGATTGCTAGGCGGTTTGTGCTAAGCCGTAATCTGTCGGATGTCGAACGATTCGTGAATCACGCGCGGCAACGTGTGGCCAAAGCGAAACGACCGCCCCGTGTCCAGGTTCGCCAGCGTCACGACCGCCGGGCTGAACAGGTGCGGATCGATCTTGTAAAAATCGCGGCCGGCCCGCTCGAAGATCGCGGCAAACGGCTGACCGTGATCGGGCGAGGCGCCGCTGGGGATGCGCGGGCCGATGGCCTCGAGGCTGGCGTCGTCGCCGCGAACCCACAATAAGACCTCACCACCGTACAGGACCGCGTCGTTCGTGCGACCGATGGCCACGAGATCGTCGCCCGACACCGGCGGCAACGGCGCGAGCCCCCAGCCACTCACGACGCGCGTCAAATCAAAATCCAGCTCCAGCAATTTGTGCAGCGCCGTTTCGACGCTCCGCGCAACGACCTGCACTGAGCCAGCCGTACTGGCCGTCGGCGCAATGAGCAGCGTCAAATTCTTGGCTTCCACGCCGCAGGCCGCGGCAAGTTCCTGGCAGATCGCGTCGGCGGGCAGTTTCCGGCTTTCTAGAATTCCCACCGCGGCATTGGGCTTTTCACGAATGCCAAGCCTGGCGAACAGCGGCTCTTTGGCGGCGGCAGCGCGCATGGGGCCCGAGCCCATCGCGAAGTAACCCTCACGCGCGATCTGCCAGCCGGCATACTGCGAGGCCATGCAGGCGGCCACGGGATGATCCGTCGTCACCATCACGGCGGGGCCCGGCGGGAACTCGGCGGGCGCCGGCACGAACCGCACACCGCCCAATCCGGCCAGGCAAATCTCGGCGAGCCTTCGACCGGCTTCCAATCCGCCCGCGGACTGAATGCCACAGTCGATCAGCCGCGCGCCGCAGGAGGCCGTGTGGACGCCAACGCGGAGCACGTCGCCCTCTTCGACGAAACGTCGACAAAGGTCAGCGGCGCGTGCGTTCAAATTCAATTCAGCCATCGGCTCGCCGCTCGGTACCCGGGTATTACGGTCGTTTTCATCATGCCTCTCGATCCGCAAACGTGCAATGCCACACTTACCGCGACTCCAACGCGTTTCCTGCTTTCTTCCCTCCGGTCTCCGGCCTCCAGTGGAAAATGCTGAGGGATGAAGGCGGAAGGATGAAGGATGAGAAAAACCCGAGTCTCCAAGCTTTGGCCTCCATCCTATTCATCCCTCAGCCTTCATCCCTCAGCCTCCAGCCTCCAGCCTCCCGCCGCTCTTCCCTCGTGGCCAGATAAATCCTACTGGGCTACAATAGAGCCGTCGCATGTTTCGGCGAAACAACCAGGAGGCCACCGGGTGGCAAGTTTAACGGTCGAGAATTACGTCAAAACCATTTTCCAGATCTGCGTGTCCGGCGATGGTCAGGCGGCCACGGGTCAACTGGCCCAGGCGCTCTCCGTTTCGCCCGGCACCGTGACCAGCATGCTCAAGACGCTGAGCGAAAGCAATCTCGTGGCTTACACGCCGTATGAAGGCGTGCGGCTGACGACCGCCGGCAACTCACTGGCGCTACGGATCGTGCGGCGGCATCGCTTGATCGAGCTGTTTCTGGTCAAGACGTTGGATCTCACTTGGGACGAGGTACACGAGGAGGCCGAGAACATGGAGCACGCGGTTAGCGACCGACTCATCGACCGCATCGACTCCTATCTGGGCCACCCCAAGGCCGATCCTCATGGCGACCCGATTCCGCGCTCCGACGGATCGTTCGAAATGCCCGTCAGCCGACTGCTGGCCGAGTGCCAGGTCGGCGACGAGTTTCGCCTGGCTCGCGTGATCGATCAAACGCCCGAGTTCCTTCGATTCCTGAGCGGGTCGGGACTGCCGCTGGGCGCCGCGGGCCGCGTGAAGGTCAACGGCGCCGAGGCGGGGATCGTAACGGTCGAGGTCGACGGGCGCGAGACCACATTGGGGCGGGCCGCCGCCGAGAAGATTCTGGTTACGGTCGCCGACTAAAAGCGCCGTGCCTTGAATCTCGATTTGTGTCTCCCATGCACGGCGTACGCAACAAAAAACCATTGCCTCCGCAATGGGAGGCAATGGTTCACACGTGCCATTTGCATGCCGTCTCCGGCAGTCGGCTTATTGGGCCGGTTGCGCGCCGGCGGCGGAAACGACCTCGCGTAGCTTCTTCGCGCCCTCGTCCAGGGGCTGCAATTGGATTGTCTTGTCGAGCTCCTCGATGGCTTGCTTCGACTGGCCGATCGCACCATAGTGGAACCCGAGCAAGAAGTGCAGGGCCGGATCGTCCGGCTTCGCATCCCGCGCCTGCTCGAGCGCTTTGAGCTGCGTCGTATACTCGTCGAGATCGCCGTAAATGTCGGCTCGCTTCTCGATCACGTTGCCCCACTCGTTGTCGGGCAAAAGTTGCATGGCCATCTGCGTGGCGCCGGCCGCATCGGCGTACCGGCCCTGAGCGAATAGCGACTGCGCCATCAGAAGCAGGACGGCATCATTGCCCGGATCGTCGACCAGCGAGTGCTGCCAAAGCTGGGCAGCCTCGGGATACTTGCCGGCTTTGAAAGCCTGTTCGCCGGTCGCCACGAACTCCGTGGCGCTCTCGGTCTGTTCGGGCGAAGGGGTCTGAGTCAATCGATTGGCCACCTGACGGTCGGCCGGGGCGGCATCGGTAGTTGGTGCCGGCGGCGCGATCGGGGCTTGCTGCGCGGGCGCCGGAGTCCGGGCCGGAATGCCCGCGCCAGAGGCAAACAAGTCGCGGAGCTTTTGTGCTCCCACGTCTTGCGAACGGGCGTCAAGCGCCGTGTCGAGCTCGGCCACGGCCTGCCGGGGATGCCCGAGGAAACCGTAGTGATATCCCAACAGCACGTTCAACGCCGGATTGGGCCGAGTCGCGGTTCGCGACGCCGTTTCCAAGGCACGCAACTGCGTGGTGTAATCCTCGATATTGGGATAGTAGTTGGCGTAGTTCTTCGCGATCGTACCCCACTGATCCTGGGGCAGAAGCTGCACGGCCATCTGCACGGCGTCGGCAGCCTGATCGTACTCGCCGGCCGCGAACAAGGATTGGGCCATCAGCAGGATCACGTCCGGACTGCGCGGGTTGTCGACCATGGCGTGCTGGCATAGACGGATCGCTTCCTGATATCGACCGTCTTGGAACGCCGCCAACGCGTCGCTGTAGAAATCCTGCGCGGTTTGAACCTGCACGGGCGTGGGCACAAACACCGTGACTTGCTGGACGGGTTGTCCCGCGTTGCCGTAGTACGTGTTGTAGTCGCCGTACCCATAGCCGTAACCACCCCAGTTCCCGTAACCCCAGCCCCACTGCGGCCAACCCCAGCCCCAACCCCAACCACCCCAATTGCAACCTAAGCCTGGCACAACGCCCCACCAAGGCGAGAAGTTGTTGGCATAGCCGTAGCGATTGAAGTTGCGGTGCCAGTTGGATTGTCCCCAGTCGTTGCCGTAGTTCTGGTTCCAGTAGTTTCCATGTCCATACTGCCAAGAATTGTGCTGGAAGTTATTGACGTTGCGGTTGACGTTGAAATTGCGAGAGACAAAGTCGCGGTACCCATCCGGCCGAGCGCCGAAGTCGCCGTAGTGACTCGTATAGCGTCGCATCGCGTCGCGATTTCGATTGGGATCGCGATCGCGGTTGCCGTCACGATCGCGATCGACCACGTCCGGGCGACCGTCGCGATTGCGATCCACGTTGCGATCACGATCGCGGTTCGGATCGCGATTGTTCGGGTCGCGATTACGGTCCACATTGGGATTTCCGTCACGATCGCGATCGACCACCTTGGGCCCCTTGCCATCCCGGTTGCGATCGCCATCCCGGTTGCGGTCGCCATCGCGTTTGACATTATCGCGCGTGCGATCGGCCGCCGGATTGCGGTTGCCCGGTCGCGTTTGGTCGACGATGCCCGTCGGAGCGCCGGGTCGCGGCGACTTAGGCCGATCGACGTTCGGTCGATCAACATTGGGCCGATCAAGGTTCGGCCGATTGACGTCGCGGCGAACCGCATCAGGGCCTGCCACGGCGGGCGATTGCGGATTGGGTCGTCGCACGTTGGGTGCTGTGGCGTCCACGCCGGGTCGCGGATTCGTCGGGCGATCGACGCCCGGCCGGGTGATATTACGTCGCGTGTTATTCGGTGGCACTGGGTTGTCCCGGCGCACGTTCTGGTCCGGCCGACTCACGTTCGGCCGGTTCTCCGGGCGAGCGAATGTCGGCTGCCGATTCGGTTGCACGGTCGGATTCGGATTTTGCTGCACAACGGGCGGCTGCGCCGGTCGATTGGTCTGAACGGGCGTGCGATTGATGTTGGAATCGCGGTCGCGGGTGAAATTGCGCATGCTGGGCGCCTGCGGCTGGGTGGCATTGGGCGCCTGAGCTTGCTGGCGCGACTGGGTCTTTGGGCGCGACTGGGTTTGCGGAGGTGACTGGGCGGCCTGCGGCGACGATGGACGCGTCGATCGCTGTGGTTGCTCTTGGCGCTGTGACTGCTGTTGGCGCTGGGGCTGCTGTTGCATGACACGCGGAGCTTGCTGGACGGCACGCGGTGCGCTAGGAGTTTGAGCGGGCGCCGATCGCGGGGCCGCTTGCTGACCGCCACCCTGGGGCCGGCCACCTTTCCCACCACCGCCCTGCCCGCCGCCATCGGGACGATCGCCGCCACGCGGACGATCTCGGTCTCGGTCTTTATCTCGGCCTTGCGCGAAAGTCGGCGCTGTTGGAAGTGCCAGGACGCCGGCCATCAGCGCCACCACGAGTTGAGAGGCTGTGAATCTCATGATCTGTGCCCTTTTCGCAAGTAGGACAAAACCGTGCTTTCGACGCGCGCCGCCCGGATCTGCCATCCGCTTGGAGAACTACGATGCAAATGTCGCACCCCAGTGGAAAGAAATTTGCCAACTGACCAATTCCCGCGGCAAAGCTCGCTAAAAGGGGCAGCGGCCGTTGCAGCCCAATCCCACTCCGGCCAATCCGCGGTCAATGTGATCGCGCAGGGTCCCAAGCGACGACACGAAAAAACGAACACGACGCCACCGCATAACCCGTCGCGGCGGCGCATTTTCGATCAAATCGAACCATAACCTGGCCAACCGCCAGGACGGACTCTCGAGCTATGACGGCGTACCAATGGCCGGCGGCAGGACAGCCGGAGCGTCTTGTCCCGGCGCCGCTCCCGGAAGGGGCGGCGCTGGAACAGGCGCACTCGGACCCGGTTGGGGCGGCTGTCGCGGAGCCTGTTGGGACGCCGCAGGCGCCCGCGCGGGCAGGCCGGCCTGCACGGCGAAAATATCACGCAGCTTTTGCGAGCCCAAATCCTGGGGCTGCATGTCGAGCGCCTTGTCGAGCTCCCGGACGGCTTGCTTGGGATAGCCCAGGTAGCCGAAGTGATAACCCAACAAAAACCGCAGCGCTGGGTTATCGGGCTTGGCGTCGCGGGCGTTTTCCAAAGCCTTGATCTGGGTCGTGTAGTCGCCGATGTTGCCGTACAACTGCGAGTAGTTCTTGACGACCGAGCCCCACTCGGTTTCGGGAAGCATCTGCATCGCCATCTGCACGGTGCCCGCGGCGTTGTCGAACTGGCCGATCGCGAAAAGGGCTTGGGCCATCAACGCCACCAGCGCGCCATTGTTCGGATCGTCAACCATGGCGTGCTGCCACTCACGAATCGCGGCTTCATAGTTGCCGGAGCGAAACGCTTGCTCGCCGCGCGAGTCATAGTCGTCGGCCACAGGTGTCGTCGGCAGAACGTCGCTCGACTGTGCCGGCGCTACCGCGGCGGTGTTGTCGGCATAGTTGTCGGTGTAATACACCGGGGCTGACGCGTAATTGCCGTATCCACCGTAGCCGCCCCAATTGCCGTAACCCAAGCCCCACTGGGGCCAACCCCAGCCCCAACTCCGGCCCCACTGCGGCCAGCCCCAACCCAAGCCCCACCAGGGCCAGCCCCAACCCAAGCCGCGGTTAAATCCGCCGTGCCAATTGTTGCCGCCCCAGTTATTGTTCCAGTTATTGTTCCAGTTGTTGTTCCAGTTGTTGCCGCCCCAGTTGCCGCGATTCCAGTTGTTGCCACCCCAGTTATTCTTGCCCCAATTGTTGTTCCCCCAGTTATTGTTTTTGTTCCAGTTATTGTTGTCACCGCGGTAGTAGTTACTGAAGTTGTTGCGATTGAAGTTGTTGCTGCTGAAATTGCCGCGATTGGAATCGTTCCCACGCCCATCGACGCGACCGCGTCCGGAATCCGAGAAGTTCCGAGACACGAAGTTATTGTTGTTGCGGCCCGAGTTGCCGCCGGGCGATCCGCCGCGGTCGAAGTTGCCACGATTTGCGCCGCCCGGGCTGCCAACGCCCTGATTGCCGCGACCTTGGTTGCCAAAATTTCGAGCAACGAAGTTCGAGCGATCGGAGCCCGATCGATTGCCGGCCTGGCCGCCGCCGGGGCGAGCTGAATTGGAAGAGCGTGCGACCGAACCGCCGCGATTTCCGCCGCCGCCACTGCGTGACATCGACGGCCCACGACTACCACCCCCGCCGCCGCCACTTCGCGACATCGACGGCCCACGACTACCACCCCCGCCGCCGCCACTTCGCGACACCGACGGCCCACGACTACCACCCCCGCCGCCGCCACTTCGCGACACCGACGGCCCACGACTGCCACCCCCGCCGCCACGTCGCGACACCGACGGCCCACGACTGCCGCCCCCGCCCCCCCCCCGCGACAAGGAACCACCGCCGCCCCATCCCCCCCCGCCCCCACCGCCCCCCCCCACAGACCCCCCCCCC
>JANNQN010000125.1:0-26229 GCA_031400775.1 Planctomycetia bacterium | reverse complement strand
CGCAGGATTTCGGGCGAATCGTGCGTGGGCGATTGCGCCGCCGCTGGACCCTTCGATGCGTCGCACGGCGGGGTTGTCTGGATCGCCGCGGTCGTGTCGGCGATCGTTGGCTGTTTGGTAGCCGACCGTGCCGCGGACTTGCCGGTGCAGGGCTTTCCCAACGCCTTGACGCCCGAGAGTTCCAGGCTTTCCAACTTTTGCAACGTCGCCAGCGTGGTTCGCGAATATCGAGGTTGGCGTTCTCGGGCCATCAGGAACTCCGCCGGCGTGGGGATTGCAAGCGATCTTACAGGATTCGCTTGCAGGAATCGGTCGAAAGCCAGTATCGCGGTCCAACCAATGTTCGGGAAGGGCGCACGAATGCGGCGATTTCGATGGGTGGAAGGCACCGCTGGCGGGTTTGCCGCTGTGCTCGCTTCAACCTATGATATGGCGTGTTTTGCTCTCGCTGCGCGGTCTTGATCGCAGCGCCGAAATGAGTTCCCTCGCCGAAACTAGAGTCATGGGCATTCCCCAAGTCGTGATCGTGGGCCGGCCGAACGTCGGCAAGTCGAGCATCTTCAATTGGCTGGCGCACAAGCGGCTGGCGATCGTCGATGGCACGGCCGGCGTGACGCGAGACCGCGTGACCTATTTGATGTTCGACCGCGATCACTACTTCGAGCTGGTGGATACCGGTGGAATCGGTTTCGACGATCCCGATAACCTGTCGTCCAAAATCGAAGAGCAGATCGCCACGGCCATCGAATCGGCCGACGTGATCCTGTTTATCGTCGACGCCCGCACCGGGCTGACGCCGCTAGACCAGGAAGTGGCCCGCCGGCTGCGATATGTCGACGCGCCGGTGATATGCGTGGCCAATAAGGCCGACGACTCGAGCTTCGACACGCAGGCCGATGAATTCTACAAGCTTGGCCGCGGCAAGTTGCTGTGCGCCAGCACCATGCAGAATCGCAACCGCCAATTGCTCTTGGAAATGATCGCCGAGCGATTACCCAAGGAGGATCAGCCCCAGAAGCACAATGTCGACGAGCAGGTCATGAAGGCGGCCATCGTGGGGCGTCGCAACGTCGGCAAGAGCACCTTCGTCAACACGCTAGCCCAGGCCGAGCGCATGATCGTTAGCGAAGTGGCCGGCACCACCCGCGACAGCGTCGACGTGCGCTTCGAGCTCGACGGCAAGACGTTCGTGGCCATCGACACACCCGGATTGCGGCGCAACAAAAGCACCTCGACGGACGTCGATTTTTATAGCTTGCATCGGGCTCAGCGCAGCATCCGCCGGGCCGACGTGGTGTTGATGTTCTTCGATCCTTCGCAGCGGATCAGCAAGGTCGACAAGCAGCTCTGCGAATACATCGCCGAGAACTACAAGCCGTGCGTGTTCGTCGTCAATAAGTGGGACTTGATGGCCGGCAGCATGGCCACCGAAAAGTGGGTCAATTATCTGCACGATTCGTTTCGCACGATGTGGTATGCGCCGATCGCCTTCGTCACGGGTCAGACCGGCAAGAACGTCAAGGCCCTGCTGAACCACGCGCAAATGCTCTATAAGCAAGCCCGCGATCGCGTGACCACCTCGCAATTGAACAAGGTGGTCCGCGGAGCGCTGGAAGCGAACCCACCCCCGCTCCACCAGAACCGCCGTCCCAAGATCTTCTATGCCACGCAGGTCGGCAGCGAGCCGCCGACCGTGGTCATGTTCTGTAACGAGCCCAAGGCCTTTGCCGAGCCCTATCGTCGATACCTGCTGGGCGCCCTGCGCGAGCATTTGCCGTTCGCCGAGGTGCCGATCAAGCTCTACCTGCGCAAGCGCCAGCCGGGCGATCAGCGCGCCGAGATCGACAGCGACGCCGAGAGCCCCGTGGCTGAATCGCCGCGCGATCGCTCAGTTGTCTCGTCCGACAGGGCCGTTTCGTCAGACAGTGTTTCTTCTTCGGGCAGGGCCGACTCGACGGCCGGCGGCTAGACCACCATCTCTGACCGTCACCGGCACACGATTTCGGCGAATCTCGCTAGCTCGCCCAGTTCAAACGCGGCTTGAGCGTTATCGCCATCGGGTTATGATGGTCCGTTCCCGCCGATTTTGCCGGTGCCTTCGAGCCCGATCGTGAGCGCCTATTGGCCCGACGCGTATAATTTGTCGACAGTTGGCCGAGAGATTCATGGAAAGGCGTCAAATGGAAACGCAGCTAGTGGTGGTCGGGGGCGGACCGGGCGGATATGCCGCGGCATTTTTGGCCGCCGACCTGGGTATGCAAGTCACGCTCGTCGAAGTCGAGCCCCGTCTGGGCGGCACCTGCCTGTTGAAAGGATGCATTCCCTCCAAGGCCCTTTTGCACGTGGCGCGCGTCGTGAGCGAAAGCCGCGAAATGAGCGAGTGGGGAGTCAGCTTTGCCCCGCCGTCGATCGATATCGCCGCCATGCGGGCCCGCAAGGACAAAGTGATTCAAAGCCTGGCCGGAGGCCTGAAGCAGTTGGCCAAGAAACGCAAAGTGCAGGTCATCCATGCCCGCGCCTCGTTCGAGAATTCACAAACGCTGAAGCTCGACGGCGGCGACCCGGCCACGTATGCCGAAGACCGGCTGACGTTTGAGCACTGCATTTTGGCCAGCGGCTCGATTCCGGTCATGCCCTCGGCGTTCAAGCTGCCGACCGATCGCGTGATGGACTCGACTGGCGCCTTGGAATTGGCCGACGTGCCCGAGACGCTGCTGGTGATCGGCGGCGGCTACATCGGCCTGGAAATGGGCACGGTCTATGCCGAGTTGGGATCGAAGGTGACCGTGGTCGAGCTCACGCCCACGCTGTTGCCTCTGGTGGATCGCGACCTGGTCAAGCCGCTGGCCGACCGACTGAAGAAGATCTTTGCCGGCATTTACCTGGAGACGAAGGTCGCCTCGCTGTCGGTGGCCGTGAACGGAGTCGACGTGGTATTCGAGGACGCCAATGGTCGTCGCACCGAACGATTCAGCCGTGTGCTGGTCTCGGTGGGCCGGCGTCCGAACAGCGCGGGCCTGGGCTTGGAGAACACCGAAGTCGAGCTCGACGAGCGCGGCTTTGTCATCACCGACGATCGCCAGCGAACGGCCGATGCCAATATCTCGGCCATCGGCGACGTGGCCGGCGAGCCCATGCTGGCGCACAAGGCGACCCATCAAGGCAAGGTGGCGGTCGAGGCCCTGTTGGGCGAACCGGCCGCCTTCCATCCGCAGGCCATTCCAGCCATCGTTTTCACCGATCCGGAAATTGCTTGGGCCGGATTGACCGAAGAGCAGGCCAAGGCCGACAACATCGCGATCGAAGTGGTCAAATATCCCTGGGCCGCCAGCGGCCGTGCGATGGCGCTGGGCCGCACCGAGGGCTTCACCAAGTTGCTGGTCGATCCCGAGAGCGAGCGGATCCTGGGCGTCGGCATCGTGGGCGTCAATGCCGGCGACGTGCTGACCGAGGCAGTCGTGGCGATTGAGATGGGGGCCACGGCGCGCGATCTGGGCGAATCGATTCATCCGCACCCCACTCTCAGCGAAACGCTGGGGAACGCGGCCGAGGCATTCCTGGGCACGGCGACCGAGATCTATCGTCCGCGCCCCGTCCACAAAAGTTAAGAAATCCTCAGGAAAGAATCGGCAAAACGAGCGATGCCGCAAAGACTTACAGCCCTTTACCAAGTGTGCAAAATGGGAGATAATTGAAGGACGGTCCCGGCCTTTGGGCGGTTGGTGATGCCGGAAATACCGCTAGTTGGTATGAATGAGTCCGGCGCTAGGACGTGTTGATGGCCGCTAGTCTGCGTCGAGTTTACCCCCGCCATCTGCCATTCTGGCCACCTGGCCCCACTTGCCCTCCTATGGAGCTTGGATATGTCGCAGATTGACACTATCCCCTCGCAGGCCGATCCCGATCCGCTAGAAACCGCCGAATGGCTCGAATCGCTGCGTAGTGTGTTGGAAAATCAGGGTCCCGAGCGGGTCAGCTTCCTGCTTACCGAACTCAGCGAAGCGGCGCATCGGGCCGGCGTTGAACTGCCGTTTACCGCCACCACTCCCTATATCAATACGATCGAGAACGACAAGCAGCCGCCCTATCCGGGCAATCGCGAGATCGAGCGCCGCATCAAGAGCATCATCCGCTGGAATGCGATGGCCATGGTCACGCGCGCCAACAAGGCCCATGACGGCATCGGCGGCCATATTTCGACATACGCCTCGGCCGCCACGCTCTACGAAGTCGCATTCAATCATTTCTTCCGCGGTCGCGGAGAGGATCATTCCGGCGACCAGATCTACATCCAAGGACATGCCTCGCCGGGCATCTATGCACGCGCGTTTCTCGAGGGCCGGATCGACGAGCAGCATCTCATTAATTTCCGCCAGGAGATGGCCCCAGGGGGCGGACTGTCGTCCTACCCGCATCCTTGGCTGATGCCCAATTTTTGGGAATTCCCGACCGTGTCGATGGGCTTGGGGCCGATCATGGCCATTTACCAGGCACGCTTCAACAAGTACCTGCAAGATCGGGGCATTCGCAAAACCAACGGTCAGCACGTGTGGGCATTTCTGGGCGACGGCGAAACCGACGAGCCCGAATCGCTGGGCGCCATCTCGCTGGCGGCCCGCGAAGAGCTCGACAACCTGATTTTCGTCATCAACTGCAACCTGCAGCGGCTCGACGGTCCGGTCCGCGGCAACGGCAAGATCATCCAGGAGTTGGAAGGCATCTTCCGCGGCGCCGGGTGGAACGTGATCAAGGTGCTGTGGGGTGACAGTTGGGACCCACTGCTCGCCAAGGACAAGCATGGGCTGCTGGTCAAGCGGATGGGCGAAGTGGTCGACGGCGAGTATCAGAAGTACACCGTCATGCCGGGCGAATATATTCGCGAGCACTTTTTCGGCAAGTATCCCGAATTGTCGACGATGGTGCGGGCCATGTCGGACGAAGAGCTCAAGAAGCTCCGCCGCGGCGGCCACGATCCGGAAAAGGTCTATGCCGCGTACAAGGCGGCGGTCGAGTGCAAGGGCAAGCCGACCGTGATCCTGGCCAAGACGATCAAGGGCTACGGCACGGGCGAAGGCGGCGAAGGCCGCAACGTCACGCACCAGCAGAAAAAGCTGGGCGAGAAGGAGCTCAAGGAATTCCGCAGCCGATTCGGAATTCCCGTCTCGGATGCCGACGTCCACAAGGCGCCGTTCTATCGACCGGACGAAGACAGCGAAGAGATTCAATATCTCAAGGCCCGCCGCAAGGCGCTGGGCGGTTTCGTCCCCGAGCGCTCGATCGAGCCGGTGCGCAGCGAAATGCCGGGCATCGACGAATACAAGGAATTCTTGGAGGGCAGCGGCGAGCGCGAAGTTTCCACGACAATGGCCTTCGTCGGCTTCCTGAGCAAGCTGCTCAAGGACAAGAAGATCGGCAAGTACGTGGTGCCGATCGTGCCCGACGAATCACGCACCTTCGGCATGGAAGGCCTGTTCCGGCAGTGCGGCATTTACGCGCACGCCGGCCAACTCTACGAGCCGGTCGATTCCGGAATGTTGACCTACTATCGCGAGGCCAAAGACGGCCAGTTGTTGGAAGAGGGCATCACCGAGGCCGGCGCCATGTCGTCGTTCATCGCGGCCGGCACCGCCTATTCGACCCACGGAATCAACATGATTCCGTTTTTCATCTACTACTCGATGTTCGGTTTTCAGCGGATCGGCGACCTGGTTTGGGCCGCTTGCGACTCGCGCACCAAGGGCTTCATGATCGGCGGCACCGCCGGCCGCACCACGCTGGCCGGCGAGGGTTTGCAGCACCAGGACGGCCAGAGCCTGCTCAATGCCTCGGCCTTTCCGACCGTGCGGGCGTACGATCCGGCGTTTGCCTACGAGACGGCCACGATCGTGTTGGACGGCATGCGGCGGATGTATCAGGAGTTGGAAGACGCGATCTACTACATCACCGTTTACAACGAGAACTACCGCCATCCGCCGATGCCCCCGGGAGTCGAAGAGGGAATCATCCGCGGCATTTACAAATTCAACTCCAAGGACGCCGGCCCGGGGCGGCCGCGCGTGCAATTGTTCGGCAGCGGAGCCATTTTGCGCGAGGCGCTGCGAGCCCAGGAGCTGTTGGCCGAGCGCTATCAGATCTCTAGCAACGTGTGGAGCGTGACGAGCTATAACGAACTGGCCCGCGACGCCCAAGCGGCCGACCGCTGGAACATGTTGCACCCGACCGAGGCGCCCCGCAAGTCGTACATCGAGCAGGTGCTCGCCGACGAAGCGGGCCCGTTCATCAGCGCATCGGACTACGTGCAGGCTCTGGCCGATCAGATCGCCCCGTTCGTACCCGGCGGCCTGTTCACGCTGGGGACCGATGGATTCGGCCGCAGCGAGATTCGCGAGAACCTGCGGCGGCACTTCGAGGTCGATGCCGAGAGCATCACGGTCGCGGCGTTGTACCAGTTGGCCAAGCACGGCCAGGTGGAGCGCAACTGCGTGGCCGAAGCGATCAAGGATTTGGGGATCGATCCGGAGAAAATCCAACCGATCCGAGCCTGAGAGACTGAGGACAAAACGTCGGGGACTGTCCCGATTTTTCGGTCGGGCACCGTCCGCAGGATGGTCGGGGAGAAAAATGGGACTGTCCCCCTCTCCCGTGACGTTTTGTCACCAGGCTCCAAGCAGGCGGCTAGCGACAGCAGCGTTGAGCTCGCGGGAGTCCACGGTGATCCGCACCGGGGACGAGATAAGAAACAATAGCGCCGCAACGAGATATTCTACGGAGCGCAACCTACATGGCGATTGATTTCAAGGTCCCCGATTTAGGGGAAAATGTCGATTCGGGCGACATCGTCAACGTGATGGTCAAAGAGGGGGACGAAATCCAGGCCGATCAAAGCGTGATGGAGATCGAGACGGGCAAGGCCGTGGTCGAATTGCCCTGTCCGCACGCCGGACGGATCACGAAAGTTTTCGTTCAAAAAGGGGCCAAGGTCAAAGTCGGCGATCCGCTGCTGACTGTCGATGGCGCGGGCGCCGCGCCGGCGGCCAAGAGCACGACCGAGCCGGCAACCGAGACCGAGAAATCAGTTGACGATTCTGCCGAGCAATCGGCCGAGTCCAGCGAGGAATCGGAAGCGGAAGTTGCCGAGAAGGTTGAAGCTCCCAAGCCCAAGGCCAGGACTGCGGCCAAGGCCAAAACCGCTCTCGCCGCCAAGCGCGAGGCGGCGCCTACCGAAAAGCCCTCGGCGGAACAGTCGCCCTCGGCGAAGACTCCTCCCGCTGGTCCCGCCACGCGCCGCCTAGCACGCGAGTTGGGCGTCGATCTGGCGCTGGTGACCGGCAGTGGACCGCACGGCCGGATCACTGAGGAGGACGTCAAGGCAGCCGTGCGCGAGCACACCAGCGTGCCGCCGCGGGCGCAGGGAGCGCAGGCGGTCGCGCTGCCCGAGGGCGTTGACGAGAAGGATCCCTGGGGGCATGTTCGCCGGCAGAAGATGAGCGGCATTCGCAAGGCGATCGCCGTCAACATGGCCCGCTCGTCGTCCACGATTCCGCACGTCACGAATTTCGACGATGCCGATATCACCGAGCTGGAGCGGATTCGCAAAGGCGGGCTGGCCGACTACGTGGGCACCGAAGTCAAGCTGACGATGATGGCCTTCGTGATGAAGGCCTGCGCCCAGGCGCTCAAGCTGCACCCGCTGGTCAACGCCTCGGTCGACATGGACGGCGAGGCGATCATCTACAAGCAATACGTCAACATTGGCGTGGCGGTGGATACCGAGCGTGGCCTGGTCGTTCCGATCGTGCGCGACGTCGACCAGATGAGCATCCCGCGGATTGCCCAGGCCTTGACCGCGGTGACCGAGCAGGCCCGCAACGCCCGCTTTTCGCTGAACGATCTCAAGGGAGGCACCTTCACGATCAGCAACCTGGGCGCCATCGGCGGAACCTATTCGACGCCGATCATCAACTTGCCCGACGTGGCGGTGTTGCTGTTGGGTCGCTCGCGCAAGCTGCCGGTGGTCGTGGAGGGCGACAAGATCGAGATTCGCCTGATGATGCCCTTGAGCCTGTCGTACGATCATCGCATCGTCGACGGCGCCACCGCGGCGCGATTTTTGAACGAGGTCATCAACTATCTGAAAGTGCCCGGCCGGCTGTTGTTGGCTCCCTGAGTCGCAGAATTCGCAGCAATGCGAATTCGCCAATAGTTTATCGCTGGGTAGCGGCCTCTGGTTTATTGTTGTGCGAGGGCAAAAAGCCGTGTATTTGCATTGGCGTGAGCCATTCATCAGGTAAAATTGAGGGTGAGATTGGGCAGCCATCTCAGCCGCCAGGAAAGAGGATCGAATGGCAACCGTTTCGCTGAAAGAAGCGCAAGACAAACTGCCGGAGCTAATTCATCAGCTTAGTCCCGGTGAAGAGTTGGTCATCACCGAGAATGACAAACCTGTTGCCCGCATTCTGCCCACTTCGGTTGCACATGGCGACCGCGAATTAGGAACGATGCGTGGCACGGTCCTTCACATCGCTCCTGACTTTGACGCTCCTCTCGACGCATTTGGGGAATATATGCAGTGAGGATGCTGCTCGATTCCGAAGAAACCCTGGCGCGATACCGGCGCGAACAAAACTCCGAGAGCATCGACGGGCTGCCCGGTTTGCGGCAGACTACGTGACGAAGGCCAGCAACGTCGGTCGGTCCGCTACTTGAGCTCCTTAATCGCTGCGATCACTTCTTCGTCGTGGCCGTCGACGTTGACTTTCTTCCACACGCGGGCGACTTTGCCTGCGGAGTCGATCAGGAACGTGGACCGCTGAATGCTCATCGACTTTTTGCCATACAAATTCTTCTCGCGCCAGGCGCCGTACTTCTCGGCCACCTTGTGGTCGACGTCGGCCAACAGCGGAAAGTTCAGCTCGTATTGGTCGCGAAATTTCTCGTGGCTGGCCACGTCGTCAGTGCTGACGCCGAACACGGCCGCTCCCAGCTTTTTCAGTGCCGGCTTGGAATCGCGAAATGCGCAGGCTTCGCGCGTGCAGCCCGGCGTCATGTCGCGGGGATAGAAGTACAGCACGACGTTCTGCCCGCGCAGGGCCGACAGCTTGACCTTGCCGCCATCGTCGGCGGGCAAGGTAAAATCGGGCGCCTTGCTGCCCGGCTCGATCCAGTCTGCCATCGTGTCGATCCCTCCCCGGAAGTCCGGCATTTTGTGCGGTTCAGCCCCTAACGATATCCGCCGCCGGCGGGGTGGCAAGGGCCGAGCGGAAGACGCCCAATTTGCCCTCGTTTTAAGAGGGAGCGCAGGTGGGCTGCCGCTGTCGGGCTATTCGCTTTGGCGGCGGGCGTGTGTAAAATAAATAATGTCGCAAAGTCCCCTTCAATGCAGACCCCTTCAATGCAGAAAGGACGCGTTTGGCTATCGCTAGTCCCGCCGCCAACCTGGGTCAAAAACAAGATCGCAGCCTCGAGCGCGCCCTAGCCGCCGCGCGGGTAGCCGATCTCAACCGTGGCCGAGACATCGTCGTCATCGATTTGCGCGAGCTGACGCCCATTTTCGATTATTTCGTGCTGGTCACCGGCAGCAGCCGCCGGCAACTGCACGCCATCAGCGAAGAGATCGACCAGGTGCTGGAAAAGGACTTTGGCGACAAGCGGCTGGGCCTCGAGGGCTACGCCGAAAGCCGCTGGATCCTGCTCGATTTTGGCGACGTCGTCGTGCATATGTTCGACGAAGAGACCCGCGGCTACTACGATCTCGAGCAACTGTGGGCCGGCGCCAAACGGGTGCCGTTCGCAAGCGCGCAGCCCCGTGTCGTGCCGGGCTCTTCCGTCGAGCCCGCTTAGCCGTTTCAGGCTGCGTCGTTTGGGCTTGCGTGCTTCTTGCTCGAACTGGCACACTGGTTTTTCCGAGCCCCCCTGGCCGCAAACTGCTGGGCTCTTTCCCCGCGTCGCTCGCGCGCGAAAGCTTGGTTGGCATGAATATTCTTTCCCAGTTGCAGGCACGATTTCGCACGGCGCTCGCCCCAGTGGTCGAAGATCCGACCGAACTGCTGACGATGGTCCGTCCCAGCCAGGATGCGAAGTTCGGCGACTACCAGGCCAATTTCGCCATGCCGCTGGGCAAACGGCTGGGTCGACCGCCGCGCGAAGTCGCCGAGGAAGTGGTCGGCCGACTCGTGGTCGACGACTTGTGCGAGCCGCCCGAGATCGCCGGGCCGGGCTTCATCAATTTGCGGCTCAAGACCGCTTGGCTGGCACAGGCTGCCG
Organism: Planctomycetia bacterium; assembly: GCA_031400775.1. Lineage (GTDB taxonomy): Bacteria > Planctomycetota > Planctomycetia > Pirellulales > PALSA-1355 > PALSA-1355. The sequence goes on along the minus strand of JANNQN010000125.1, from coordinate 15,966 downwards.
CGCGGGCCCTGGCCGACGATCGGCTGGGCGTCGAGCATGCCCTGCGACCGCGGACGTATGTGATCGACTATTCGTCGCCGAACGTGGCCAAGCCGATGCACGTGGGACACATTCGCTCCACCGTGATCGGCGATTCGCTTAAGCGCACGCTGCGGTTCCTGGGCCACCGGGTGATCGCCGACAACCACATCGGCGATTGGGGCACGCAGTTCGGCATGATCATCTACGGTTACAAGCACTTCGTCGATCGCACGGCGTATGCGGCCAGCGCCGTCGAAGAGCTCGGCCGGCTGTATCGGCTGGTCAACCAATTGGTTGGCTATCACGACAATCGCGCGGCGCTGCCCAAGCTGCGCGCCGAGATCGAACGACAGGAGTCGGAAGTCGCGCGGCTCAAGCAGGCCGGCCCGGCAGGCGACAAGGCCGCGGAAAAAAGCGCCGCCAAGAACCTGCGCCGCGCGGAAGCGAATATGCTGGAATTGCGAGCCTCTCTGACGGCGACCGAGGCTAGCATCGCCCAGATCGAGGGCGATCCGCCGCTGGCCAAGCTGGCCGCGGCGCATGCCGACATCGGCCGCGCCGTCTTGGCCGAGACTGCCAAACTGCACGAAGGGGACGTCGAGAACTTGCGGCATTGGCACGAATTCCTGCCCCCCTGCCTGGCCGACATCGAGCGGATCTATCGCCGCCTCGACGTGACGTTCGACGTCACCTTAGGCGAAAGCTTCTATAACGACCGATTGGCCGTCGTGGTCGAGGATCTGACCAAGCGCGGCATCGCCCGGGAAAGCGACGGCGCGATGTGCATATTTCTCGAGGGACAAGCCACGCCGCTGATCATTCGCAAGCAGGATGGCGCGTTTCTCTACGGCACGACCGACCTGGCCACGATTCAATATCGCGTCGAGACCTGGTCCCCCGATGCGATGTTGTATGTCGTCGACCATCGGCAAGGCCTGCACTTCGATCAGCTTTTCGCGGCGGCCCGGCTGTGGGGTTACGACAAGGTCGAGCTCGAGCATGTCAGCTTCGGGACCGTGCTGGGAGACGATGGGCGGCCGTTCAAGACCCGCTCGGGCGACACGGTCGGCCTGTGGGGATTGCTCGACGAAGCCGTGCGCCGCGCCCACGAGGTCGTCAGCCAGGGAGACGACAGCAAGCCCGGCGGCCCCGAGATCTCGGCCGAAGCCCGGCAGCAGATCGCGGAAGCGGTGGGAATCGGCGCGCTCAAGTATGCCGACTTGTCGCAAAATCGCACCAGCGACTATACGTTCAGCTACGAAAAGATGCTGGCCATGAACGGCAATACGGCCACCTACATGCAATACGCCCACGCCCGCGTGCTGTCGATTTTTGCTCGGGGCAACGTCGACGTCGCGGTGCTGCGGGCCGGGGGCGGCGTGATCGATCTGGCTCAGCCCGTCGAGCGGGCCCTGGCGTTGGCCCTGCTGCAATTTTCCGAAGCTCTGGATCTGGTGGCGACCGAGTATCGCCCGAATTTCCTGACGGCCTATCTGTTCGAGGTCGCCAACCGCTATTCGACGTTCTTCGAGGAGTGCCCCGTGCTCAAGGCGCCCGACGAAGCCACGCGAACCAGCCGGCTGCTGCTGTGCGATTTGACCGCGCGCACGCTCCGCTGCGGGCTGGAGCTGTTGGGAATCGCGGTGGTCGACAAGATGTGACCTAACCGACGAAGAGCGGCCGACCTGTTCGCAACGACCGAAGATCATGTCCGGTGCCACTGGCTCCGCCAGTGCTCTGCCTGCGAAGCCCTTGTGGCCAGTTGCTTGAATCCAGTCTTCTAGTGAAACGTGTTCGAGTGCAAGCTGGCACATGCTCGACCCGTCCGGACAACCGTTCGTGGACCTTAACCTAGTCCACGACCTGTTGGTCGTAGCACTCGAGCGGTTATGACGCACAGCGATCACTGGCAAAGCCAGTGGCACCCGGTGAACGCACCTACGGCTTGGCGCTCGCTCAGGTACGGGCGGTGACGGAGTCGCAGCGGCCGAAGATCATGCGGCCGGCGCTGGTTTGCAGAACGCTGGTGACCGCGATCTTGACGTTCTTGTTGATGTGCTCGCGGCCCCCTTCGACCACGATCATCGTGCCATCGTCCAGATATCCGACTCCTTGGCCGGCTTCCTCGCCGTGCTTGACGATTCGCACTTCCAGGGCCTCGCCGGGCAGCACGATCGGTTTGAGCGCGTTGGCCAGGTCGTTCAAGTTGATCACCCCCACGCCGTGCAATCGCGCCACCTTGTTGAGGTTGTAGTCGTTCGTGACGACTTTGCCCTGCAAGTACTTGGCCAGTAGCACGAGCTTTTGGTCGACCGGTTGGCCGGCGAACTCGGGCAGCTCGCGGTCGTAGACCTTGAAGTCGACCTCGGCGTTATTGCTCAGGCGATTGAGGATATCGAGCCCGCGGCGGCCCCGGCCGCGGCGCAACTTGTCGGAGCTGTCGGCGATGGCTTTCAGCTCGGCGATGACGAACCGCGGCATGATCAGTTGATTGTCGAGAATCTTGGTTTCGACGACGTCGGCGATCCGGCCGTCGATGACCACGCTGGTGTCGAGCACGTAAGGCTTGAGCCCCTTGATTTCCTTGACGAACTCAACGTAGGGAATGATGAAGCGAAAGTCGTCCTTGGTCTGCAACAAGAAGCTGATGCAGATGTAACACAAGATCATGCCCAAGACCAATGAGGCCCATTGGGTAAGCGGCAGCTTTTCAGGCAAGACCGAGCTGAAGGCCAGGCGCATGACGTATGTCAGAAACAAACCCACGATCAGGCCCAGGTAAACGGCCGAGATCGTGTCCAACTGCTTGCGGCCGACCATCATGTCCAACGAGATCACGGTCAGCGCCAGCAGGATGATTCCGCCGAACGCCAGCCAGGGCAGGTACGACAACTCGCCGGTCAGAACGTCCGAGTTGATGAGTTGGAAGCCCAACCCAACGGCCACCATGACGAACACGAAGCGTAGTACCACTAGCGCCATGCGGGGGCCGGCCTTGGGAATGAAGTCGTGGGGGGCGAAACGTGAAGCCCGAGGCTCTATTTTAGGCGGCGCCAAGGGGGGTTACTAGAGCACGTTTCGCGAACATGTAGCGACCGTTTCGTCAGATTCCGTGTGGAATTCCGGCGAGCGTACGCCCGACGTCCGTGCGACACGCACTAGTCCCGGCCCCGGCTGGCGAAAAGCCGCTCGAATTCACGGCCGGCGAATCGATCGGTCATGCCGCTCAGGTAGTCGCACACGGTCCGCCCCAGACCCGAGGAGCCGATTCTTTGTTGGAAACTCTCGGGCATGAGCGCCGGATTGTCGGAATAACCGGCAAACATGGTTCGCAAGATCCGCTGCGCCTCGCCCCGATGCGAGAGCACGTCGGCGTGGCGGTACACGCGCGACCGCAGGAATTCTTCAAGCTGCTGCTTTTGCTCGATCAACTCGCCGCTGGCGACCAGGACCAGCGGGGCCTCTCGGGCTCGCTGCGGGCTGTCGATTTCGCCGGAGGCCAATCGCTCGGTGGCGCGCGCCAACAGATCGCCCACTTGCCAATCGATCAATTCGTGTAGCACGGCCCGCCGCAGCTCGCGGGAGTCGAGACCCGCGGCCCGCCGGCGGACGCGCTCGGCGGCTGCCGCCCACAGCGCGGTCGTCAACAAGTCGTCGAGCGAGAGCAGACCCAACTCCAGCGCATCGTCGGCGTCGTGCGTGTCGTAGGTGATGCTATCCGCCGCTTCCACGACCTGCACTTCCAACAGTGGGCGCAAGCGGCTGGTGTCGTGCGAGACGCGCGTGCCCTGCCCTTCCAGCACTTCGCGCGTCAGGTTCAAGCCGGGGAATTCGTGATACCGGGTTTCCAATTCACGCACGATCCGCAGGGCCTGGGCATTGTGCGAAAAGCCCCCCTCGCCGGCCAGGCATTCGTCGAGCGTATCTTCGCCGGCGTGTCCAAACGGCGGATGTCCCAAATCGTGGACCAGCGCCAAGGCCTCGATCAGATCCTCGTTGAGCGACAAGGCACGGCCGATCGTGCGAGCCACCGAGGCGACTTCCAACGTGTGCGTGAGTCGTGTGCGGTGGTAGTCGCCCAACTCGCCGGTGAAGACTTGCGTCTTCGAGCTCAACCGGCGGTAGGCCGCGCTATGCACGATCCGGTCGCGGTCGCGCTGAAATGGCCCGCGGTAGGGATGCTCGGGTTCGGGATGCTCGCGCCCGGCCGAGAGCGCACTGGACATCGCGTAAGGCTTGAGGATCGCTCGTTCCCGCGCGGTCACCGAGTGCGAGATGGCGTCCATGGTGTGGTTTTGGCCTTAGGTGCTGGCGTCACGCAGCATCTCCCACAACGCGTCCAATGCCTGGGGGATGACTCGCATTCCGGCCACGCTGGCCATGAAGTTTGTATCACCCGGCCAGCGCGGCACGATGTGCCAGTGCAAATGCCCGGGCAAACCGGCGCCCGCGACCTTGCCCAGGTTCAATCCCACGTTGAATCCCTCAGCCTGCATCAGCCGTTCCATGAGACCGACGTATCTTTCAATCTGGCGGCTCATGTCCAATCGCTCCGAGTCGATCAACTCGTCGAACCGGCCCTTGTGCAGGAGGGGGGCGATTAGCAAATGGCCGTTGTTGTAAGGAAAACGATTAAGGATCACGACCGACTCGTCGGTTCGCTCCACGACCAGGTTGCGCCGATCGTCGTTGTCGCCGACCGCCTGGCAGATGAAGCAGTTCGGGTCGGCGCCCGGCAATAGCTTGAGCGCTCGCGGCTCCGGCGGAGCGACCGGTTCGGCCGCCTCGCCGCTGACATAAGCCAGCCGCCACGGCGCCCAAAGCTGTTCGTGTCGAACCACGACTCGCTGCTCCCGACTTGCTGAATGGTCGAATCAAGAAATGGGCCGAACTGACGAACGAAGTCTATTCAGCCAGACGGGTTAGAACAAGAGGGAGTCGAACGTCCAGCCGGCGAGTGTTGGCACGAGAGGGCGCTTCCCCCCGCCCACTGCTAGAATGCCGGAATGAGCGATAGATACACCGTCACATATCACCACCTGACGCCGGTCAGCCCAATCTGGGTTGTTGCTGCGGCCGCGCTGCTTGGATTCGCGCTTGTGGCTTGCGTGATTTGGCTGCGAAAGTCTCGTCCCCATGACCGCCCCTAAACGCCGCTGGTTCCGGTTTAGCTTGGCCGCGATGTTCGTGGGCGTGGCGGTGTTCTGCGTCTGGCTTGGCTGGCAGGTGAACGCCGTTCACAATCGGCGTACTGCGATCGAGCGAATCCAGATATCTGGGGGGAAAGTGAACGTTTGGGGCGAAGAGGACGCAGAGTTTTGGTTCCACGATGGCCCTGTTCCAAGCGTGTCATTCGCAAGAACGCTGCTTGGCGATAAGCCGATCAACGCAATCGTCCTGCCAGAGGGAACATTGTTTGTCGATCGAGAGCAGATCGAATCGCTATTTTCTGAAGCAAACGTATACAGTGACTGATGAACGCGGCTTAATGTTCCAAGACCGCTTTCGGCCTGCACACGCTAATCACCCACTACCGACGCAGCAAGGCGCGGACGCCCGGCAACACAAGATTAGGGCACTACCCGTTCCGCGGGTACCTTGTGAGCTAGCGCCCAGCGGGCTATCATCGTAGGCTTAAGTTCTTGGGGCGTCATCGTTTTCCTTTCGGTGCCCGGCGTGTGAATGGCCGAGGTTTTCGTCATGCGGCATGTCGTTTCGGCGGTGGTTCAGAACGTCCCGGGAGTGCTCGCCCATATCTCGGGCATGCTGGCTTCGCGCGGCTATAACATTGACAGCCTGGCAGTCGGCGAAACGGAAAATCCCGGTCTGTCGCGGATGACGTTCGTGGTGGTCGGCGACGACAACGTACTGGAACAAGTCCGCAAGCAGTTGGAGAAGGTCGTAACGGTCGTGCGGGTGATCGACGTCAGCTCGCAGGACTTCATCGAGCGCGATCTGATGCTGATCAAGGTCCGCGCTCCGTTGGGAGGCCGCCGCAGCGAAATTCGCGAATTGGCCGAGATCTTCCGCGGCCGCATCGTCGACGTCGGCACCGATGAGGTCATCGTAGAGATCTCGGGACAAGAACACAAAATCGAGTCGTTTATCGATCTGATGCGGCCATTCGGGATTGCCGAGCTGGTGCGCACCGGCCGAATCGCCATGGTCCGCGGCCAGCGCCGCCCGACTGAGGCGCCGCCGGCCGAAACCAAGTGATGTCGGGCGCGATCTGCGTGCCCAACCGCTTGGTTCAACTTTACGCTTTCAACTTTGAGGAGCTCTTCGCATGGCCACGATGTACTACGAAAAAGACGCCGACTTGTCGCTGCTCAAGGACAAGACGATTGCCATCATTGGCTATGGCTCGCAGGGCCACGCCCACGCCTTGAACTTGCGAGATAGCGGCTGCAAGGTCGTGGTCGGTCAACGGCCGGGGAGCGCCAATTACGACCTGGCCAAGAGCCACGGGTTCGAGCCCGTTTCGGCCGAGGAGGCCGCCAAGCAGGGCGACATGGTCAATATCCTGCTGCCGGACGAAGTGCAGGGAGATGTCTACCGGCAATCGATCCGCCCGCAGCTCAAGCCCGGCAATATCCTGATGTGCTCGCACGGCTTCAACGTCCACTTCGGACAGGTCGAAGCCCCGCCGGGCGTGGATATGGTGCTCGTGGCCCCCAAAGGTCCAGGCCACCTGGTGCGGAGCGAATTCGAAAAAGGGGGCGGCGTGCCCTGCCTGATCGCCATGAGCCCCGGCGCCAACGAAAAGTCCCGGGCCCTGGGTCTGGCCTACGCCAAGGGCATCGGCGGCTGCCGCGCGGGCGTCATCGAAACTACGTTTGCCGAAGAGACCGAAACCGATCTGTTTGGCGAACAAGTGGTGCTCTGCGGCGGAGTGAGCGCGCTGGTCAAGGCCGGGTTCGAGACCCTGGTCGAGGCCGGCTATCAGCCCGAGATGGCCTACTTCGAGTGCATGCACGAATTGAAGTTGATCGTCGACCTGTTCTATCAGGGCGGATTGAACTACATGCGCTACAGTGTCTCGAACACGGCCGAGTTCGGCGACTACACGCGCGGCCCGCGGATCGTCACCGACGAGACCCGCAAAGAAATGAAACGCATTTTGGAGGAGATCCAAAACGGCACGTTCGCGCGGGAGTGGATTCTCGAGAATAAGGCCAACGCGCCGGCGTTCAAGGCCACGCGCCGCCGCGAGCGCAACCATCCGATCGAAGAGGTCGGCCGCAAGCTGCGGCGGCTGATGACGTGGATCAACTCCAAGGAAGTCTGACCCAGCAGGTCAACTCATGAGCATCGAGACCGCGGCACGCGAGATCTACGAAGCGCTTCGTCCGGGCGATCGAATCGAAGTCGTCCATGAGGTGAAGGTCGGCTCGTCAAAGACCTGGGCGACAACTACCATCGGCACGGTCGTCAACACCGAAAGGCGGCGTCAAGGGCTGCACTATCGCCGCAACCCGGACGACAAAGTGTTCGCCGACATGATCGTGCTTAAGCGCGACGATGGCGAGTTGACCACGATCACGATGGACGAATTCACCGAATTGCGGCGGGTCAATTAGGTCACCTCGGCCCCCTGCCCCGTGTCTATAATGGGGTATTGGCCGTATCTCGGTGACTCAAATGAACGCAAACGAAAACACCGCCCAATCTCTCTACGCGCACCACGAACGGGCGTTTCAGACGAATCGCTTCGTGTATCCCGTGCTCAGCCGCCGCTCGGGCGGAATCTCGCTGGGCGTGAATCTGAATCCCGACAAGGTCTGCAACTTCGATTGCATCTATTGCCAGGTCGATCGCACGCGGCAAAGCGAAACCCGGTTTGTCGAGACCGCGGCTCTCGTCGCCGAGCTCGAAGCCATGCTGCAAACAATCGTCTCGGGCAAGCTCTACGACACGCCCGAATTCGCCGAAACACCCGCGCCCTTGCGGCGGCTCAACGACATTGCCTTTAGCGGCGACGGCGAGCCGACCACATATCGCAACTTCGACCAGATCATGGCCGACTGCGCTGCGGTGAAAGACCGCTTTGGGCTCGACCCGGTGAAAATGGTGTTGATCACCAACGCCAGCATGCTGCATCGCCCGCACGTCCGCCGTGGGCTGGAAATTCTCGATGCCCACCAGGGCGAAATCTGGGCCAAGCTGGAAGCCGGCACCGAGCCTTACTACGACCTGGTCGAGCGAACGCCGATTCCGTTTCGCCAGATCCTGGACAACATCACCGAAGCGGCCCGCGCGCGACCGCTCGTGATCCAGGCGCTATTCATGCGGATCCAAGGTCAGGCCCCGCCGCCGGCGGAGTTGGAAGCCTTCTGCGATCGCTGGAACGCGCTCACCGCCGCCGGAGGCCAGTTGAAGCTGATTCAGATTTACACCGTCGCGCGGCGGCCCGCCGAGGATTTCGTCGCGCCGCTTTCGGTTGCTGAAGTCGACGCGATCGTTACGCTCGTTCGCGACCGAACCGGCCTGGCTGCGGCGGCCTTCTACGGACCGCAAGCGTAAAGGATGAAGGCGGAAGGATGAAGGATGAGAAGGAACTGCGCCCGACCTTCGCGAACGGACAACGTCGTTCGCGCTGCGCATAATTCGACTCTATGGCGCGCTGCCGAAAAGCACAGAGGCGCAGGTGCTTGGAAAACAGGTGTTGCGTTGCGGAACATCCGTCGGAGCACATTACCGCGAGGCGTGCCGTGCTCGCTCGAACGCGGAATTTATCAGCAAGATCGAAGGCGGTCTGGCGGAACTCGAGGAGACCGCGTATTGGCTCGAGCTTATCGCTAGGAGTGGGATCCTCGCGAAAGCACGCCTGGCTGAGATCGATCGCGAAGTGAACGAACTAACCGCAATCTTCGTCACATGCGCAAAAAACGCGAAGAATAGAAGCCCAGGTGACGCAAAGCGTCGTGGCCGATAGTCGGCGCTTTAATCTCTTTCATCCTTCATCCCTCATCCTTCATCCTTCCCGCTCCTACTCCGGCAGCGGCTTGCCCCTGGTCTCGGGAGCAAACGGCAGCACGACCAGTCCCAGCAGGAAGATGCTGCACATCGCCACGCCGGCGTAGCGCATCGGCTCGGGCCGGTCGGCGAAGATGGTGCTGGTCAGATAGCCGAACGTGTAGGGACCGATCGCGGCCACATAGCGGCCCACGTTGTAGCAGAACGAAATGCCCGTGCTGCGCAAACGCGTGGGGAACAGTTCGGGAAAGTAGATCGCGTATCCGCCGAACAGCGAGAGTTGGCAGAAGCCCATGATGGGGATCATCCAAAACACCTCGCTGCGATCGTCCATGTAGCCGAAGACCATGGCAGTGCTGAGCATGGCCAGCACGAACGAGATGGCGAAGGCGGGGCGGCGACCGATCAGCGGCGTAATTCGGCTGTAGGCCCAGATGCCCAAGAATCCGCCGATGTTCTGCAAAATCGACGTCATGCTGATCCAGAATGCGACGTTGCTCTTGATCTCGTCGGGGGCCATGCCCGCGGCTTCGAACTGCTTGGTGAACACCGAGCGGAACAAGTCGAAGCTGAAGAAGCCGATTCCCCACAGGCCGACGATGCCGGAGAAGGCCAGGAACATGCCGACCAGCGCGTTACGCCGCCACGTTGGATCGCCGAACAATTCGCTGTACGAGCCCAGTCGTTTTTTATCGCCACCCTCTGAGGCGGCGGCTTGCCAACGCTCGGGCTCTTTGAGCCGGCGGCGAATCAAGATCGCCAATAGCGCCGGCACGGTGCCCACCAGGAACATCGCGCGCCAGGCGCTCAGCGGCTGCTCGGAGGTGCCGAACCCTTCCAAGCCGCCGGCGCTTTCAATCTTGCCGAGCGCCAGATAAATCAGGGCCGCGCTGATGTTGCCGACCGCGGAGAGGGCCTGCAGCAGCCCCAGGGCATGCACCCGCGCGCGATCGGGCATGACTTCCGCGACCAACGAGACGCCGACGGCAAACTCGCCTCCTACGCCCAAGCCGGTCAGGAATCTCCACAGCGCAAAATCCCAGAAGCCGACCGAGAAAGCGCTCAGGCCGGTAAACAGCGAGTAGATCAGGATCGTCCAGAGCATGGTCTTGACGCGGCCGATGCGATCGCCCAACACGCCGAAGGCCAGGCCTCCGGTGGCCCAGCCGATCAGAAAGATCGAAGTCGCGATTCCGCCATAGAACCCCACGTCCTTGGGGTCGGGGGCAACCCCCGGAGCCGGCGCTAGCAGCTCGGTCATGGCCGGGGCTCGGGCCAGATTGAACAACTGCTGGTCCATGGTGTCGAAAAGCCAGCCGAGCGCCGCCACGATCAACACAAACCAGTGGTAGCGGTTCAGCTCGTGATACCATCGCGTGGACGCAGCGTTCATGCAGCGGATTCCTGGGGGCGGGAGGCTTCAATTTGGGCAGGGGACGATCCGAGCTTTTACCGTCGTCGAGCCATCGAGACGGCTATCGTACACAGTCGGGTTCGGCAATGCGACCGTCGAATTCGCTGGGAATCGGCCGAAAAGACTTGACGCCTTCCGCGGGCGGGGACTATTGTAAGGGTTCAGGGGCCAACCGCGTCGCCGGTTTCGCAGATTGACTCTCGGCTAATGACCTTCATTTCAGAGCCTTCGCCGCGCTAGCGCACCAGTGCGCTACTTCGCGGTGTCTCGAAGAGTTCTCTCTTCTCGCCCGGCTCTCGCCACACGTTTCAGATGGCATTTTATTCGTTTATCTCATTGCGATGTCGCGCGCAACCAGCGCGCTCGCCCGGACGGAAGAAGCAATACATTGATGAATCATCGACAGACTTTAACCAGCCGGCCGCGGTGTTTCCATCCGCCTGGTATTTGTGCTTTCATTGCCGTGCTCATCGCTCTTGGTTCCACGGCACTCGCCGTGGACATCGAGGGAGTGTTCCCGATCGGCTTCGATCAGCCACAGGTGGAAATGATCTTGCAGCCCGAAGTCGGCGGAGATCCTTACCTGTTCGATCTAGGCTTCGGCATCAAGTTATTCAACATCACCGCGTTTCTTGACACCGGCTCCAGCGGCATTGTAATCAGCCAATCGACAGCGGATGCTCTGAGCGTTCCACGGACGCCGGGCGTGACGTTCGAAGACGTCGCCATCGGCGGCGGCACCGAGTTTGCCGTCTCGCAACCGGTCAACGTTCGCGTTGCAGCCGACGGCAATACGGACGTGGGCAACCTGGCCACGTTTCCGACGGTTTACAACCAGGCATACAATTCCGTGCGGTTGCAGATTGGACCTACCAACGTTTCGCCCGACCCGGCGTCGCTACCGATCGACATCGTGGGCATGCCGGTGATGATGGGCAAGACGGTAGTCATGGATCCCAGGCCCCTCAATGTCCCGGTTGGTTTTCCGGAGCCGATGAAGACATATATTTACGATCCCGGCACTCCGTTCGATCCCGCGCAGGCCGACTCGAATCCCGGCATTCCGACGACCAGTCATCACGTCGCGCTCAGCTATGGCAACTTCGATCGCTTCACGCAGACCACGCCCGACGGCGCGGCGCCGGCCACGCAAAATCACAACCCGTTTATTGGGCCCGATCCGGTGCGGGCGTTCGAGGTGAATCCGCCGGTAGACAATACGCCGATGGTTGATATCGGCTTTGGAGGTTTACACGCCCAAGGCAGCTTCCTATTCGATACCGGCGCAATTGCATCGTTCATATCAACCGACTTGGCCGCAAAATTGAACGTGCGATATGTCGAGGGCACCATCGGCTCGGAGGAGCCGCGGTTGGAGCTGTTCGATCCATTAGCGCTACCCGAAGCGCCCGGCGTTCTCATAGGCAATCAGTTTTTTTTGCCGGTGCAAGGGGTCGGTACCACTGTGACAGTTGCCGGGTTCTTCCTCGATAGCCTGCTGCTGCAAACGCTGGAGGGAAGCTCGGACCCGAACGATCCAAACAATATTAAATACCTGGGGGCGCCGGTCTATGTTACCGACATCGAGTTGACCGATGCCGAAACGCAACAGACTCTGGTATTGGATGGCATTTTCGGCATGAATTTTCTGGTCGCCAGCGCGCTACTCACCCCCGAATTGGACATCCTAGATGCGTCCGCCGGTCCGTACAACTGGCTTACGTTCGACGAGCCAAATGGTGTGCTGGGGCTGGACCTGGGAATTGTCGTTCCAGAGCCGGGCTCGATCGTGCTAGCCGGTGTCGGCCTGATCGCACTCGTGATGTACGGATGGCGGCGGCGGCGCGGACTTGTTTCTTAGCGCGCGACACGCGAAGAAATTGCCGCATATACCCGCTCGGCCGCGGTTTGGCCGCTGTCGATGCAGTTGGGAATTCCCACGCCGTGATAGGCGTTGCCGGCCAACTCGAAGGCCGACCATTCGGCCGCTTTGGCTTCGATCTGGGCAACGAGCTGGCAATGACCCAGGTGATACTGGGGCATCGAATGCGGCCAGCGAGCGATATCCGAGAACAAGGGCGCGCCGCGGGTATTCAGAAGCGAACGCAATTCCTCAACGGCCAATCGCTCCAGTTGCTCGTCGTCCAACTCGGCCAGTTCGCTTTGACAGGCTCCGCCCACGAACACGCGCACCAACACCCGATCGGCCGGCGCGCGGCCGCTGAACTTCACGCTGGAAAAGCTGCCCGCCAGGATCCTGCGCTTCTCCACGGCCGGCACGACAAAACCAAATCCGTCGAGCGCGTGTCCAACGTCTTCGCGGCGATAGGCCAGCGTGACGATCGAAGTGCCGGCATAGGGTATGCGACTCAAGTCGGCGGCCAGCCGGTGATCCAGCGACTCGAGCATGCCCGTCGCCTGCGGGGCGCCCACCGCCACGATCACTCCGTCGCAGTCCAGCACTCCGTCGCAGTCGAGCACTTTGCCGCCCGCTTCCTGTCGCGCCAGGTGCAGCCTCCATCCGCCATTGGGCAAGCGCGCGACTTTCTCGACCGGCGCGTTGAGCCGCACGGAATTCTTGGGAAGTCTGGCGGCGATCGCCTGCACCAGGCTGGTCATGCCCTCGCGCGGAGCGACGAACAGCCCATAGCGGGCCCCGCTTTCCTCGGCGTCTCCGTTGGTGCGTTCGTGACGCGCGGCGCGTATCAGGCTCCCCCAGCGGCGCTCCATCTCGACAAATCGCGGCAGAGTGGCTCGCAGGCTGAGTTTTTCGGGATCGGCCGTATAGATGCCACCGACCAGCGGCTGCACGATCCGTTCGAAGGTTTCGCGGCCGAAACGACGGCGCGCGAACGAACCCAGGCTTTCGTCCAAGCCGTCGGTGCGTCGCGGGATGAATCGCTCGCCCAACAGCCGCAGCTTGCCCCAGGGGCTCAAGATCGGCGTGGTCATCAGCGGCCAGATCCGCGAGGGCGTCATCAGCATGAAGCCCGGCGGAACACGCTCGAGGCGGCCGCGATGCACCACCATCGCCTGGCGCCGCTCGCTGGTCGTGGGAACCAACCGATCGGCAAATCCGATTTGCCGGCAGAAATCGATCGCCCAGGGGACGTTGGTGATGAAGTTGTCGGCGCTGCGTTCGATCAGAAAATCGTCGCGGCACACCGTATCGAGCACGCCCCCCAGCCGGCTGCCGGCCTCGACGAGCACGATATCGAGCGCTGGGTCTAGTTCCATTAGCCGGTGCGCGGCCGTCAGGCCGGTGATGCCACCGCCGATGACCGCGACCCGTTTTCGACCGCCCAGGGACTGATTCACAAGGCATTTGCCCGAAAGCCATGAAACGCGCGGCACGCCGCCCACTAGTGCCTATCGTATCACGCGGCAAACCGCCTGGGCGAGGAGTCGCCAGCAACTCTGCGACTTGCCAGAAATTGGCCGGGAATCACGCCCTTCGCCAGTGGTCGGGTCCCGGAACCAGGCGCGATTTGACGCGGCTGGCTGCTCGAACCCATAATAGGCGGTTGATTGGAAAAGGATCGGGTACCTTGCCGCTTCTGGAGAGTCCGCAATGAATCAGCTACGAGCACTTTTTTTCGCCCTGGTGGTCCTGGCATCCGCGATTGGCGGGGCGCCCTCGGCCCAGGCGATGCCACCTTTCTTCAAGGAGTTTCAGGGCAAGTACGTAAAAGCCGACTCAAGCGAAGAAAAGGACAAAGCGTTTGCCGTGCTCGTGACGCAAACCGCCAAGTGCAACGTATGCCACGCGGCGGGCCAGGATAAAAAGGCCCGCAATGCCTACGGCAAGCAACTGAGCACGCTACTAAAGAAGGAGAATTTCAAGGCCGAGCGGCTCAAGGATGAGGCCGAAAAGTGTACCGCCGAAATCATCGCCGCGCTCGACGCCGTGGCTGCCATGAAGTCGGGCGATGACAAGTCGCCGACGTTTGGCGAGCTGATTGCTTCCGGCAAGCTGCCCGCGGGCGATGTGCCCGCCGCGGTGGCGACGACGCCAGCCGAACCGGCGCCGGCCCCCGCGCCCGGCACGCCTGCCCCGGCCGCCGCCAGCGCGCCCTCGCCCGAGGCTCTTGAGGCGATCGCCAAGATCCAAAAGATCGGCGGCACCGTGATGGCGCTGGCGATGAACGACGATTCGCTGGTCGTCGATTTTCACCTGGGTGGCACGGCGCTGAACGACGAGGGACTGGCCAGTATCAAAGCGCTTCCCAAAGTCGTGCAATTGGACTTGAAGGACACGCAGATCACCGATGCCGGACTGGCAAACCTGGCCGCCATCGCGACCCTCAGTCGATTGCACTTGGAAAAAACCAAGATCACTGACGCGGGACTTGCACACCTGAAAGACCTGGCGAATCTTGAGTACTTGAACGTGTACGGCACGGCCGTTACCGACGCCGGCCTGGATCACCTGAAGGGATTGAAGAACCTGAAGAAGCTGTACGTCTGGCAATCGCAAGTGACCGACGCCGGCATCGCCAAGTTGAAGGAATCGCTGCCCGGCGTGACCGTGGTCAAGTAGGTTCGGTTAATGTGGTTTGGGCCGCACTATCGCATCAAGCAGCGTGGGAATTGTCTTGCTCCTCAATCGCGGAGAGTACGGATCGTTTCACAACGTCGGCGCGAAGCACCTGCAAAAGTACGTGGATGAATTCAGCGTCCGCCATAACCAGCAAGACCAACGACAGCGAATGCCGTGACGCGGCCCTGTCGATGACGGAAGGCAAGCGACTCACGTACCGCTGATTGATCGACCCGGACTGGCGGCTAGTCCACGACTACCAGCGGCTGCCGTGTGCCGAGTTCATCAAGATCCACGGCAATTCGGACTGAAGGGCTGCGCGGTTGATTGCCAAAGCGGAAACTCCGTTCTTTTGAGCCCAAGCAGGGTGCATTGGTGCCTCATTTCAGGGTTTCCATAAGCATTTTGGTGTGTTACACTTACTTGCTTGAATCCTTGCATGAGTCGGCTTGAGTCCGTACTATGCAGCATATGGGACGCGATTTGCCAAAGAATCAGGCTCAGATGCGCCTCGCCTCTGAAAACGCGATTGTTACGGCAAATTTGTTCAACGTCACAATCGTAAACCAATTGTGGCTAGTGCGCAATGGGATTGTCGAAGAATCCGAGTTCATCGGAGATAGCGTCTTCACGCCAGCTTTTGTCCAAGTGTCGGCGCGCGAGTTTGACTTGCTTGTCATCCCAGACCGAATGCAACTCGCCCCGAAGTGCGATGAAGCAAGGCGTGGCGATCTTGTGGCATCGCGCCTAGGTCACGTCGTTGATTTGCTGCCCCAGACTCCGTATACGGCGGTCGGGCTAAACTTTTCTTGGGAATATGATCCATCTCCCGCGAGGCCGATTCGCGAAGTGCAACAGCAACTCTTCTGCAAGCCCACGGCAATCGCATCTTAATTTGCGACGAAACCCAGGAGAATTCGTTCCAGGGTGTTGGTATTGAGGCATGCGCGGTAGCGTTTGCCGCGGATGTTGTCTTTGATGGAAGTGTCCGCCGAGAGGATGGACACTGCCAGGC
>JANNQN010000124.1:0-18713 GCA_031400775.1 Planctomycetia bacterium | reverse complement strand
CTGCTACATTGTCCATCGGGCAGTCCTTTCGTGCTGGTAGGTTCGTTCTAGACAAACAAACTTCTACCAGTTCCAGGACTGCCCCTTCAATTTGTGCGCAACAATCAGGACGTTATCCTGGGGATGGCGGCGGCGCGAGTGTTGTAATGGATCGTGGGAGACGGCGTGTCGAGCGAAGCCTGGGTCTCTCAATGCCGCACTTTATTGAAATACACTGAAGGTCTCAGCTCTTATTCCACGGCTCGAAATCGTGACCAGCGGCTTCAGCCGGCGTGAAGAATGCGTTGGTGATTCCGTTCTGCTCGCATACGTCCTTGAAGCGCTGAGATACCATGTCGATTCCTGACAACCCGCGCGGACAGAACGCGTCTTCACCGGACAATGTTCCTTCTTCGAGAACTAGCCTTCGCCATCGAATTGTTGATGCCTCACGACAGAAAATGCATTTCGGCGGCTCGTGCCACTGAAAGCCTGACGCCATCAAGTCGAGGGCGGGGCCGCCGTAGCTCACTGACACCCGAAAGTACGCAGGAGGTGTCGGAAGCTCCTTCCTGCGAGACTTAATCCCCAGGACTTCGACGAGGTCGAAACCCGACAGACCGCTGAGTTTGTGATCGAAATAAACGTCGCGAAACTTTTGGGTCACAAGAAAATCATCGGCGCCCGGCGCGAACGCGATATCGCCAAATTCCTTGCCATGGAGTTCAAGGTCGACCCGAAACGGTGGCAGCCAGGTCAGCATGCTGACGGTAGCGCCGCACACTGGACATGAGGCGACGTCTCCTACGCTATCGCCATCTTCCTTGCGATAGCACGTGTCGGCATCGCCGCGAGGAAATCTCTCCAACGCGTAAAATTGCATGCTTGCTCCTGAGACCTCATAAACCTGTGGGGAATCTCTCCACCAGATCTTCCTTAGCGTAACGGCTTCGAAGCCAGGCCTCAAACGTGGCTTCTGTTGCGTCGCCGTTTTGGTGGACCCAGTGCGCGACCCACCGTTGCTAGACCGGATCGAACAAGACCCCCAAGTTTGGGATGTCAACGAGCGCGTCTTTTACAGTTTCCGAGACCAATAGCGCGATGGTAAAATTGCGGATTCTGAAGACGTGATGATCGTGAGTACGGAGTGGGTCGATGCGGATCGTCGAGATCATACGATATTGGCCGATCAAGTCGGACCGGTGATCACATGCTTGCCATCGTGTAAACTCGGATCGCTCTTCATCCAGGCAATCGAGCGAGCAGACTGCATTAAGGATTTGATAGGAGCCGACTGCGCCTGGAATGTCTATGGTAAAACATTGCACGTCAAGGGGGGCAATCCGCCAGACGATGTCCGCCACAACTGCTGATACGACTGGCATGTCAAAGGCGCCGAGATTAAACGCCAGTTCCCTGCCCGCGTTCCCGATGGATGCGACGGCTGGCGCCGGACCGTCATAGGAAACTCCATCGACGAACTCGCGAGGATCAATCTCTCGGCCGTCGGCAGTCAGCGGGTCGTCCAAGAACCATTGATCGGGGTACTGGATATGGTCAGGAAGCAATTGGTACAGTTGTTTTGGATAGCCTGAACTCTGAAACATTGTTTGATCCTGACGATTACTTGCCCAGCAAACTGACGTGGCGTCAAGAAGCTTGCTTGAAAACGACGCCCAGGTTCGGAATGTCAGCCAATGCGTCTTTAATTGTGTCGGAGACTAGCAGCGCGACGGGCCAATTGAGGATTCTGAAAATGTGATGATCCTGAGTGCGGAGCGAATCGATGCGAATTGTGGAGATCATATGATACTGGCCAATCAGATCGGACCGATGGTCACCTTCTTGCCAGCGGGTGAACTCGGACCGTGCTTCATCCAAGCAGTCCAGCGAGTAGACGGCATTGAGGATGTGGTAAGTGACGGCCGCGCCTGGGATGTGGATCGAAAAACATTGCACGTCCAGCGGTGCGATTCGCCATATGATCTCTGCCACGGCCGCAGATACGACCGGCATATCAAAGGCGCCGAGATTAAACGCCAGCTCTTTGCCTGGATTCCCAATATTCGCTACGGATGGCACCGGCCCGCGGTAGGGAACTCCATCGGTAAAGTCGCGAGGATCGATCTCTAGGCCGTCGGCAGTTTCTGGATCATCTAAGAACCATTGGTCGGGAAATTGAATGTGGTCAGGACGAATTTGGAACAGTTTTTTTGGCTTGGAACTATTCAGAAACACCGGTCATCTCCTGACGGACTCTTATTCTGTCAACAAACGATTCAATCTTGTTCCTCGCGAGCTGGCATCGTGCGCGATCAATTGCAGCTCACTCAAAAGTGCATTCTTGTATGCGATTCCACGTTTGTTACGCGTTGCTCGCGTCAGGCGAAAATAGATTTCGTCATGATACGCCTCGGGATGGGGGCCGCGATGCGCCGGAATTCGAACTTTATTCGCAGCGTCCTCAAGTGTGAGTCCGGCTTTCTTGAAGAGCTTCTCAAATCTCGGACTCCACGGTCCACCGCGTAGCGTCGATATCCAGTTCTTGTTGGTGGCAATGTGGTGTTCGGTTTCTGTGGCGGCCTCGACGCCGCGCTTGATTGTAGCGACGGCTTCCTCGTCGGTCTTGGCCGCTGCAGCCTTTGCCAGGAGGATGGTACGTTGCTCAATACTCAGCTTTTCAATATCGCGAACCAGTTGCTTCGGGAGTCTTAGTTGCCTCTTGCCAAACTTGATGACGACGGCTGCAACGACCGGTAGATGAGCCAACAGCGGCAGCAAGTTTACGAGCTGGTCGAGCTTCAGCCCGCGCTCCATCACGTCCGTGGTGAATAGCACCAAATCGCCGGCGGGCGTGAGCGTGGCGATGCCGCTGACGTACATCTCGGCCAACTGGCTGGCCAAGCGTGCCGCTTCCTTGACGGCGCCCAGTTGCCATTTGCGGAACTCCTCGACGTCGCCCGTCTGCACAAGGCGATACATTTCGTAATACGCGCCGATCGAGTCCGCGAACCAACCGCCCGCGACCTCGGTGATGATGGCTTGCGCCGTTTGGCCGGCGGTGTAATGCTCGTCAACAACGATGACCGGCTGCTTTCCGCCCTCCATCAGGCTGTACGGGGATGATTGCCAAAACGCAGCCGCACGCGAGCGAACCAGTCCGCTGACGCTGTTTGCGTGCCACCAGCGGGCAATTCGAGGATCCAAGATCTCGAGCGCCTTGCGAACCTTGAGTCGATACCACACGGTTGTGTCGGGACCAGGGCCGGCCACCTCGACGCCGTCATCGTTGAACTTTGCTGTTGGCGCGGGCGGATTTGGTTGAACTGGAGCGGCGGGCTTGGAAGTAGCAGCAGGCTTCGGTTGCGCGGGAGCGGGCGGTGTCGTGCCCTGTCCGCCCGGCCGAACACTCGCTAGCATGATCGGCGCGCCGCGATCGCCCGGCTGGTAGGCGCGTGATGTTGTCGGCGCACTACTTTGCTTGGACGATCCCAGAAGTGTCCGAATTCCAGATGGATTCTCCGGCTGTCCGAAAGCAGAACCGTGCGGCAGCAGGCCGCAGAATCTGGCCCAGGCTTCGATCCAGTCCTCCAACTCGCGAATGCTCTCGGCCTTCACAAAGAATCCCTCGGCCGTCTGGTCGGCGACGAAGTCGTGCCACCGTTGACGCCAATCCGAGGGCAGGCGCGCTTGAAAGAGGATCGCCAAGAAGTCATCGAGGTCATTCGCAAAGGGCTGGAGCGCGGCTTCGATCCGACGATGGATATCCGCCAGCAGGAGCCGCTGGTCTTCCGCGATCTGTTTGCTGAAATCCATGGGGAATAATTCCGGGACAGGCTGGAAACCAGAGGCTGGAGGCGGGACGTCGGAAACGAAAGGCAGAAATTCACGTCCCTCCGGCCTCACCGCCTACCGTCCTCGATACAAGGCTCGCATCTCGCAGTCGCGAAGCCAGAAGGCCTCGTTCACCTTGTCCTCGGCAACCTCCGCGGCTGTCTTGGCCAGGCGCGATCCGGATTCCGCCAATGCCTCGTTGGTGATCCCCTGCATCTGCTCCTCGGCAAGCGAGACCAGCACGATCGGCCGCGCCATCGGCGGTCCGCCGTCGGGTGCCGGCGAAAGCAAAGCGCGAGTTCGCGAGCTGTAGTCGTTGAAGCTCTCGATAAAGCGATCGATCTCCGCGCGCAGGTTCGCGTCCTCTTTTTGTTTGACGGGCGCAGTCTCGGGTTGCGGATCCGAGGGGGTGTGCGTAACATCGGCGATCGATCCGTGGCCGTGTTTGCCGCCGTCGTCGAACTTTCTCTCGTGCGATGCATTGGGCTCGACGAGCGGACCTACGTAATCCGCGATCGAATCCATGGGAGCGGTGGCAGCTCGTGCGCCAGCGTTGCCGAGGTCAAATGATGGTTGAGAGGCTGGTGTCCCAACGGCTGGAACTTCGGCGTTGGATTCCGGCCAGGCACCTTGCGGTGCTGCGAGTTCGGCGGACGAGTCCGAACTCCGATTTCCGGGCGGCTGGATGAGGTCAAGTGGTGGGGCATTGACCGGCTCGACAGCAGCCCCTTGCTCCGCATCGAGACTGGCGTCGTCGGTTGTCGCTGCGGGTGTCGAATCGAAGAACGCCGCCGGCGGTTCGGGCGTGGCGTCGTTCGGACCCAAGTCGGCGCCGTCGGATGAATTCGACCCGAGATTCGACTCGCGCGCTTCGGTTGCCGACGGCAATGCACGCGGGTCCGAATCGACCGCCTCGAGATCGTCAATCAATTCGCGGTCAGGCGCCCCGCTGTCGTCTCCTTCAGGGTCGGCCATTGGCCGTTTTGGGGCGAGCGCCGCCGGCTGCGTGTCCGCCGCCGGTTCGGTGTCTGAGCGGTTTTGCGATTGCTTACCGGCGGCTTCCTGGGGGAGTACGTCATCGGGATCGACGGGGTTGTGTGGATCCATGGGCGATTGTCTCCAAGTGGTTTATGTAGGGATGCAACGAAAAAAGGCCCGCCGCTTACGCAGCGCGCAAAAATTGCGCACTGCGTAAGCGGCGGGCCCATTGGATACCTGCCGCGATGCGGCAAGCCCCGCACAATACCCGCGCGAGGACGAGGTCATCCCTTTTGTTTTCGAGCGATCGTTTGAAGATCGCCGGGCGAACGGGTTGACGAACGTTTGGTCAGTTTACCGACAGCACAATAGGCTTGTCAGCGTCAGAAAGTAGGCCACACGCTGCGCGAGCGCGATGGCGGCTGGCGAGGGGGCCGACTCGTTGTCGAGAGGACGCAGCGCTGGCATCTGTCAGCCGGCGCATAGAGCTGCGTGTCGGCGACTCGTTAAAGCTGCCGCACCAGCACGCTGCTGACCAGGGCGCAGACGGCCAGGAAGGCCAGACTGATCACGATGTTGATGATTTCAAGTGGCATGGTGTCGAATTTCGCCGATGACGGGGCGCGAAGGCGATGCTCGCACCCAGTATCTCTATTCGACTGCCGCGCCCGCCTGGCTCGAACTCGGCGCGCGGCCGCGATTTTGAGAGAGAAATCGGCGCGCCCGGCCGTGGCTGGAAAAGTTTGCGCAGGCCTCAAAGCGTCTAAACGCTGAGCGCGGCTCATGCCGCCGAGCCGGCAAATTGCAAAACTATTTCGGTCGCACCGATTGCGCCTCCCGCGCGCGCCGCTCGCCGTGGTGCTTGTGAACGCGGCGATTCACCTCGGCCTCGGCCCGATAGAGCCAGTCCTCCAGCTTATCGAGCCATTCCAGCGTTTTGCGATCGTGCAATTCGACCGGCGGAAGCTGCTCCTCGCGGCAGTGGTTGGCCAGTTTCCGGATCCGCACGCACAGGTCGAACACGCGGAGCGCCAACTTGTCGAGGCGGTCGGGATCGTACGGCACCAGGGTCATAATTCCGGTCACCTCAAAAAGACAATATTTTGGATCATTTCCGGTCAGAACAACAATCTCAATCGTAGCCATTCGGGACCCACTCTGTCGAGTTTCCTGCGGGTTATTTTGCAAATTATTAGAGCCATGGTCCATAACTCAGCATAAATAGATCATAATTATGACCAAAATTATGGTTGAAATATGGCCACTTCTTGTTTTAGGATGCGGCCACTCGAGCTGAGCAGCCCAGCAACGTAGCCCGCCAGGACCCGCCAGCGCGAGCCTAAACCACGGAGGTCCGCACAGTGGAACGAATTCAATTGTCGCTCGCTTGCCCGCAACTCGTGCGAGTGCCAAAGGCGCAAGGGCCATTCCAAGGCCCCGAGGAAGACCCCGATCTCAACGATACCAACTTCGGGGAGGACGACTCGGAGCTCGATCCGACCGACGAAGCCTGGGATCCGCCAGATTTCGACGAGGACGACGAGGAGCCCGAGCCCGAGTATGGCGACTTCTGGCAGGAGCCGGATGACTTGGAAGACTGACCGTGACGACCGGCGACGACGACCGACGCGACCGACTTGGACCAACCGAGCACAAGGCGAGCGGGAGAAGACCGATGTTGGCGATGGCAAAAGTCAAAGAAGCGGAACGCTTGCTGCTCGAAGGGCGGCTCTCGCAGCGAAAAATCGCCGCCTTCGTCGGCATCAGTCGGGCCACGGTCAGTGCGATCGCCAGGGGCCGGCGGGCCGATTACGAAGCGCGGTTGGCCGCTCGGGCCAGCGAGTTGGAGCCGCTGGGTCCGATCGTGCGCTGTGGCGGGTGCGGCGGCCGGGTCTATTCTCCCTGCCGCGCGTGCCGCGTGCGAGCCGACCAGGACCGCCAGCGCGAGGCGGTCCGGGCGGTGCGGCGTCGCAATAGCGAATTGGCGTTGCGGCTGCAAATGACGGCTGCACGAGACGCCAGCCTCGAGCGCGACGCTGCCATCGAAGAGCAGCGCTACTTGCCGCCGGTCGCCGCCGGCGGAGCGTCCGATTGCAAATAGCGAAACAGGTCGCGGACTTCCTGCGGCGTCAAGGTCTCCAGCAGCCGTTCGGGCATCAGCGACTGATCGGCCGGCTTGATCTCCTCGATTTCGTTGCGCGCTACCGTGACTTTCTGATTCTTGGCGTCGACGAACGTGAGCTGCCCCGAGCCCGACTCGCTGACCAGGCCCGTTAATACACGGCCATCGGTGAGCAGGGCCGTTTGCGAAACATACTCGGGCCGGATCGTGCCGCTGGGATCGAGGATGTTGATTAGCAGGGCATCGCGATTGCGGCGATCGGCGCTCGTCAAGTCGGGACCGACCTTGTTGCCTTCGCCGAACAGCGTGTGACAGGTCGCACAGTGCTTGACGAACAGCTTCTGCCCGTTGGCCAGCTCGCCAGGACCCTCGTTCAGCATGCGTCCCATCACGGGCACGT
Source organism: Planctomycetia bacterium (assembly GCA_031400775.1). Lineage (GTDB taxonomy): Bacteria > Planctomycetota > Planctomycetia > Pirellulales > PALSA-1355 > PALSA-1355. The sequence continues at coordinate 11,400 of JANNQN010000124.1, read as the reverse complement.
AGGCCTGCTTTTCGCCCGGCGTGGCCGGCCGAATTTTTCCCCAGCGGGTTTCAATTGCCCGGGCCAGTTCCTCGTCGTGATGGGCCAGCATCTGCCGGATCCGATCGATCGGCACGTCAACCGGATCGATCTTGCCCGCCGTCACGGCTTCGACCAACTGGTGCGACCACGACCCGCGACTGCACAACAGCGCCACGGCCCGGCTGCGCAGCGGCGGCGAAAAGCCGGCATATCTGGCGACCACCTCGCGAGCCACGATGTCGTGGGAAAAGTGTTCGAGTGCCGCCAACGCCGCCATACGGATCGTCTCGGTCTGCGACCCTGTCTCGTCCAATAGCGGCAATAAGCACGACAGCGCGTCGTCGCGACCGGCCTGTCCCACCGCCGAGATGAAGGGCAATCGCACGGTTGGCGGTTCGCTTCGATCGGCTAGCCGCGCCAGGGCCCTGGCGTACGCCTCGCGGCTTCCCAGTCGCAGCGCGAAGCGAGTCAGCGTCGGATCCGAACCTTCCTGTTGCCACAGCCTGGCCAGCGCGGCGGCCAGCGGCGCGGGCACTTGCTCGAGCGGGTGGCCGGAAAAGTCGCCCTCCATGGCCGCGACCAGCGCCAGCGCGGCCTCTTGCGTGGGAGCCATTGAAAGTAGCGCGGCACAGGCTCCATAGCCGGCATCGCTTCGCTCGGCCAGATAACGCCGCGCCAATCGCTCGACGATCACCTCGCGCACCAGCGGCAGTTGCCAGGTCTCTTTCTCGGCCAGCAAGGCCAGAATCGCTTCACGGTCGGAGATGGCTTTGTCTTCGATGGCCCACCACAATAGCAGTGGAATGTGCGGATCGCGCGTGTCCTCTGCGCGGCGCCACAACCGGGCCACGAGCGGTACCGCGTCGCCGCCGATGAGCCGCTTGCTGGTGGCCGCCAACTGGCTGCGGACACTGACGCTCGGTTCCTCGTCGGCCAGCTTGAGGAATCGGGCCCGAATCTCAGGTGGCAACTCACGACGGTCATCCCCAATCAAGCGTACCGTCCACGTTCGCACGTCGGCACTAGGATGATCCAGCAGCTCAAGCGCGATCGCATCGTTCCAACCACCGCTGACATACAAAGCCCACAGTGCTTCGAGCGCCAAAGGTTCTTCGCCGGCTCGCTCGATCATTTTCCGTAGCCGCGCGATTACGGCCGGGTCGCGCCGCTCGGACAGAATTCGCCGCGCTTCGCGGCGCCACCAGGCATTGGCATGCGACAGCAGATCGACAAGCTCGTCGCTCGATCGCTTAGCCAGGTCAAACGAGCTGTTCGCCGCGGGTGGTTTTTCGCGCCAGACGATCTTCCAGATCCGGCCATTACTGCGATCCCACGTGTCCTCTGGAATGACGTGGTTGGCGCGCTGGTCGTACCAGTCGGCGACGAACACCGATCCGTCGGGACCGGTCAAGCAATCGATCGGGCGAAACCAGATATCGTCCGTCGACAACAGCGTGTCGAGATAGCGGGTCTTGAACGTCGAGCCGTCCGACTCGATGGCGCTGCGATAGAGGGCGTTTGAGAGCAGATTGGCGCCGAGGTAGGTGTTTTCGAATTCGCGCGGATAGGCTCCGCCCTGGTAGACGATTCCGCCGCAGGTGACGTGGCCGCCGGCGTGGCCCTGGTGCGTGGCGTGTTCGAAGTAGCCATAGGTGTAAGGATTGTGCAGCGGCCCGTGCTTGGAAAAACCTTTGACGTAATAGCCGCCCTGCACCTGGTGCAGGCAGACGCGCTCGCCATAATTCGTGCCGGCGATGACGTTGCCATGGCGGTCGAAATCGAGCCCCCAGGTGTTGCCGCCCCCTTCGGAGAAAAGCTCGAAGCGTCGCGTGCGTGGGTGGTAGCGCCAGATGCCTTGCTGGAAGCCGATGCCGCGAACGTCGGCCGTCACGGTGCTGCCCTGCGCTCCATACAACCAGCCGTCCGGGCCAAACTGCAACGAGTTGACCACGGCGTGGGCATCCTCCATGCCGAAGCCTTCGAGCAACACCTCGGGATCGCCGTCGGGCACGTCGTCGCCATTACCGTCGGGATAAAACAGCAAGTATGGCGCCTGGCCGACGTAAACTCCGCCGTCGCCGATGGCCAGCGCCGTGGCCAGGTTCAATCCGCCGACGAAATCCTTGGCCTTGTCGGCCCGGCCGTCGCCGTCGGTGTCCTCCAGGATCGTGATCTTGTCGGCGCCGCGCGGACCGCGCGGCGGTGGCTCGGGCACGCGGTCGTATTTAGTGCGCAGGTAGCGGTCGACTTCTACCGGCGTGAGTCCGGCGGGCGTGGGATATTGCAGGTATTGAATCACCCACATTCGGCCGCGGGCGTCGAAGGTCATGGTCACCGGTTGGCGGACCATCGGCTCGCTGGCGAATAGCTGCACCTCGAACCCTTCAGCCATCTTGAAGCGCTTGAGCGATTCGGCCGGCGAGAGGGCCTGGGCGGCGGAAAAGTTCGCGAAATTCGCCACAAGCGCGGCAGCCAGCATTAGCTGATACCGGCGCCCTCGGGCTGGCAGCGATTCAAAGATTGCTTGCACGGCGTTTCATCTCGACAAACAAACGAGCGGCGGGAACGAGCTGGGGGCGATGCTGGCCGGGCTACTTCAGACTAGCCAGGAAGGCCAGCAAGTCGGCGGCGTCCTGGGCCGTGACTTCGCTCAAGACCAGCTCGGGCATTAACGATTTCTGTTGCGGCACGATGGCTTCGATCTCGTCGGTGTCGACGCGCACCAGCCGGCTGTTCACGTCCTTGAGCACGACGTGGTCGGCGGTCTTCTCCACGAGAAAGCCGGCATAGACCTGCCCGCTCTTGGTTTCGAGCAGTTGCGGAACGAACTCCGGCGCGATGGCTTTCGAGGGATCGATGATGGTCTCGAGCAGGGTCTTGCGTTCGTACTTCTTGCCAATCTGGCTCAACTCGGGACCCAGCGTGCCGCCGAAGTTTTGCACGGCGTGGCACTGCTTGCACTGGGCCGCGGTGCTCTTGAAAAAGATACCGCGACCGCGGTTCGCGTCGCCGTTCAAGGCCAGAATCGCGTCGGCCGAGATTGCCTGGCCCAGCTTCTGCGGCCGCTCGGCGACGGGAATAAACTTTTCGTACAACACGCGCACGTTCGAGTCGGCATGCGCGACCGCCTTGGCGATGACGCACTGTTTCAAATCGCTGGATAATTCGTTTTCGTCGATCAATCGCAACAGCACAATCGCGCCGCCCGTGGAGTCGACCAATCGTTCGGCGGCCCAGCGGCGGACCTCGGGCGGAAACGTCTCGCCGCATAAAACCTCGCGCAGCGCGCGGATGTCCTGCACTTCGACCAGTCCGGCCAACGCCGCTCGCGCGACCGCCGGTTCGCGATTCGAGAGCAGAGAGCGCAATGCCTCGGCAACTCCCTCGGGCTTCAATCGGGCCGCGACCTTGATGGCTTGCTCGCGAGCCGTCCGGCTCTGCGAGTCATCTCGGCCCAACGCCAGCACGTCGCCGCCCAAGGTCGAGACGTGCAACTTGTCGATCGCCGACAGCGCCGAGGAGCGCAATTCGGCATCGGCCAATAGCGAGCGAAGCGCGGAGATGAACCGTTCCTCTTCGGCGATCGCCGCCCAGGGGCCTCGCTGCTGGACGTTGGCTACAACTCGCTGGAGGGCCTCGCGGCGGAGCGCGGCGGGCGTCGCCCTGTCCTCCGACAATTTCACCAGCGCCCAGGCGGCGTCGACGGAAGGGATATTGACGGCGCTATCCAAGACGACGCGCGTGTCCTTTTGGCTCAAATTGGCCTGGCTCAGCCGGGCCAGCAAACTGACGGCGGCGCGCTCGGGACTCAGCAATTGCAAGAGCGCAAACTGATTGGCCGGCAGCGGACCGGCCTTCTCCAATCGCTCGAGCAACTGTGTTTTGCGGTCCCCCACCGCGATGTTGAGCGCCTCAAGCTGATAGCGGTCCGACCCGTCGAAGCTCGCGGCCATTCGAGCGAGCGCTTCCTCGGTGGGCGCTCCTTCCAGGGTGCGGATAGCCAGCAAGACCTCGCGCCGCACCTCGGGGGACGGATCGGCCGATAATTTCAAAATTGCATCGGCGTATTGCTGGCCGTGCCGACGCAAGATGCGCACAGCCAGGGCGCGAAATTCAGCCGAGTCGTTTTGCAACTGCGCGACCACCGCCTCGCGAGCTTCGTCTCCCAATCGATCCAACACCCATAAGGCCCGGGCCCGATTGTTCGGCTCAGCATCGGCCACGAGCGAAATTAGCGCGGGCAGGCTGGCCGCGCGATCGGCCAGCAATCGCTCGCGGGCCAGAAACTGCGTGGCCAAGTTGGGGCTTTTCAGACCCTCGATCGCATCGGCGACGTTGGCATAGGGACCCGGCTTGTCGGGGCGGGCGAGTTTCTTTCCGGCCGGAACGAGTTGAAAGATGCGGCCCTGATCCGGGTTGTTGTAGCCGTGCCCGCCAACGCCGCCGTCATACCAGTCGGAAACATACAGCCGGCCGTCGGGCGCGGCGCAAATATCGTCGGGGCGAAAATAGTTGTCCCCCTCGTTGCTCAAAAAGACCTCGCTCGTGGCGGCCATGCCGAAACCGTCAGGACGATGGCGATAGACGCGACACTCGCGCGGGCCGGCGTCGGTGTGCAAGGGCGCGTTCTTGTACTGGGGGCCAAACGCATCGCCCTCGTAATAGCAGATGCCGGTGGGCGAACCAAAGCCGGTGACCAGCGTGGCCGGCACGTAGCCCGGAATGAAGCCGCGAAAGTGCCAGTGCTCTCGGAAAGGTGTCTCGGGCGAGAGCCGGTCGGCGAGATCTTGCTTGCCAAAGGGCGGACCGCCGAACCAGCCGTAGTTTCCGCCGTCCATGATCCAGCAAATACGAACGCTTTCGTTACCGTCGTTGTCGTTGTCGCTCAGATAGGACTCGCCGAAAGAGCTGACGCAGACCTCGTAGGGATTGCGGAAGTTGGCGGCCACGATTTCCAACTGGCTGCCGTCCAACTCGCCGCGGAGCACCGCGCCCCATTGATACTTGATGCGCGAGCCATCGACGCCGCGGACGTCGAAACCCTGATCGCCGTGCGACATCCACCACTTGTGATCCGGACCCAGCACCAGGCTGTGAGCGCCGTGATCGTGGTTGTGTCCGCCGAAGCCGGTCAACAGCCGGGTGGGAGGCCCGTCGGCGACCAGATCGCCATTCTTGTCGTCGTAGACCCACAAGTCGGGGCTCGTGCCCACGTAGACCCGCGAGCCGGCCACGCACACGCTCATCGGGGCGAAGAGTCCGTCGGCAAACACGGTTACTTTGTCGGCGCGGCCGTCGCCGTCGGTGTCTTCCAGGACCTTGATCTTGTCGGCCGGCGGATTCTTGGCGCCGCCGCGGTACCACTGGATTTCGGCGACCCACACGCGGCCATGCGTGTCGACGTCGATCGCGGCCGGGTTGGTGATCATCGGCTCGCTGGCAAACAGCGAAACCTCGAAGCCCGGCGGCGCCTTGAGTGTTTTCAATTCGGCGTCGGGCGACAACTGGGCCAGGGCCGGCGTTGTCAAACAGACCGATAGCGCAACGGCTAGTACAATTCGGCGAGAGCGATTAGTCATCGAAAGGCAAATCCTGCGGGCGTGAGGTATATCCTGCGGGCGGGCAAATTACTCGCAAGTGCGCGAGCGTGTTGGCAGGCCAAGGGAATAATCCAGCTAGTATAGATAACCGGATGGCCAGCCGGCAAATTGGCAGGAGACGAGGTAGTGCGTCAGACTGAATTTGGATTCTCGGAAATGGGTATCCAATCGGAAGCACCTGTGACTTTGAATTCAATACGACCCGGTCCAGGTGAATTCAGTCGAACCTCAAGCGTAACTCTTTGGTGAGTTACGCGGTCTTCGGCCAAATAGCAGGACTCAGATTGCCGATCGAGCAGCCTAAATTGCCCGACATAGAATCCCGTATACTTGCCACATTTTAGCTTATCGCATTGCCACTCGGTCAGGCTTCCGCGCGCGATGAAATATTCACATAGCCGCGCCCTTCCCCCTTGCGGACGCTGGCGTAGTTGAATGGCGTCCATTGCATCAAAGAGCATGCGAGTGTCGACCAACTGACTCTTAAGGAGAGACGCCAGAAAGTCTTCTAAGATGGTCGGCCGTGGGGGCGCTTTTCGTGGTCCTTCGTTCATAGGCCCAGTATAGCCGAGCGGAACGGGCGCCTTGCTCGGCTTGACTATAGTATCATTTAAAGATACTATTCAGCATGTGACGAAGCACGACCGAACCCTTGCAGCGATATTTGCTGAGCCCACACGGGCGAACGTGAAATGGCGCGACATTGAAGCTTTGCTCGCCGCAAGAGGCGCGGAGATTTCCGAAGGTTCTGGCTCGCGAGTTCGGGTGGCATTGAACGGCGTGAGAGCGGTCTTTCATCGCCCGCATCCGCAACCTGAAACGGACAAGGGAGCCCTGCGATCCATGCGACGTTTTTTGAGGGAGGCCGGCATCGCGCCGTGAAGGAATAGCACCATGAACGAAGTCAAAGAGCAGTGCATTTACGTCTGTGGACCTTACAAGGGCTACTTCGGCAAGGCCGAGTTCGACCCAGCGGCCAATCTGTTCCATGGCGAAGTCGTGGGCGTTCGCGACGTGGTCACATTTCAAGGCCGCAATCCCGCCAAATTGAAGCAGGCTTTTTGCGATTCCGTTGACGATTACCTGGCTTTCTGTAAGTCGCGAAACGAAGCTCCGGAGAAGCCGTTCTCCGGAAAGTTCCTGATGCGGGTCGAGCCGGAGATGCACCGGCAGTTGGCCGCATTGGCTGAAGTTTCGCAGAAAAGCTTAAACCAATTGATCTGCGATTTCTTGACGCCGCTCGTGCATTCACCCGTCGCGCCGCGAGTCAATCTGCCGGAAGGCATGAAGTAAGCCGCTACTCCAGGTCAATCGTCGAGTCGTCGACGATCGAAAGCTCGGGCGCGGGCTCCCGGCTGATTTCCCCTTGATGGAGCGGCTCGCTGGGGGGCTGCCCGGTGATGTACAGCCGCCAGGCGTCGAGCTGCTCGGGCGTGAGACTGTTGTCGCGCGCGATCTCGTGCTTCAGATCGCGGCCGGTGCCTGCCACGCTGACGTTGACTGTCAATCGCCCGTTCTCCTGGTACGATAAACGCACGTCGATGGGCGTTTGCGCCGGCAGGCCCGGCGGCAGGTCGCGGACCACGCACTTGCCGATCTGCGAGCAGTCTTCCGGCGAGGCGCTTTCGCCTTCGACGATCTGCACGAGAATCGACTGTTGCGATTCCTTTTGCGTGCGAAAGACGCGCTTGGCCGTTACCGGCAGCGGCGTGTTGCGCGGAATCAAGATCGCGTTGCGCTTGCGATCGGTGCGCGCGTCGGTGGCCACCACTCCCAGGCTGTGCGAGTTGACGTTGCGGACCTCGAGCAGCGGTTTTTCGCCGCGCCCCTTGGCCAGCATGATCGCCGCGTGCAGCGCCGCGCCGTGGGCCACGGCTTCGTCGACCGCCACCGAGGCGTCCGGCTCCTTGCCGACCAGCTCGCGCAGCATCTTGGCGACCATCGGCATGCGGGTCGAGCCGCCAACCATCAGCACATAGTCCAAGTCGCTCCAGCGAAGTCCGGCGGCCTGCAGAGTCTGTTTGGTGGTGAACTGCGTGCGGTTCAACAGATCCTGGGTGATCTCCTCGAACTTTTCCCGCGTCACCTCGACGCGCACTGCCTGGCTCTTGTAGTCGCAACTGATCGAGACTTTGCTGCGGGCCGACAGCGTGCGCTTGGCGTCCTCGCACTCGCGCCACAGCCGGCCGGCCGTGTTCGGATCCTCGCGCGGATCGAGCTTGTACGTAGCCTTGAACTCGGCAGCCACGTAGTCGACGAGCCGCTGGTCCCAGTCCTGGCCGCCCAACTGCACGTCGCCGTCGGTCGCCAAGGCCGAGAACTCGTTGCCCTTGATTTCCATGACCGTGACGTCAAACGTTCCGCCGCCCAGGTCGTAGACCAGCAGCTTGCGCGGCTCGTTCGATTCCCCAGACCGATTGAGAAAGCCTTTCAGAAAGCCGTGGGCGATGGCGGCGGCGGTGGGCTCGTTGATGATGTCGAGCACTTCGAAACCGGCCATGTAACCGGCGTCTTGCGTAGCTTTGCGGCGCACTTCGTCGAAATAGGCCGGCACCGTAATCACTACCTGGCGGAAATCGCCGATGTGGCGACTGGCATCCTGCCGCAGCTTGTTGAGCACGAAGGCTTGCAGCGCCTCGGGCGGAAAACGGCGGCCTTGCAGCGGCTTGTGAAACGTGCGGTCGCCCAGCTCGCGCTTTGCACATTGTGCCACGTGCTCGGCCTCGGTAGCGATCGCCTTCAAGGCCTCTTTGCCCACCACGGCCTGGTTGCCCTCGAATAGCACCACGCTGGGCGTGACCAGATCTCCCTCGGCATTGACCAGTGTCACCGGGCGGCCCGTTTCGTCGATATAGGCGACGGCCGAATAGGTCGTTCCGAGGTCGATTCCCACGGCGAGCGTCGGTTGGTTTGGCATCGTCAAACTGTTGTAGCCTGTTGTATCGCTAGAATTGGATTGTGAACTTTGTCGATTGCGGGCAGCCCCGGCGGCGGAGCCCGGGCGGCCGTCACGCGTCGCCGGAACTGCCCTGCGGGCTAGCGGTTGGCGGGGGGCTCGACAGGCCCGGCAGCCGTAGATCAAGCCAGTTATACCTGGGGTCGATTCTCATTAATATATAGTACCCTATCGCCAAACCGAGTGCCGCCGACACGACGTAACCGGCCAGCAAAATCGCGATTTTCCGGGGCGTTACCTTCCGCTTTCGCATCCGCGAGGCGGCCGACGCGTCGCGCATTTCCAGGTTGATGTCCTCGATCACGCCGATCGTTGCTTTCATGGCGGGCGCAAGCGCTGGGGTCGCCACCGGGACAGGCGCTGTGGAAACAACCGCCGCCGGCGCCGCATGCTCCGCCGGCTCGCCCCGCTCGCTCCGATGTCGGGCCAGTTGCGTCAGGATGCGCGATAGCCCGGCGCGACCCGCCAGCAAAGTGCGCCAATCTTCCACCTGGCTGGCGGACATTCGCGATTTGTACACGATCGCGACCGGCAGGGCCTGCCCGGATTTTTCCAGCTTCGCCGCCACCTGAAATTGTCCGGCCGCGGTGTACTGATACTGGATTTCGATCGACGAGCCCTTGGGCAAGCGGGGCGGCAGATCTTGAATCATGACTTCGGCGATCCGCGAACAGTCTTCCGCACGACGGCCCTCGCCTTCGAGCAGTTGCACCGCCACGGAGGATTCGCCGTCGGTCGACGTCATCGCCCGCGAGACTGTGCCGCAGGGCAGTTCCGTGCCGCGCGGAATGAGAACCACGTTCTCGGCCTGACAAGTGACCGGATCGATCCACTCCACACCCAGGCTGCGGGCCGTGAGATCGGTCAATTCGATCTCGAGGTTCGACGCCCGCTTGTCGCGTGTCGCCAACAATCGCTCGGCATAGACAGCCGCGCCGCGGGCGGCGGCTTCCTCGGGATGCACCTGCGGCGCGGGCTTCAGACCGGTCAGCGATTCCAGCATCTTGCCGATCATCGGCATCCGCGTTGCGCCACCGACCAGAAGCAGGTGCGCGAGATCGCGCCAGGCCAGCCCCGAGTGCGACAGAGTTTCTTCGGTAATCCGTTTGGCGCGGGTGAGCAGATGCTCGGTGATCTCGTCGAACGTCTGCCGGGTGATGGTGACGTCGGCGGCGTGCTCGCCGCGTTCGACGTGAACGCGGGCTTGCTGGCGGGCGGTGAGCGCCTGCTTGGCTTCTTCGGCCGCCTCGACCAATCGACGCACGCTAACCATGTCGTGGCGCGGGTCCTCGCCAAATTGCTTGTTGAACTCGCCGGCAAGATGTTCGGCCAACAGTAGATCCCACTCGCGACCGCCCAGCGACACGTCACCGCCCACCGACATGGTGCGGACCCGCCCGGGCTTGATCTCGACGATCGCCACGTCGAGCGTGCCGCCCCCCAGATCGAAGACGAGAATACGGCAGCCCGGCTTTGCGGCGCCCTTAGTGAGATAGCCTTGGTTTTCGGCAAAGGCCAACGCCGCGGCCAGCGGATCGTTGAGAATGCCCAATAAATCCAGCCCCGCGATGCGAGCGGAATCGGCCAAGGCCTGGCGCTGGGCCTGATCGAAACAGGCCGGCGCTGCCAGCACGATCGCCGGCGCTGCGCCCACGACCCGCGCATCGGCGCAGAGATGTTTGAGCAGGCAGCCTTCGATCACTTCAGGCGGCAGCAATTCGCCACCGATGGCCCGCGAGCTGAAGGCCTGGCCCAGGGCGCCTTTGGCCCATTCGCCGGCGCGGTTGGGTTGCGAGACGTCGGCCTGCCTGGCGGCGCGGCCGAACACCAGTTCCTCGTCCTCGAAGAACACGATGTTGGGTATCAGCAAATCGCCCTGCGCGTCGCGAAGCATCGCCGTGCGGCCCGATTCGTCGACGCGAGCGATCGCGGCCGAAGTCGTTCCCAGGTCGATTCCTACAGCACGGCTTGGCGGCATTTTTGGACGGCGAGGAGTCGCAGCGGCCGAGAACCCAGACGCATTGAAACTATAGCTTGGAGGTGGAACGGCGACGGACCAACGTTGACTGTAACCGGGCCGTTAGGGGCACGCAACCGAGGCGAACCGGGACTTGCTGGGTTGACTCGCATGCTGGCGGCACGCTTCCGAACACAAGTCGCGGGACTCTATAGCGAGTGGCCTAATTTCAGGCGCAGAAATCGTCGCGCGCCTTTGTTAGACTTCCCTCATTGAGTTGTGAACACGAGTTCATCGACTCATCCTTCAATTGCTTGTCCACGGGTATTGTGCGGGGCCTGCCACTAAGAGCGGGTATCCGAATGGGCCCGTCGCCCTTGAGCGCATTTTCAATGCGTTCGAGCGCGGCGGGCTTTTTTGTTGGCCCTGCATGCAATCGGCGAGTTGGCCGCGGTCGCGCCTCTCACTTTGGATAGGACCATGGACTTTTCCAAACAGATCGCGGAAGACCAGCGGCTCCTGCTGGCGGATATCCATCGTCGGATCGAAGCGGCGCTACAGCCGTTTGCGAACGATCTCGATGACTTCCTGGCGATCCTCTTTCAAGCGCGCCTGCCCTCGGATTGGCGTCAACGGTGGCACAATGTTGTAGCCGAGGCGGTGACCAACGGCTTCTTCATTGAGCCACGAAGCGTCGTTGAGTTGGAGGAATGGATCGAGGCCTGGGCTCGGTTTTGCGGCTTGCTGCCCCACGGTTCTGCTTTCGGACAGCCGGAGAATTCATCTGGAATTCGGACACTTCTGGGATCGTCCAAGCAAAGTAGTGCGCCGACAACATCACGCGCCTACCAGCCGGGCGATCGCGG
>JANNQN010000123.1:0-7357 GCA_031400775.1 Planctomycetia bacterium | reverse complement strand
ATCGCATGCTCGGGCGGGTTCAAGTACAAGCCGACCACATCGACCAGCTTCTCGGCAAATCGCGGATCGTTCGAGAGCTTGAACGTCTTCACCCGGTGCGGCTGCAAGCCGTTGGCTTTCCATACTCGCTGCACCATCGCGGGCGAAGTGCCCAACTCGGCGGCCAGCGTGCGGGTGCTCCAGTGGGTTGCTGCCGGCGGCTTCTCCGTGGTCGTCTTGCGAACAATCTCCGCGGCCACCTCGCTCCGCGCTGTGGCGGGCCTGCCGCCTCGCGGCGCGTCTTTCTCGATGCCGGCCAGCCCCGACTTGGCAAATCGATTTCGCCACTGGCAGACGGTCTTCATTCCGGTGCTCAATTCTGCGGCAATGTCCTGGTTCAACTTGCCAGCCGCCGCCAACAGTACAATCTTGGCCCGCAGCACCCGTCTTGCCGGGGTCGTTCGTCCGCGCGCCCAGCGCTTGAGCGTACGCCGCTCTTCGTCAGTAATCACAATCGCTTGTGCCACTCGCATGGGAACATCCTCCTGATGCACCCACTTCCACACAAGCAAGCAAATATATTCCCGGATTATTGAGGCACTACACTAGATTACAAGTTACCGCGGTTCGACCGTCTGACGCATTTCGCAGCCGGGCACGAACGCATTTACGAAGGGTTACCAGATCATGAGTCAGCAAACGTTGGAACTAGTCGAAAAGAGCAGCCTGAAGGCTGACGTGCCCGAATTCAGCATCGGCGATACGGTCGACGTACACACGCGGATTCTGGAAGGCGAGAAAGAGCGGATCCAGATCTTCAACGGCGTGGTCATCGCCCGGGCCAGCTCCGGCACCCGCGCGACGTTCGTCGTGCGGCGGATCGTGGGCGGCGAAGGCGTGGAGCGCAAGTTTCCGCTGCACTCGCCCCGCATCGCCAAGATCGAAGTCAAGCGACGCGGCATCGTGCGCCGCGCGAAGCTGTACTTCCTTCGCGATCGCGTGGGCAAGGCGGTTCGCTTGAAAGAGCGTCGCGACGTGACCACCAAGAGCGAAGAGTAGGCCCCAGCGCTCGCGTGAATCTCTGCGTCAGTTCGAGGAGCGCGATGAAGATTCCATCGCTACTGGCACGGCTGCGCGTCGCCTGGCGGCGCTATCGGTCGCTGGGAGAGCGCGGCGAACGGGCGGCCGAGCGATATTTGCGGCGGAAAGGCTACAAGGTCATCGCCCGCCGCGAGCGCGGCCGCCTGGGGGAGTTGGACCTGGTCGCCGTCGACGGCCGCACGGTCGTTTTCATCGAGGTCAAGACGCGCACCTCTCACTCCGCGGGCCATCCGGCCGAAGCGGTCGGTCCCGACAAGCAACAGCGGCTGACGCGATTAGCGCTGGGCTATCTCAAGCGTCACGGATTGCTCGAGCACAAAGCCCGCTTCGACGTCGTGGCCGTCACCTGGCCCGACAGCGCGAAGCATCCGCACATCGACCACATCCCCAACGCCTTCGAAGCCGTCGGCCGCGGGCAGATGTTTAGTTAGTGCAGATGCATTGAAGATCGCATTGCGTCGCAAATCGCGGTTAAGGAGGCAGGCCACATGCGTAAGGGCCAACGGCCCGAACTGCGATAGCCAGGGGCGATTAGCCCCTGGAACGGCCGCGTGTACGCTATCTATAACCATCCTGTTGAAAGCCCCAAAGGGGCGCTCTGCAGTCGGAGGGCCGAAAGTGCCTCAATCCTTCTCCTCGATCATGGAGCATCTGGTTTTCAGCACCAAAAATCGTGAGCCGTGGATTCGAGCTTCAATCGAATCGCAGCTCTATGCGTACGCCACAACGGTGCTCAAAAGCGCCGATTGCCCGGCGCTAGCCATGAACGGCATGGCCGATCATCTTCACACACTGTTCCGGTTGTCGCGCACACAGACCGTCGCCGAAGTCGTCGAAGAATTGAAAACCAGCACTTCCAAATGGATCAAAACTAAAGGAATAAGCTTTGAAGGTTTCTATTGGCAGAGTGGCTATGGAGCGTTTTCCGTCAGCCAATCGAATGTCGCAGGCGTCGTCGAATACATCAGGAACCAGTCGGAACATCACCGGGGAATTTCATTTCAGGACGAAATGCGCGCGCTGTTGCGCAAGCACGAGATCGCGATCGACGAGCACTACGCGTGGGATTGATGCGCTCGGAAACGCAGAGCGCCCCGTTGGGGCTTAGGTCAGATAGAGGGAGCGCGACCGATTCCAGCGGCGTTGCCGCTGGCTATCGCAGGTTGGGCCTTTGGCCCACATTAAATGGGATCGACTCCGACTTGGGATGATCGCTGCGATTCACCCAAACGGCCAGAATTCGCCGAGGGCGTGCTTCTGGATTTCGCGAATGCGCGACAGGCCGCTGCGGGCCAGGGCTAGCATGGCCGCCAGGTCTTCTTCGCTGAAGGTGGCTTCCTCGCCCGTGCCCTGCACTTCGACAAATCGGCCGGCGCCGGTCATGACCACGTTCATGTCGACTTCGGCATCGACGTCTTCGACATAGTCCAGGTCCAAGACGGGCTTGCCCTTGACGATGCCCACGCTGATCGCCGCCACGCTGTCGACCAGCGGATTCGTGGTCAGGTCGCCGATCGAGCGGATCGCATCGACCAGCGCCACGAGCGCCCCGGTGATGCTGGCGGTGCGCGTGCCGCCGTCAGCTTCGATCACATCGCAATCGAGGTAGATCGAACGCTCGCCCAGGGCGTCCAGATCGACCACCGCCCGCAAGCTCCGTCCGATCAAGCGCTGGATCTCGGTGGTGCGGCCGTCGACCTTGCCGACGTCGCGCCGTTTTCGCGGGCTAGTGCTGCCGGGGAGCATGCCGTATTCTGCGGTCACCCAGCCGCGGCCCTTGCCGGCCATCCAGGGCGGCACCGAAAGTTCGAGCGATGCCGTGCACAACACGCGGGTGCGGCCCGAGCGAATCAGCACGCTGCCGGCCGCGGGTTGCGTGAATTCGCGCTCGATCGAAATGGGGCGCAGCTCGTCGTGCATTCGGCCGTCGTGTCGCATGAATGGTTTCCTTGTGCCGCCGGCCAATCCGCGGCCGGCATTGTTTCTGGGAGGTTCGGGCGAATCGAGCCCTGTCGCGAGCCATTTACCTGCGAGCGTCAGCTTTGCGCACCCAGGATCCAGGCGAGGATGCCCTTTTGCACGTGCAGCCGATTCGAGGCCTGCTGAACGACGATGCTCTGCGGTCCGTCGATGACCTCGTCGGTCACTTCCTCGCCGCGATGGGCCGGCAGGCAGTGCATGAAAAACGCGCCGGCGGGCGCTTCGGCCATCAGGCGGCTGTTGATCTGGTAGTCGGCAAAATCGGCGCGGCGCTTCTGACTTTCTGTTTCCTGGCCCATGCTGGTCCAGACGTCGGTGTAAACGGCGACGGCGCCACGCACCGCCTCGGCCGGATCGGTCGTTGTGACCAACTCCAGATCGGGCACGTCGTCGCGCAGGCTGGCCAGGAAGGCGTCCTCGAATTGATAGCCCGCGGGCGTGGCCATCACGAACTTCATGCCCATCTTGCCGCATCCTTCGGCCAGGCTGTGCGCGACGTTGTTGCCGTCGCCCACGTAGGCCAGGGTGTGCCCCTTGAGCCGTCCCACCAGTTCTTTGAGCGTGTACAAGTCGGCCAATGCCTGGCAGGGATGCGCGTGATCGGTCAGGCCGTTGATCACCGCGCAGCTCGAATAGCGGGCCAGGTCGACGGCAGTCTGATGGTGGAATGCGCGGATCACGATCACGTCGACATACTGGCTGAGCACGCGGCCGAAATCTGCCACGCTCTCGCGGGCGCCAAAGCCCACGTCGTCTCCCAGAAACAGGCTGCTGCCGCCGAGGTTGATCATGCCGGCCTCGAAGCTGACGCGGGTGCGCAGCGACGGCTTTTCGAACAACAGGGCCATCACGCGCCCGGGCAACAGCGCCTCGCGCAGTCCTGCATGGTACTTGGTCTTGAGATCCTCGGTGATCGCAAAAATCCGGTCGATTTCGGCCGGTTTCAGATCGGATAACGTCAGCAGGTTTCGCATGGATGTTCCGCGGTATTTATCCGGTCTGTTCCTTGAGGCCCGTCTGTTCCTTGAGT
Source organism: Planctomycetia bacterium (assembly GCA_031400775.1). Lineage (GTDB taxonomy): Bacteria > Planctomycetota > Planctomycetia > Pirellulales > PALSA-1355 > PALSA-1355. Next base: position 3,267 of record JANNQN010000123.1, on the reverse strand, counting down.
ACCGTCGCCAGGATGTCGCAGCCGTCGTGGACCTGCTGCTCGCTAATATTCATGGCCGGCAGCAGACGCAGCACGGTGTTGTGCGTGCAATTGACCAGCAGCTTGCGGTCCATGCACCCCTGCACCACGGCGGCGCCGTCGATCGAAAGCTCGACTCCGATCATCACGCCCAGCACGCGCACCTCGCGAATCAATTCGCACTCGCTGGCAAGCGCCGTCAGGCGCTGCCTGAAAACGTCTCCCACTCGCCGCGCGTGCTCGAGCAGGTTTTCGTTCTCGATCATTTCGATCGCCGCGATGCCAGCCCGGGCCGCGATCGGGTTGCCGCCGAATGTGGCCGCATGCATGCCGGGGCGCAAGCTGGGCGCGATCTCGGACGTTGTCAACAGTGCGCCCCCCGCTATGCCGCCGCAGAGCGCCTTGGCCAGCGTCATGACATCGGGAGTCACGCCGAAGTGTTGATAGGCAAACCAATGCCCGGTGCGTCCGCAGCCGGTCTGCACTTCGTCGAACACCAGCAGCAATCCGTGCTCGTCGGCGATTTGCCGCAGTCCGGCCAGGAATCCGTCGGGCGGAATATTGACTCCCCCTTCGCCTTGCACCGGCTCGATCATGATGGCGGCCGTCTCGTCGTCGACCAGCCGGGCCACGGCGTCCAAATCGCCAAAGGGGGCGTACACAAATCCGGCCATGAGCGGCCCAAGGCCTTCGTGATACTTGGGCTGTGCCGTGGCGGCCGTGGCGCCCAACGTGCGGCCGTGAAAGCCGCCCTCGAAGGTGATGATCTTGTAGCGGCCCTTTTTGGCGTGCAGCCGCACGAGCTTGATGGCCGCCTCGTTGGCCTCGGTGCCCGAGTTGCAGAAAAACGCCTGCCCGCCGAAGCTCCGCTCCGAGAGCAGCTTGGCCCAGCGGCCCTGGGCCTCGGTGTACCAGGTGTTGGGCACGTGAATCAGCGTGGCGACCTGTTCTTGCACGGCTTTGACCACCGGCTCGGGACAATGACCCAGCAGGTTGCATCCCCAGCCTGGGAAGAAGTCGAGGTAGCGATTGCCCTCGGCATCCCAGACGTACGAACCCTCGCCGCGTACCAGCGAAACGCCATAGCGCCGATAGTTGGGCACGACATAGCGCTGGAACATGTCGATCACTTCGCTTGAGCTCATAGTGGCCTCGGCTGTCGCCATGGATGGTTCTCCGTGTGGTCGGGGACGTGGATCGTGAAAGTGCAATCCCGTTTGGACATCGCCGGCGACGAGCGGGTTCGGCCGCTAGTGCCGAACCCGGTTCGCAGGGGAGCGATGCCTTAGACCGGATCTTTGACGATTTCGGTCCCGACTCCTTTGTTGGTGTAGATTTCCAAAAGCAGGGCGTGCCGCTCGCGCCCGTCGATTATATGGACTTTGCGGATGCCGCGGCCCAGGGTTTCGAGACAGGCCTCGACCTTGGGGATCATGCCTTTTTCGATCACACCGTCGCGCATCAAGTCTCGAGCCTGGCTGGCCGTAAGCGAGTTGATCAGTGATGCGGGATCGTCTTTCTTGCGCCTAACTCCGTTGACATCGCTCATGTAAACCAGCTTTTCGGCGCCCAGCGCCTGGGCCACGGCCGTGGCCGCCGTGTCGGCGTTGACATTCAGCTTCTCGCCCGACTCGCTCAAGCACATCGAGGGAATCACCGGCACGGTGCCGGCGAAGCACAAATTGCTGATCGTGCCGCGGTCGACGCGCGTCACGGTGCCGACGGAGCCCAAGTCGATGGGCTTTCCCTGTTCGTCGTCGAGCATAAGCCGTTCGCCCCACAGGACATTGGTCGTGCGAAAGTTGAGCGCCGCGGCGCGCCCGCCGAACTCTTCGATCCGCTCGGCAATATGCTCGTTGGTTTCGTAGGCCAGCACCTGCTCGACGATGTCGCGCGTGGCGTCGTCCGTGTAGCGGCGGCCTTGGATGAATCGCGGTGTCAGCCCGGCGGCGTCCATGGCCCGGTTGATGGCGGCGCCTCCGCCATGTACGACCACCGGCCGCATACCCACGGTCTCCATGAACACGATGTCGATCAAAAGATGCCGCAGCGCGTCGACGTCGTCCAACAAACTGCCGCCGAGTTTGATGACCGTTACTTTGTCACGAAACTGACGGATCCAGCCCAAGGCTTCGATCAGCACGGCGGCTTTTTCGGTCGGTGTCAGCAACTCGTGCTCCGCGGTAGGCGCCGGCGCGCTGGTGCCCAACGTGCGGGCGCGGCCAAAGCCCCGGTTCTCTGGGGTGTTCCTGGGGAAAACGTTTCATTGTAAAACACCCCCCCTAGCTGTCAACGCGGCAGCAGGGAGCGGGAGTGCGTCAGTTGCTCTGGCCGCGCGCCGGCTTTGACACACGATTTGGGAGTAGCCCCGGCCGCGATCCGGCTAGGCGCGGGATTCTTGCCGCGCTGTTTGTCCATCACTTCCGCACAGCGGGCGAGCAGCACCCTCGTTTCGCCCATCAGCTAATTGAGTGGAGTCCCCTTGTCAGCAAGTGGCAGCTCGTGGTGCAACTGGAGGTCGGCCAGCTCCGCTCCAATGGCGTCAAGCCGCTTCTTAGTCTCGTCCAGTTTGTTCATAGTCAGTCACGCCGCGAGCCGAAAAAAGGGGTCAGAACGATTTACGGCGACCGTCGTAAATCGTTCTGACCCCTTTTCCATTCCCGTTCTGACTGCAATCGGTCAGTTAGTGCGGCCCAGTGCGGTTCTATTCGCGATCGAGATAATGTTCATGGCGGTAGTTGCAATCCTTCTGTTTTTGTGTGCCATAAGCTTCGGTGTCAGTCATACCGGAAAGTGGTCGCCAGAATTGGGTGTCGAGGCGACAGTTTTTCAAGCCGAGCTGATGTTGGCATCGTTCGTATTAATCGGCGCAATGGTCTTTGGTATATCCAAATTCAACGCCACGCGCCGGTTGACCCGCATTGCCGGATACAAGGGATCGTGGAACTTTGGGGAATCAGAGACACCAATCCCATTGATCTCGCCAAAGGAGCCCAATTCGACAGGTGACCTCCGCACTGCCTATCTTGTGCCTGTAAACTGCATGAACTGCAAAATGAACCTACCCAAGGTTAGTGGGCGCGCTTTGGGGTTAAGTAAGGGGTTAGGTCAGGGCTAGCGCACACTAAGTTGGCACTCCGAAAAGAACTTCCGACAAGAAGGTGGTGCTCCAGCCGGCGAGTCGGCGCTTCATGACGAGGCTTTTCTTGGTGTCGGGATGGTGCTTGAGCAGGCCCAGAGCGAAGCGTC
>JANNQN010000122.1:0-10851 GCA_031400775.1 Planctomycetia bacterium | reverse complement strand
ACTTAGTCCCCTGGTGGCAAGTGACTCCGGGGTGGCTTCGGCCCTGACGGCTCCGGCGTTGACGAGCGAGGAGATCAAGGTTCCAGGCTGGATCAAGAATCGGCTGGACAGCATCGACCTGAATACAGGGAAGCCGGCCAGACTGTTCCAGCACTTGCACGACGTGAATACGCCGGGCACGCGGAAATTGCTCCAGAAGTTCGATGCCGTGGCAGACTCCCTGGGTCTGGACGACACACTGCTGGAAGAGCTGCTGGCCGATTTGGGGCTATAAACAGCCCCCGCAGGGGGTATAGAAGATTAGGTAAAGATTTTTCAGGATTTTGATTGCAAAAAAGGATCCGCTAACTACAATAAAGTCCAACATTGAGTTTTAAGGGGCTTCGTCCCCTTTGGGTGGCTTAGATGACAAGGATGTCCCAAGGTTTTGTGTGACGGCGAGCGATTAGGATTGACGTTCAATCCAAGTGCGAGCCGCGAAGAGAACAACGTGAAATCAAATCCAAAAAGGAGCGAGTGTATGCAACGAAAAGTTCTTGGTTTATCCCTTGCCATCGTGCTCTGCCTGACGGCAGTCGCGCAGGCAATACCCACGATTGTGGTCGGCAACCACAATCTGCTGCCCAACACGGCCGGCCAGTCTGTTCCGATCACCATAAGCGGGATTGATCCCGGTACGGTGAATGGTGCTTTTCTTTCCGTGCAGATCGGCGACGGCAACGGCGTTGGCAACACTGGTCCGAGTCTTACCTCCTTCCAGTGGTCCGCGCCGCCAACTATCTTTAACGCGCCAAATACGCCGTCAGGTTTGAATGCTCAAACCGATGACTTTGGTCAGGGCGACCAATTGGCTAATTCCGGCGTCCTTACGGTCTCTGGTTTCACCAACCAAGCCAGCGGTTTGTTGGTGACGCTGATTGTTGACACGTCCGGCATTAATGGCGGCGTGTTCGATTTGCTTTTGACCGGCGGGCTGATCCCGGACTTCCTCGGTGACACTGATATACTCAGTACCGAATTCGAGAACATTACCAACGGCACGCTCACAGTCGTCCCCATCCCCGAGCCCAGCTCGGTGGTCCTCGGCTTGTTCGCGATCGCTGGTTTGGGCGCTGTTGCAATCCGCAAGCGTCGTGCCCGTCGTGCCTAAAGCTCGACTGGCTTAATGCGACTTTTAAGCCGCACGTAGAGAAATCTACGCGCGGTTTTTTTCGCGCCTCGTGTACCTCATCGGGACAATAGCTCTTCGTTGTGCCGTCGTGTCGTTGTGGTTTTTGTCCTCGGTTTTATTCACTACGACGGCACGACGCATAACCCTGGCTAACCCTGGGTCGAGTTCGTCGCGAATGTAGCCGCTGGCGCGGCGCTCTGCGATAGCCAGGGGCATCGCCCCTGGGACAGAGTATCCGTGCTCGAACCGCGTGTTTTCGAGCCCCATCGGGGCGCTCTGTAGGACGCCCCGATGGGGCTCGAAAGGGAAAGGACTATCGTCCCGCCGGTTCGCAGGGGCGATGCCCCTGGCTATCGCAGGTTGGGCCTTTGGCCCACACGGGACAAGCCAGCAGTGGCAGCCATACGTCAACCGGCTGACAGCGCGAGGCGGCCGATTCCGGCGAGGCGGACTTATCGGCCCGAGCCAGTGGGCTCTTCGTAGTCGACCGCTGCCGCTTCGTCGTCGGCCGTGTACTCGACCGAGTCGCTGCCGCCTGGGGCCAGCGTGGGCGTCATTTGCGTGTCGGCGCTGTCGTCCATTGGCTCGAAGATAGATCCCCGCCGAGCGTTGAAGTTGCAGCTCCGGTCGCCATTTGGACCCGTGACCGGACCGCAGTAATCGAACGGGCTTTGGCACATCGCGCAACCGGCAAGCAAGGCGACAGACGCGAGTGTGGCCAGCGCGAGCGTGGCCAGGGCTGACGAGCGGCGTTTCATCGAAGGCTCCTCGACTTTTCCTACGGGGTACCGAACGGCCGGCGCGGTGCAGCCGAAAGGGCTTCGGCAACGGGTGCGCTCGGTCCCGATGTGCTAGCGGCGGCTCTTGGCCAGTCGCAACAACCTGTACCGAATGGGACGGTTGTTATCATCGGCAAATCGGTACTCAAGAATTGGAATAACTTCGCCGAATGGCCCAACTTCGTTGTTTGAGCCGGCCGGCGGCGACGAGTCGGGAGTCGATAGCCGGCGATCGGTCGCGGCGCCGCTGGCAGATTCGGCCGCTTCAGCCACTAGCACATAGGTGAAGCCACCGCCGCCAACCTGCCGAGCGGTGGGGCAGTTGAAATAGAACGTGCTGGCAACGCAACCACCCGTCGAATCCTGGTACAGCAACCGATCGCTCGAGTGCCCGATGCGATTCAGCATCCGTGCGGCCCGGTAAGTGGGCTCGCGCGCCAATAAAAAATCATCGCGATGCTGCCAGCCGGTGGCCACGGCCAAATAGCCGCCCGCCGTCGTCCAGCGGACGACAGGCACGGCCAGCGCGAGAATCGCAGCCGCCATGGAAATGATGCCGGACACGGCCCGCGGCCGCTCGGCTGTTTCCCGCCAGACCCAGACGGCCACGATCCCGGCGGGCGGAACCAGCGGCGACCACCATCGCCCTGGCCAGGGACTGTACGGCGCTAACACGAAGAAAACGGCCGAGACCCCGATCAGCAGGCTCAGGCCACGCAAACGCCGTGTCGCGGGTAGCATGCCCAGGGCCAGCAGCAACAGAGGCCCCAGGTGAGTCACGACCGAGCGCACGGATTGCGTCGGTCCCGGCTGGTTCAGCGAAAACCCAAGAAAGAATAGCCAGGGGGCCGCCGTCACCAGGAAAGCCAATAGGAGCGTCCTGGCGGCCTGCGAGAGCTCTCGACGCGACTCGCGCTGGGCAGCGGCAACCCAAGCGAATACGATTCCCAGGGCCCCGGCAAAGGCCAGTCCGGCTGGCATCGCGGCTACCGCTGCACCCAGCATCACGCCGGCGGCAACCGGCCAGCGGGCGACTTCCAGGTACACCACGATCCGGCCAACCGCGGCCATTGCCAGGGCGCAGAATAGCGCCAGGCCGAGATCCGCCAGCGGCAGGCTCAACTGATGCTGGACGCCCGGGCATAACAACACCAGGCAGCCGGCCAGCCAGGCGTACCCCGAAGGCAAGAAATCTCTGGCCAACAGCACGGTGGCCAGGGCCAACAGCACTCCCAGCCCCCAATGCACGAGCGCCGCCGCCACGGGCCCGTTGAGCGCCAAAGCCCACAGATACCACATCTGCACCAGACTGGGCGGAGCCGGACCGATCAAGCGGCTGGTCGAAAACCCGTGGTCGAGCAACAGTTCCTTGGGCAATTCCAAGGAAGCGGAGAGCGCCTCTGGCGAGGTCGTCGGAGCGAGGGCCACGACCAACGATGGCAACAACACCAGAGCGGCCAGCAGGGTGACAAGCGCGGTGCCACGGGGCCGTGGCGATGGAGCTCGACTTGGTTCAATCGCCGAAAGGGGATCGACGATCCGGCCAACCGTGGCGCCCAGGTAGATACAGGTGAATTCGACCAGGCTCCAGAAGCAAGCGGCCAGAGTCAGGCCGACGATGACGCTGGAGTGGACGCATCCGACAGCAGCCAGCACGAGCAGCAGTGAGCCGCCGATCACCAGGCCCAGAGCCATGCTCCAGACCCCGACGAACAGCGGCCCATCGTGCGGCAGACTCAGCCGTCGCAGGGCCGGGCGTCCGAGGCCAAACGCCGAGATGCCGATGGCCGCAGCCGCGGCGAGCGAACCCAAGACGTCGCAGATGGCTTCGAACGACGGCACGACGGATGATCTCGGGGGAACGCGCGGGGGTGTCTCGAGCTAGGGGCGGCATGCCAGGCGCGATCGATCAATAACCGTCGATCGTCCACCAGCTCCAGAATGCGAAGTAGGACGCCGTGATCGCCATGACCCAGGCGATCAACAGCCAGGCCACGTAGGAAGAAGTCGGCTCTGAGACGGGCGGCGACTCGTCGGAATGCTTCAGCAGCGCGGCGGCCACGGCGCGACGAGCCATCGTCAGTCCGCGGGGGTGATGGGCGGACGCTGGTCGATCTTCGCGCACCGGGGCAATCATGGGCTGCGTTCCAGGGACAGCGGGGAATCGGATGCACCGCGGGCGGCGTCCGCCAGCCAAATCGAGGGCTGCACCAGGCCCAAGAGATCTTCGAAGCGATTCAGATGGACATCGGCCGTGGTGGGCTCGTGAAAGTTAAAGGCCACGGTGCGCAGGCCCGCTGCCTTGGCACCGGCCAGATGGGCCCTTTCGTGTCCCACATAGGCGACGTCCGCGGCGGGCAGGGCAAACTGATCGAGCATCGCGGCGTAGCACTCGCGGGCCGGCTGGGCGTGCTCGATTTCGAACGACGTGAGCACGGCTTGAAATCGCCCCGCCAGGCCCAAGCGATCCAGCAGATCGGTCGCTTTGGCCGCCGAGTGCGGCGCGTCGCACCAGGCCAAAAGCGGCACGCCCGAGTGTGCCAGCCGGGCAAGTGTCTTGACCACGCCGGGCAAGGCCCGCGGATTGTGCTCGAGCGACTCACGCTGCACGCGGCTGGCGGCTTCGATCTCGTCGACCTGTGCCCAGGAAAAACCCCCAGCGAGCAGGAAAGACTGCAAGGCCTCGGTCGCTTCGCGACGGCCGCAATGCACTTCGGCCAGATAATTCGCGTCCCAGTCTTGCAGAAAACCGGCCGGATCGCCGGGCAATCCCATGCGGCACACGAGCCGCAGCAACCAGCGCCGCCAGAGCGTGGCATCGTAGAGCACGTCGGGCACATCGACGACAATCGCCAGGGCCGGCGAAGTCTGCCAGGCAGGGGCCCCAGCAGCGTCGCCGACATACGTGATTGGGGGGCGGTCTCGATTCATTTGTTTCGAATCCACCTGACTTCCCTGTCGGGCGTAGCGAGCGTGTGTCGAATCCGATCACGCGCCGCGTCTTCGCAACAGCACGAACGAACTTCTCAAGTTCGCTAGACCACAGCCTTGGCGCGGTTCAACAGGGCCATACGTTTGCGCAAGGCTGGCTGATGGTCGAGCAGGTCGGCGAGTCGTTGCCAGTCCCACTCGTCAGACCCCAAGGCCTCGTAAATAACCTGGGCGTGCTCCCAGTCTTCCTCAAAATCGATTTTCAGCCGCAAGTCTTCCCGGTCCAGCTCCACCGGCAGCGGAATCAGCCGCACGTTAAACAGCTCGGGATGTGCGTATAAGTATCCGGTGACGTGCTCGCGGTCCGTGGCCCGCTTGGCCTGTTGATTGGCTCGCCGGAGCGAGTCGGCGGAGCACCATTCGGCGAGCAGCCCGACCGGCGTCAAGATCGCGGGTCGTCCGTCGGCCCCGCGGTAGCTGATGTAATCGCAATTTGGATGCGCATCGGCGGTGCTCACCAGCCGGTCGATCAGCACGGGATCGACAAACGGATGGTCGGCGCAAACCCGCACCGCGGAGCGGGCTTCGAACTCATCGAGCGTGGCGGTGAAGCGGGCCAGCGGATCGTGGCCGGCGGGGGCAAATACCGAGACATCCGGCGGCACCAGCGCCCGCACGACGTCTACCTGGCACGGATCGCCGACCAGCGCGACGACTCCATCGAGCCGCTGGCAGTCGGTGACGCGGCGTACGGCCCATTCCAACAGCGACTTGCCGCCCAGCTTGCGGCCGATCTTCGAATCGACCTGCCCGGTTCCCAAACGTATTTCGACGATTCCCAGCGTATTAAGCATATTGGACGGCCTCGAATCCTTTCTCCGATAGCATCGCGGATGATGGCACTTGCCCCAGGCCGGCGGAGTCTAGCAACTATCGTCGAACGAGGTCAATACAAGCAGCAACGGCGCGACCCGTGGCTTGAGTCCGCGACGAAACGCTCGCGGAAACACGGACGAATCGATCGCTAGCAGCGCTGCCTTGTGGCTCGTTTTTCGTTAAGTCGGGAACGATTGAATCCGTCTTGGACTCCGCCGAGGGGCCGGCTACAATTCGCCCCCTGCCAGCGATGGCGGACACGACTCCATTCTTCATCAGGCAAGGAGGCCGAAAGTGGAGCGGATACTGATCACTGGAGTCGACTACGCGTTGGGCGCCAATCTGGCGCTCGAACTGGCCGACCGCGCGGAGGTGATGGGACTTTACTGCCGACAGGCGGTCGAATGCCCAGGCATCGGCACGGCCGCTTGGGACGGGGCCGATCTGACGGCCTTTGCCAGCGCTTGCGGAGCGTGGCAGCCGCAATGGATCGTACACTGCGGCCCGTTGTCGGCCGCAAGCTGGGACCCGATCGGCCTCACGACCGATGCGAACCGCGAGCCGCAGGTGGCCGCCGAGCTGGCGGAAATCGCACACGAGTCGGGAGCCCGACTGACGGTGATCTCGAGCGACATCGTGTTTGCCGGACCCCGCATGTTCCACGAGGAAACGTTCGCGGCCAGCAACACCGCGCCGCGCGCGGTGCTAACGCGGAGCATGGAGCGGGCCCTGGAGGGCAGCGGCGCGCTGGTGGTCCGCACGCACGCATTCGGCTGGAGCCCCGTCGCGGCCCATGCCGGATTCAGCGAACAGGCGGCGCAGTCTCTCGCCGATGGAAGCGGGGTAGCGGCCGACGGCAGGCGTTATGCCACGCCGATTCTGGCCTCGGACTTGGCGGATCTGCTGTGGCGGGCCTATGAGCTGCGACTCTCGGGTCTCTATCACCTGGCCGGCGCGGAGCGGACCAGTGCCTTTCGTTTTGTCTCGGAACTTGCCGCGGCGTTTGGCATCGAAAAGCCGTGGGGCAGTCAGCGGCTGTCGCAACCGGACAGCGCATGGCACGAGGAAACTTCGCTCAACAGCCGCCGTGCGCGGCGGGTGCTTGAGCGGGCGACGCCGCTGCTTGGCGAGGGGCTACGACGATTCGCCGAGCAGGCCGAAAATGGTTGGCGCAACCGTTGGCGCTCGAGCGGCCCGGCGGCCAGACGGCACGAAGCCGCCGCGTAGCACGATTCCGACAGTGCACGCGGAAGTTCGATCTAGCCGCGTGGAAGGCCCAGCATCGCGTACAGTCGCGGATCGGCCAGCGAATCGGCGACCAGGGCAGCGCCGCTGAAATCGTGCCGGTGGCTGGTGCCCGAGGGAACCGCCACCGCGATCGCTCCGGCCGCGACCGCTGCTTTGCAACCGTTGGCACTGTCTTCCAGCACCAGCAATTGCGCGGGCTCCAGTCCGAAACGCCGCGCCGCAAGCAGGTAGATTTCCGGATGCGGCTTGCCCTGATCGATGTCGTCGCAGGTGAGGATAAACTGGAATCGTGGGGCGAGATCGAATCGCGACAGAACATCGCGAGCAAAATCGGGACCGCTGCTGGTGGCGATAGCCTTGGGCACGCCGGCCGTCTCGAGCTCGGCCAACAGCGGCAACAAGCCGGGCATGAGGGCCAGTTGCTCGTCCAATAGCGATGCAAAGATCTCGTCGGTTTCGGCGGCCAGTTGATCGACCGAGCTGTCGAGCTGATGGGCGTCGATCATCAATTGCAGCGCCACGCTGGCCGGCCGCCCCATCATGGCATCTAGCAACTCGGCCGTGAACTCGCGGCCGCGTCGCCGTAGCATCTCGCCGCCAACTTGCTGGTAGAGCTCCTCGGTATTGAACATCAAGCCGTCGAGATCGAAGGCGACAGCGGCGGGACGAGGCGGGTGAGACATGCGGTTGGGGCGGGTGCGAAGGCTTCGATTCGGGACGATCTCGACAGACTTCAGTTTATCGCACCGCAAGAAATTTGGTCAGAGGCGGCAATCGTCCAGACTCGATATCAGCTCGGCCAGCACCATGCTGGTGGCCCCCCAGATCCGCTCCGACTGCCAGCAAAAGCAGGGGGCGAAGAACGAAAGGCCGCCCACGGCGCGCTGCAGCCTGCCCGAATTGGCCGGATCGGACAGATGCGCCAGGGGCACCTCCAACAGCCGATCGACCTCGCGAGGATTGGGACACCAGGCCGGCGCGGCCTCGACGGCGCCGACCCAGGGAGCAATCTGGTAGTTGCTGGCGAACAAGTACAGCGGCGAGAGTTGACCCAACACTTGTATGGAATCGGCCGGCGCGCCCAACTCCTCGGAGAATTCGCGCAGCGCCGCCTGGCAACTGTCCTCGCCCTGCTCGATCAGTCCACCGGGCAGGCTGACCTGTCCGGCGTGATCCGGCATATCCGCGCTGCGCACGGTAAGCGGCAGATGCCACTGTCCGTGACTCGGATAGAGCAGGATCAATACGGACGCTGGGCGAGCGTGCGACGGCGCGGGCCCCATGTGGCGTCCGAAACTGAGCTCCGGCTGATAGCGCGCCTGTGCGGCCCAGCCCGGCAACGGTTGCTTCAATCGCGCGGCCAGTTGAGCGGGCAGATCGGCATTCAAATTCTTCAGCGCCTCGACGAACACGGGCAAGTCGCGATTGAAAGGGGCCGCGTCATTTTATCGCCGACCATCCACGGCGAAAAGGACGCTGATTGACCCACGTTTCTATTGCTTTTTGACCGGCGCGGCTGACAAGCGATAAATCGCCACGCTGGGATTGATCGGCCCCACGCGCGGGAGATTGAGCACCGGATAGGCGGCCGTGATGACATAATCGGCTCCGAACTCGGCGCCCAGCTCGCGCAGCCGCTGCGAACCAAGCTCGGCCAGGGACTCGCGCCATGGCGTGGGACTTCCGGCCTGCATGCCGTGAATCAGGTCGTTGCGGCGTCGCCATTCAACGATGCCTCGTGCATCCTGCGGAATGTCCTTGCGGTTGACGACCTCGGCGCGGCCCGCATACCAGCGAAAAGTCTGCGCCAGCCGCGGTGTGAGGAACACGGCATCGGGGGGCGTTTCGGCGGCGGCCCATTGGCATGCCTCGCGCCAGGCGTCGACGTTGGCAATGCCCTCATCGGCCGGCGGACGAGGATCGAGCTGCCGCCGCCACATCGTTTCACCAAGCTGACAGCCCACGATCAAGAGCGCCGCGACCAGGCCCACGCCGTGCCATTGGGGCCGAGCAGTCTGCCAGCGGTATAGAATATCGCCGAGCACTAGTGCGGCACCCAGCGGCACCATCACGTCGGACGTGCGGAACCAGTAATATCGCAATAGCGCGGCGGCCAGATCGGCATGGTTCGGCGCCAGCAGGCCGATCAACATTCCGATCGCCGAGATTCCGACCGCGGCGGCCACAAACGCCCGCAGCCGCTGGAACGCGCGATTCGGCGGAGCGAAGTAGACGAGCCCGACTAGCGTCGCGATCAGCAACAAATGTCGGACGACGAACAGCGGCGGAAATCCCTGGGGCAATAGATGGTGGGAAAGCCGGTCGAAGACGTAGATTCGGTTCGCCTCGGCCACGATCTCGGCGGGGACTCCCCGCGCGAGCGCAAGCGCCGGCAATAGGCCCGGTAGCGCCAGAATCAGCCCGCCGGCCAACGGCAGGACGAGACGGCTAAGCGGCGGCCGGTCGCGACTCGCCAGCCACACCACGAGCGTGGCGACCACGGCCCATCCGCCGACGATGACATGCAGCGCCGAGGCAGCGCCGAACAGCAGCAGCGCCCGACCCCAGGAAGCGCGCACCAGCGATTCGAGCCCCAACAACACAAGCGCGTAGGCAAAGCCTTTGGCTTCGACACCGCCGATCACCCATTCTCCGGCCATATGCAACCGGTCGTTGAAAGCCACAAAAAGTCCGGCTGACAGCACGGCGCACCACCGGCCCGGTGTTAATGCCACGCTGAGCCGCCGCCAGGCCCAGGCCAGCAGGCCCCAAGTGGCGATTCTGCCGCACCAGGCCAGCGCGCGCAGCGAGAGCCATTGCGACAGCCAACCCACGGTCCAGTAGAAAACCTGATGGGCGTCGGCCGAGTTGCAAAAGAAATCGCCCGCGCACCAGCCAGCGTCCCAATAGTGCCTGGCTTTGCTCAGGTAGTGCGGCTCGTTCACTTCGGGCGCGGCCCACGCGCCCTGCACAAAGAAAATGAGAAAAATGAGCGTGACTTCGCCGACGGCCGGCCAACGAGAGGACCGGTCGCGGGGCCGTTCGGGATCGTCAACCGCCGGACTGTGCATAGCGACTCTCAGACTAGTCTGGGCCGGCTAGAATAACCAGTCCGCCCCTTGCGTCGGGCTTCATCGGCCCCCTATATTCGCACAGGAATCATTCGTTTTCGATCTCAGGTACTCGTATGTCGCAGCCTTCGCCCGGTCAACGATTACGCGACGCGGTGGCGGATTCCACGATCCAGATTCCCGGCGCATTCAATGCGCTGGTCGGACGTCTGATCGAGCAATCCGGCTACGACGCGGCCTATTTTTCGGGCGCGGCATTTTCGGCCGGCACTCTGGGATTGCCCGACGTGGGTTTGTTCACGCTGACCGAGTTGGCCCAGCACACGGCCTACTTGACGCGGCAAGTGACGATTCCCGTGATCGTCGACGCCGATACCGGTTTTGGCGAGGCGGTGAACGTTGAGCGAACGATCGTCGAGCTCGAAGCGGCCGGCGCCGCCGCCATTCAGCTCGAAGACCAGGTGTTGCCCAAACGGTGCGGGCATCTTTCCGGCAAGAGCCTGGTCGAGCCCGAGGCCATGTGCGCCAAGCTGCGCGCCGCCGCGGGCGCGCGCTCCGACTCGAGCCTGGTGTTGCTTGCGCGGACCGATGCCAGGGCATCGCTGGGTTTGAACGACGCCATCGAGCGCGCCAAGCGCTATCTCGACGCCGGTGCCGATTGGATCTTCCCCGAGGCCCTGGCCGACGCCAAGGAGTTCGAGCAGTTCGCCCGCGCGATCGATGCGCCGCTAGTGGCCAACATGACCGAGTTCGGCATAAGCCCGCTCTTGCCGCT
>JANNQN010000121.1:0-12341 GCA_031400775.1 Planctomycetia bacterium | reverse complement strand
CGATCCGGTCCGAGGCGATACGCGGATCGCCAAGGCCGAGATCGCCGAGAGTGTCCTTGGCGGTTCGCTGATGCCCACCAATTTGGTCGCGGCGCTTGAGCGCAACGAGTTTTGTGATCTAGTGCGTTATCTCTTCGAACTCAACCATCACGACAACAGCGATTGATCGTAAGCAAAAAGTTGCCATAGGTCGTCCCCACGTCTAAGAGTCCCCGACTGTATCCTCAGCGCCGGCCGAAAACTCGCGCAGTAGCGTCCAGGTCGCAGGACGTCCGCAGACGGGGCAATGCGGCAACAACTCGTCGCGCTCGGCTGTGCGTTGTGAGGCGTGGCCGCACGCCCCGCTCACAAGATAGAGGCCGCTGCGCTCACAATTGTCGCCCGTATTTGCCATGTCGCGAGATAGTAGCACTTTAGATGCCAGGGATTTCCTATGCTGCGACCAACGTTGGCGATTGGCGTCGGGTGGCTATGTGTACGGCGATCTGGAACTTCTTGCGGAAGTTGTCAAGGCACGTTGACGATTCACAAAGCCCCTGTTACTTTTACGTCCGCGAGTGCTCGCCGAAGTCCGCATTCCCTTCGCTGCGGACATAGATCGGTCGAGACCCGGACATCGCGTTCGAATAGCCAACACGAGGCGGATCGATGAATTCTGGCGACTTGGATAAGGCCGCCGATTCAAGCGAAGCTCCGGCTGTTCGATCTGAGGCCGTTCCGGATCGTCGAGACTTTCTGTCGACGGTTTCCACGGTGGCGATGGCGGGAGGGCTGGTCACCGGGTACGGCACGTTTGCGTTTATGGCCGGCCGGTATATCTTTCCGACGAATGTGGAAACGCCGTGGCTATTCGTGGCCGAGGCTAACAGCATTCAGCCTGGGGACTCCTTGGCCTTTGAATCTCCGACCGGTGTCCGGGTGGCGATTGCCCGCCGCCCGGCGGATGGCCCTCGGCACTCAACCGAGACGGAGGACTTCATCGCGCTTTCGAGCATTTGTCCGCACTTGGGTTGCCGCGTCCACTGGGAGTCGCACAACAATCGCTTCTTTTGCCCCTGCCACAATGGTGTATTTGATCCGGAGGGCAAGCCTGTCAGCGGGCCGCCCAAAGCCGCAGAGCAGGAACTGTCGCGGTATCCGCTCAAGGTCGAAGGGGGGCTGTTGTATATCGCCATGAGCGTCGAGTCCGTCGGCACTGCCGCAAGGCCGTCAAGCCACGCCGCACATCGGTCGAATGCGACGACGCCAGCCTTCTCCCCGGGTCAGGAGGACCTGGCGTGACGGCTGTAGCCCGTTGGTTTCGCGAACGAGTACCGCTTTCGGGCGATCGGTTGCGCGCGTTGACCAATGAGCCTGTGCCCAACCACATGAAGCACTGGTGGTTCTGCCTGGGCGGCACACCGGCCTATTTATTCGTCGTGCAAATCGTCACGGGCATTCTGCTGGCCATCTACTATCAGCCCTCCTCGACCACTGCCTACGAATCGATCGAACACATTACCGACAACGTAACGTTCGGTTGGTATTTTCGCAGCCTGCACAAGTGGGCGGCAACCCTGATGGTAGCCGCTGTCATCCTGCATCAAATGCGAGTGTACTTCACTGCCGCGTATCGCAAGCCGCGCGAAATCAATTGGATGATTGGCATGTGCCTGTTGCTCTGCACGCTGGGGCTCGGCTTCACAGGCTACAGCCTGGTGTTCGAGCAGTTGAGCTACTGGGGAGCAACGGTCGGCGGCAACATCTTAAGCACAGTGCCGCTGCTGGGCGAACCGCTCAAGAAGATGCTCCTGGCGGGTGACGTCTATAACCAGCAGACCTTGCCGCGTTTCTTTATCCTCCATGCCGCCATTCTTCCCGCCACGATGGTCCTTTTGATCCTCGTACACATCCTCTTGATCCGGCTCCACGGTGTCACGGAACTGCGGTTCGAGGACGATCCGCCCGGCCCTGAACACTTCAATTTCTTCCCCGATCACTTCTATACGGAGCTGATCTTAGGACTGACGTTGATGATTGTGCTGAGCGCCCTGGCCACGATTTTTCCGGCCGCGATGGGACCGAAGGCAGATCCCCTTGTCACGCCAGAAGTGATCAAACCCGAGTGGTTCTTCTACGTCACGTTCCGCTGGCTCAAATTGTTTGGGCCGACCTTTGCCGTGTTGAGCATGGGATTCATCGTCTGTGCCATGTTCATTTGGCCATGGATCGATGGCTGGCTCCGCAAGGTGACCCGGACGGAGGAGGCCAGCACCTATATAGGCATCATCGCCGTGCTGGCGATCATCACATTGACCGTCTGGGAGGCCGCGGTGGCGCATTGACGTAGTTTCTGTCGCACGGCCATCCATTCTGTCGCACGGCCATCCATTCTGTCGACACGCATTTGATTGGATAGAACATGACTCTGAAAACAAAGCGGCTCTTGATTGGCGCCTTAGGGGCGATTTTCATGATTTCCTTGCTGCTGGTGCAGCAGATGGAGATTGTGCGCAAACAGCAAGAGGTAGGCACTCGCCGCCACACGGCAGCCGTGCCGGCCAGCAGCAAGAGTTGTGTCGAGTGCCATCAAAAAACCTCGCCCGGTATCATCGATCATTGGACTGGCAGCACCCATGCCGTCAAGGGCGTTGGCTGCGTCGAGTGCCATCAGGCGGAGAAGAAGGACGTCGATGCGTTCGACCATTATGGGGCGATGATTGCCACGATTGTCACGCCCCGCGACTGTGGCAGGTGTCACATTGAGGAAACCAAGGAATTTATGGCCAGCCATCATGCCAAGGCGGGCAACATTCTGGCCTCGCTGGATAACCTCCTCGCGGAGACCGTCGAAGGCTCGCGTGAACCGTTCAATCCACATTCCCCCACGCCGGGAATGATGGTCGAAAAAGTCAACGGCATGAGTAGCGTTAACGTCGGTTGCCGACAGTGTCACGGAAGTAAAGTGGCCCTCGAAGCCACGGACGGAAGTTTGATCACACTCGACGAATTGAAGCCCGATGACAAGGGCCGCCCCACGATCACCGAAGCCGTCGCCAAGATAAAGCGCGCCCCCAATGGCCAACCGACGCTGGATGCCAGCAGTTGGCCCAATACGGGTATCGGCCGGCTGAATCTCGACGGCTCACTCGGGTCTTGTTCTGCGTGCCATTCGCGACACGATTTTTCACCGCGTCGAGCCCGCCAGCCCGAGAATTGTGCCAAGTGCCACTTGGGCCCCGATCACCCTCAGAAGGAAATCTACGACGAGTCGAAGCACGGCGTCGCGTTTGTCGACTTGAAGGATCACATGAACCTGGACGCCACGCAGTGGGTACTGGGTGAAGATTATGCGCAGGCTCCTACCTGCGCAACCTGCCACATGTCCGCCAACACGCGCAATGGACGCAAGGTGACACACAATCCTGGCCAGCGAATTTCCTGGACCAATCGCCCGCCGGTCAGCTTACTCTTGGATACGGGCGCCGACGGTGAAGTGGTCAAGGAGACGGACCCCGATAAACGTCAGTCACTGATCGTCGACTCCTGGAGCGCCAAGAGGCAGCGAATGACGCAAGTCTGCACCCACTGTCACACGGAGAACTATGTGAACAGCTTCTATAAGCAATACGACGATTTCGTAATCAACTACAACGAGAAATTCGCCAAGCCAGGCCAGAAGATCATGACCGCGCTCCATGAACAAAAGCTGCTGACCAAAGCCGATTTTGACGAGCCCATCGAATGGACCTGGTTTTATTTGTGGCACCATGAAGGGCGCCGGGCACGGCACGGAGCGTCCATGATGGCGCCCGATTATGCCCACTGGCACGGCATGTTCGAAGTGGCTGAGCGCTTTTACAAGCACCTGATCCCCGAAGCGCGGGAATTGAGCAAGCACGCCAGCGAGAATGGTCAGGAGACCCAAGCAACGGCAGTGCAGCAGGTGATTGACGAGATCCTTGCCCGCCCTGAACACCTCTGGTACGAAGCCGACTCGAAATCTCCTCCACCGGCCGCCGGGCCATAACCGCCGGTCACTGGCCCTCGTCGCCCGGCGTCCAAATCGACAGTCTATTCGTCGATCATTCTTCCGCCGGTGATAGCACTTCGTTGCTATATGGGACCACTCTAGATGGCCAGCGCTGTTAAGGTGTGCCGAATTGGCAGACCGTGGCGGTTCGCCGCGAAGATACTACATGCGTGCGTTCAGATCCGGTGAACCGCACACCGTCCTGCGCTCGATGCCTAAGCAATATCTATTCACGCTCTTGCCTATTGCCCGACCGTTCCGGTGTCCGACTGAGACAAGAGAGTAGCCAAGGCCACGTGTAATGTGTCGGACTGCACAATGTTGGTTCCTCGTCGTTGCACTGGTACTTGCGGTGTTTCGCGTCGGCGTGGCAGCCGAGCCGGCAGCGTTTCTGAGGGGGCCAAACGACCCTCTAGCCGAGAGGTTGACTGCCGATCAGGTTGACGACGACCTTCTTAGCCATTCGCTTTTAAGCGAGGTAGGGGAACAAAAGGCGACCGGATTGATCGCCGGCAGCCAGCCGCTCTCCGAGCCGGCCCAACCATTCGCCGGCACGCCGCCGGTCTTCATCTTTCCGCGACTGGGCCTCTACCCGGTAGTCCCCACGGGCCCCGGCTACTATTCAGCCTGGGACTTTCTAAGTGGAGAATATCGCCAAAAACCACCGCCGTTCCCCTGGGGACGGATCAGCCTCAAGCCATTTCCGTTTTACGATACTGACTTCCGCTACCTCGACGATCCGAAGAACACCTACCATACCTGGTCGGATGGCCTCAAGCGCCGCCGGATCGGCGATGACTGGTTGTTCTCCACCGGCGGCGAAGTGCGCGACCGCTACATGAACGAAATCGACAGCCGCCTGACGCCAACGGTCAATCGCTACGAGCAATTGCGGACCCTGGCCTACGGCTCGCTCTACCACCGCGACGACTTCGGGGTCTTCGTCCAGTATCTCGACGCGCAGCATTTTGGCGCCGAGCTTACGCCCCTCCCGATCGATCGCGATCGCTCGGACCTGGTCGACCTGTTTGTAGATGTCAAGCTGCTGGAGTGGGAGGACCGCCCGGTCTATGTCCGCGGAGGGCGGCAGGAATTCAGCCTCGGCTCGCAGCGTCTCGTGTCGAATCTGGAATGGGCAAACACGCTACGCACCTTTCAGGGTGTGCGCACGTTTCGGCAAGGGGAGAAGTGGGATCTGAATGCTTTCTGGCTCCAACCGGTCATCCCGAACCCAACCTACTTCGACTCACCAGACGATCGGCAGAACTTTACGGGGGTCTGGGCGACGTATCGGTCCAAGCCGGGACGCTTTTGGGATCTGTACGCGATGAATCTTGACAACTCGAATCAGGTCTTCGCTGGCGAAGGCGGCGTCCTGGGCGGAACCAACTTCACCACGCTAGGCACGCGCGTCGTGGGCGATATCGACAACACTTGGCTGTACGACGCCGAGGGCATGGTGCAGGTCGGCCGACATTCCAATCAACAACTCCAGGCGGCTGCCTCGACCACCGGCGTCGGCTACAACTTCAAAGATGCCGAGACAACACCGCAGTTCTGGCTCTACTACGACTTCGCGTCCGGCGACACACAACCCGGACAAGGAGGCAAGTTCGGCACGTTCAATCATATGTATCCCTTCGGACATTATTACCTCGGCTATCTCGACCTTGTGGCGAGGCAGAACATCCAAGATTTGAACATGCAATTCGTGTTTTACCCCACGAACTGGATCTATGTGCTTGCTCAGTACCACAACTTCCACTTGGCGCAAGCCCGCTCGCCATTATTCACGGCCGGTGGTGTTCCCCTGCGTGTCGATCCCACGGGCGCCGCGGGCACCGACGTCGGCAATGAAATCGACTTGCTCGTCAACTTCCATCTGACGGCCCACCAAGACATTCTGATCGGTTTCTCCAAGCTGTATGCCGGGCGTTTCATCCGCGACACCGGGCCCAATGTCTCGCCCGAGCTGTTTTATGTCCAGCACCAGGTACGCTGGTGAGACTCACTCGGTTTTCAACGGTGGTGGCACTTCAACTAGTGCGATTCTGACGCGGCTTCGCGTTGTGAAACGGCACCATCGACGCCCCGTTAGGCCGAAAATCGACCACAGCGCAGAAAATGGGCTCGACGTAACTCTCTGTCACGGCAAGCCTTCCAGAATGCTCCCTGATGGACTTGAACCATCAACCCTCTGATTAAGAGTCAGATGCTCTGCCAATTGAGCTAAGGGAGCCGGGGCGAACGCGGATGAACGCGCTCGCGACCGGGATTCATGGTACCGACATCGCGCCCGAGGGCAAGCCCCAGCACGATTTTTCGCCACAGTGGGCCACATCGGGCCACAGTCGGGCGGGCAAGACCCCGACCAGAGTCGCGGCGAATTTGCGGACGGCCCGTAATATCGCAATACCTTAATACCGCAATACCGCTGGCAAGTCGCGCCAGCCCGGCGTCACTGTTCGTCCGTTTCGTCCGTGTGCATGCCCAACTGCCGCATTTTGCGGTACAGGTTCGAGCGGTGCAGGCCCATCCGCTTGGCGGCGCCGCTCATGTTGCCCTTGGCCCGTTCGATATGCTTCTTGATGTACTCGATCTGAAAGCGATCGGTCGCCTGGGCCAGCGGCAGGTCGATCGCCACGAGCGCCGGCGACTCTCCGCCCGGCGACAGGATAAACGCCAACTCCTCGGCCTCGATCCGCTCGCCGGTCGACAGATAGGCCAGCCGCTCCATCAGATTGCGAAGCTCGCGAATATTGCCGGGCCAGGCATGGGCCTCCAGCCGGCTGCGAGCCGCGGCCGTGAACTTGAGCACCTTGCGATGGGCCTTGCGGCAGAAGTCGGCCAGAAAATGCTCTGCCAACAACAGCACGTCGCTCCCCCGATCGCGCAGCGGCGGCAGATCCAGCGTCACGACGTTGAGCCGAAAATAAAGGTCCTGGCGAAAACGCTTTTGACGCACCATGTCGGCCAGGTTATGGTTCGTGGCCGCGATCACCCGTGCGTCGGTGTGGATCGGCTTCGATCCGCCCACGCGGACCACGACTTTTTCTTCCAGCACGCGCAGCAGCTTAGCCTGGCCGCCTAAGCTCAAATCGCCGATCTCGTCCAGAAACAACGTGCCGCCGGAAGCCAGCTCGAACTTGCCCTGGCGGCTTTCGTGGGCGTCGGTAAATGCCCCCTTCTCGTGCCCGAACAGTTCGCTTTCCAGCAGTGTTTCGGTAATGGCCGCGCAGTTGACGGCGATGAACGGCTCGTCGCGGCGGCGGCTGAGGTAGTGAATCGACTGGCTGACGACTTCCTTGCCGGTGCCGTTTTCGCCCAGGATCAGAATCGCCAGCTCGGTATCGGCCACGCGACGGATCGTCGAGCGCAGGGCTTCGATCGCCGGACTTTCGCCGATCAGTCGCACGCCCTCGGCGGCTTGCTCAACGATGTGCCGATGCCGCGAGAGCAACTGCTCGAACTGCTGCGTGTTCTCCAGCGCGATCGCGGCATGACCGGCCAGCTCGACCAGCGCCTGCTGATCGTCGAAGGTAAAATCCCCCGCCAGCTTGTTGATAACCTCGAACGCGCCGAAGAGTTCCCCCTTACTGCCTCGCAACGGCACGCACAACAACGTCCGGGTTTGATAGCCCAGGTCACGATCGACCTGTCGATTGATCGGCCCCTGATCGGCGGCGCCAATGCGCAGCGGCTCGCCGCTGGCGACGACCTGCCCCACCACGCCCGAATCGTCGGGGATCCGCAGCTCGCCACCTTTCACGCCCAGCGCCGGGCGGCCGACCAGCGTATGGTTCGGACGATCCCAGAGGAAGATGCTGGCCCGATCGGCCTTGAGCAGCTTGGTGGCGGCTTCGGCCATCTGCACCAGGAGCGGCTCCATCTCGTTGGTCTGATTCCACTGACTGGCGATCGAGAGAATCGCTTCCAAGCGATCGATGCGGCGCCGCTCGTGCTCGCGCGTGCGCGCGGTATCTAGCGCCGCCGCCAGCACGGCGGCCAGCGCCGCGATTTTTGCGGTTGCCGCGCCGCCCGACGGCAACGAGGGCGCGAACAAGACCAATAGCTCGTTCGACGCGGCATGCGCGGCCAAGGGCGCGGCAAACCAGCCGGCATTGCCGACGGCTGCTTCGCGGTCCAAAGCCTCGGCCATCAGGTCGCTCGGAAACTTCAGGGCGCTCGGAAGGCTGCGCCGCGCGCCGAAATCGGCCACGACCCGCCAGCGACCAGCGTCCAGCACGGTCACGGCGGCGAACTCCCCGTTTACTGCCGCCGCCACAAGCGGCAGACATTGAGCCACGAAGCCGGCGGGCGACTCCGAGGCGCTCGATCGCCAAGCCAGTTCGGCCGCCAATTCGGCCAAGCCCGGGTGCCGCCGCAAGGCATCGAGCGCTCCAAGCGGTTCCGGCGCACCATCTTGCGTGTTTTTCGGACTGCCAGCTCGCGAGCTCATATCCCTGGCCGCCTGTTGACTGTGGTGCCCAATGTGTTGTCTAAAAGCGCGTCGATGTACTCAATTCAACTCACTAAGTATAGCATATATGTGTTCGTTCGGACAACTAGTACCGTGCAAATTTCGGCGCATCGGACCGCACGTCGTTGTCAAAGGGATTCTTCAAGCCTCATCGGGCGTGACTTTCGGTCGTTCAGCCGCCCGCTGCGGCCGAAGTTGAGCATTCCGGCGCAAAGCGTTATGTTCTCGGTTTATTGATGCGGACAGACGCTGTTTCGACCCGGCGCGGAAAGGAGACCCCGATGGGGCTATTCGAGGGAAAGAAGGGACTGATTCTATGGGTCGCCAACGACCATTCGATCGCCTGGGCGATCGCTCAGCAGATCATGGCCGAAGGCGGAGTGTGCGGATTCACCCACCTGCCGGACCGCCCCGACGACGAGCGCCAGCGGAATCGTCGACGCGTGTCCATGCTCACCGATGCGACGCCCAGCGCCAAGTTCCTGGTGCCGCTCGATGTCTCGAACGACGAGCAGATCAAGGCGGTCATGGAACGCGCCGCCGCCGAGTTCGGCAAGATCGACTTCCTGTTGCACGCCATCGCGTTTGCCTCGATGGAGGATCTGAAGCGCGAGACCATCGAAACCAGCCGCGCCGGTTTTCTGATGGCCATGGAGATCAGCGCCTACAGTTTGCTGGCGGTGTGCAATGCGGCCCGCGGAATCTTCAACGACCACGCGGCCGTGGCCACGATGACGTACTTCGGCGGCGAGAAGGCGGTGCCCGGCTATAACGTGATGGGCATCTGCAAAGCGGCGCTCGACGCCAGCATGCGCTACCTGGCCTATGACCTGGGTCCGCGGGGAATTCGCGTCAACGCGCTGAGCGCCGGCCCGGTTCGCACCCTGGCCGGTCGCGGCGCGGGCGTGGACGATATGTTGGGCCTGTACGAGAAAATGGCGCCGCTGGGGCGAAACGTCTCGCACGAAGAAGTCGGCAAGACCGGCGCTTTTCTGTTGTCGTCGATGTCCGAGGGCATCACCGGCGAGATTCTGCACGTCGACTGCGGCTACAACATCATGGGCTCGCCGGGACGGCTGCTCGACAGTTTGAAGAAATGACCGCCCACGAAAACGCCGCAGGGCCTCGTCAGGAAATCGCCGTCGCGGTTGTCCAGCGCGATGGGATGTTCTTGATCGGTCAACGCGGAGAGGGAGCGGCGCTGGCCGGCTATTGGGAATTCCCCGGCGGCAAACTGGAAGGCGGCGAGACGCCCGAGGCCGCCGCGGTGCGCGAATGCCTGGAAGAAACGGGGCTCGACGTCCGCGTGACCGGCGCCTATCCCACGGCTTCGCACGACTATGACCACGCCTCGCTGCGCCTGCACTTCATGGCCTGCGAGGTCATCGACCAGCGGCGCGCCTTGCCAGATCGCTTTCGCTGGGCGCCGGCCCAAGAATTGGGTGACTACCGGTTTCCGCCGGCCAACCAGACTCTGCTCGATCATTTGACGCGCGAGCGCGCGCCGTAGAGTGTCGAGCCACAAGCTAGCAACGATGCAATCGTTGCTTTCATCGCTGATACCAATTCACCAGTGGGGGTCCGGTCGGCCGCCGAAGTGGTCTGGCAGCGTTTTTCGATGTTGGAGTAACATTTACAAATCTGAGCGGGCCGGAGTGATCGTCACTCGAACACGCCCAAGAAAACCTGCCGCAATAAAGTCCTGCCGAAGTCATCCTTTAGGGCGAGTGGGTTGCCAGGTGTTAGAAGAACTGGCTCAAGACTTGCTTTAGCCGCGTCGCATCGGCTGCATGGATGTAGCCGCAAGGTTCCTGGTTCGTAGGAGCTAATACCGAGCATGGAAGCTCACTTCTTTCGATGCGCCTTGTTGGCGTCCGCAATTGCCTCGATGGGCGCCAGTTACCGCACGGCGAATTTCATCGTCGAAGCCCCCACGGCCAGCATGGCCGAACAGATCGGCCGCGCGGCCGAGGGTTTTCGCCACGACCTGGCCATCGACTGGCTCGGGCGAGAGATGCCCAAATGGAGCCAGCCCTGCCCGATCACCTGCCAGGTCGCCGACCACTTGGGCGCTGGCGGGGCCACGAGCTTCGTCTTCGAGCACGGCGAGGTTTTCGGCTGGCGGATGACGATCCAGGGATCGCTGGTGCGGATTCTCGACTCGGTCTTGCCGCACGAGGTGACGCATACGATCTTCGCCACGCACTTTCGCCGCCCTCTGCCCCGCTGGGCCGACGAAGGCGCCTGCACCACGGTCGAACATCACAGCGAACGGCAAAAACAGCTAATGCTGCTGGTCGATTTTCTGCGCACGGGCCGCGGCATCGCCTTCAACCAGATGTTCGCGATGAAAGAGTATCCGCACGACGTCATGCCGCTCTATTCACAAGGCTATTCGCTGGCCCGCTACCTGGTCGCCCAGGGAGGGAAACGTAAATTCCTGAACTATCTGTCCGACGGCATGGGCGACGAGAACTGGACCCGCGCGACGCAAAAGCACTACGGCGTCAATAACCTGGCGGCGTTGCAAACGACCTGGCTCGGCTGGGTTCGCCAAGGCAGCCCGGCGCTGGATGCGACACGCGAGAGCGCGGCGCTCGTGGCCGTCGCTCCGCCTCAGCCTTCGCCCGAGCGTCCGCAACCGTCCGCCGATTTGAGCACAGCGCGACCGCGTCCCACGGAGCGTGAGGTGGTTGACGCCAGGCCGGTCGCGGCCGGCGGCGACACGCCGAGCGTCTACGAGTTGGCCTCGACTTCGCCGGTTAAATTCAACTCGGCCGGCATGGCGGACGAGCAAGCAGACGAATCCTGGCGCTCGCCACGCCGCTCGCCCGCGGAGGCGGCGACGGATACATCGATCGCCTCGAAGGTCGGACCGGCCGACGACGCCGACAGCGACCCGCTGGCCACGTCTCAGCATCAAGTTACTCGGCCCCAAGCCATGCAGCGCCCCCGCCAAGTCATCCTCGAATGGAGCAAGGCGCCGGGCAACGAACCGAGCGTCGCGGCGGTGACGGCCGGCAAGTATCCGGGCCCGAGCGACAACTGACCGTAGCGCTAGCGCGCTCCGATCCACGCCGCTACAGCACGAAGAAGAACCGCGTCAGGTGATAGAACACCGGCGCGGCGAAGCAGATCGAGTCGATGCGATCCAGCACGCCGCCGTGGCCAACTACGAGCGTGCCGTAGTCCTTCACGCCGCGGTCGCGCTTGATGGCCGACATGGTCATGCCTCCTGCAAAACCCATCACGGCGATGACCATCGACATTCCGGCGGCTTCCCAGGGCTCGAACGGAGTCGCCCACCACAGCGCCGTGCCGACCAACGTGGCGCTGGCCACTCCGCCCGCAAAACCTTCCCAGGTCCGGCTCGGGCTGATCGGCGGGGCGATGACGTGCTGTCCCAGCAGTTTGCCCCAGGCATATTGCAACACGTCGCCCAACTGCACCACCAGCACGAAGAAGAACAGCAGGCGGGGATTTTGCCCCTCGTAGCCGGGGATCTTCAAACTCAACAGGGCCGGCGCATAACTCAAGCAATACACGCACACCATCAGGCCCGATTGGATCTTGGCCGTGCGCTCGAGAAACCGTTTGTAGTCGCCGGCCAGCGCCACCCGCGCCGGGATGAACAAGAAAGCGTACACCGGAATCAACACGCTAAACAGGATCTCGTACTTCTGCACGCCCATCCCAACCAGCACGTATTGCAGCGGCGTGAACAGGAAGAACACCCAAAACAGCGTGCGGTGATCGCCCAATCGCGTGGGCGTGAGCGTGATGAATTCACGCAGGGCCCAGAACGAGATCAATCCAAAGATGATGACCGTCGCCAGGTACGATGCCGGG
>JANNQN010000120.1:0-1914 GCA_031400775.1 Planctomycetia bacterium | reverse complement strand
CGCGAGGCCTTGGGCGAGGCGATCGGCCGGCGGATTCGGGAGTACGATTAGTAGGGGTTGGGGATTGGGGGTTGGTATTAAGATAGTAGACATTGTTTGGCACTCTTCGCGGACATTGATTTCAAGACAGAGGTTGTTTGTTCATTGGATCTCAGTACTCGATACTAACCCCTAACCCCCAATCCCCGACCCCTACAAAATGCCTTCCTTCGTCCCAGTCGCGAAAGTCTCCGAGATTCCGGATCCGGGCCGGATGCTGGTCGAGGTTGACGAACGGCTAGTCGTGTTGATTCATACGGCCGGTCACTTTTACGCAATCGACGACGTGTGCACGCACGACGGCGGCCCGCTCGACGAAGGGCCGCTCGACGGCTTTGCCATCGCCTGTCCCCGGCATGGGGCGAAATTCGACATCCGCGACGGACGCGCCCTGACGATGCCAGCCACCCGGGCAACCGTCGTTCACGAGGTGAAGGTGGTGGGCGACGACGTTCTCATAAAACTTTGCGATTGAGGAGCAAGATCGATGGCCATCTCCGAAGATTCGGTTCGCGAATCGCTCAAGCAAGTGATCGATCCCGAGCTGTTCGTCAACATTGTCGACCTGGGCCTGATCTACCTGGTAGACCTGCAAGAGGCGGGCGACAAGGTAGATGTGAAGATCGAAATGACGATGACCAGCCCGGCCTGTCCCGCCGGTCCGCAACTGGTCTCCCAGACCAAGAGCGTGCTGGGCGCCGTCGAAGGCGTCGGCAATGTCGACGTCAAGGTGGTGATGATTCCGCCCTGGACCCCGGACCGCATGACCGAAGATGCCCGCGATCAACTGGGCATTTTCTGATCCAGCCGCGGTAGCCCTTTGCGCATCTTTCTCTACGAATTCGTCTGCGGCGGCGGATTGTTCTCCGCGGGCGTTCAGCCGCCGAGCGACTCGCTCGTTGGCGAAGGAATGGCGATGCTCTCGGCGCTGGCCGCCGATTTCAGCCGCATCAGCGGAGTGTCGACAGACTTGCTCGTCGACGTCCGGCATCGGGGCCTCGATCTGCCCGGCTGCACGATTCACACGGTCGATAGCGCCTCGGCAGAGCGCGACTCGCTCGCTCGTCTGGCGGCCGTGGCCGATTGGACTGTCGTCGTGGCGCCGGAGTTTGACGATCAGTTGCTCTCGCGCTGCCTGGCCGTGGAGCGGGCCGGCGGCAGGCTGCTAGGCCCCAACGCAGGACTCGTGGCCCTGGCGGCCGACAAGCAGGCGACCGCCGAGCATCTGTCGGCCCGCGGCGTCCCGGTCGCCCCAGGTATTGCGCTGGCCGCGGGCGAGAGCTTGCCCGTCGATTTCCACTATCCGGCCGTGCTCAAGCCGCGCTTTGGCGCCGGCTCGCAAGGGATTCGTTGGATCTCCGACGCGCATGCCATAAACGGCGCAGTTTCGATCGCCAGCCGGTTGGAGCGATACGTGCCCGGCACGGCCGTCAGCGTCGCCGCACTGTGCGGTCCGGCAAGGGGCGAATTCTCGGGAATCGCACCGCTCGTGCCGTGCCGCCAGTTTGTCGACATGTGCGCCGGCTTCGCATACTCGGGCGGTTCGCTGCCGATCGAGCCGGAACTTGCCCAGCGGGCCACGCGGCTTGCGACCCGCGCGATCGCCACGCTGGCCGATCCGCTGGGTTATTTGGGAGTAGACTTGGTTTTGGGGGATGACGCTTCGGGCGCTGACGACGCGGTCATCGAGATTAATCCGCGATTGACGACTTCCTATGTGGGCCTGCGGGCTTTGGCGCGCGGCAATCTGGCCGAAGGTATGATGGATCTAGCCGCCGGCCGCAGGGTCGAGTTGTGCTGGCACCCCGGATCGATACAATTCCAATCCTCGGGGGGCGTGCAATGGGTCGAATTGAGTAGCTTATGAAGTGGCT
This sequence comes from Planctomycetia bacterium, assembly GCA_031400775.1. Taxonomy (GTDB): domain Bacteria; phylum Planctomycetota; class Planctomycetia; order Pirellulales; family PALSA-1355; genus PALSA-1355. The sequence goes on along the minus strand of JANNQN010000120.1, from coordinate 1 downwards.
G
>JANNQN010000119.1:0-6031 GCA_031400775.1 Planctomycetia bacterium | reverse complement strand
GCTCACCCGGTGATGAAAGCTCGCAATTCGCCCAGCACGAAATTGCCATGTCCAGTGCGGCCGGGCCCGCGACCGCCGAGAGAATCGTGAGTCAGTGCTTCGACGCGAAAGCCCGTGATGTCTTTCGCCAGATCGGTCTTGGCCACGATCGTGTACTTGTCGACCTGCGGGTTCGTGCCACTGACCAGATACGAACCGTCCGACAAGATTTTCATCTCGGCCCCAGCGGCGCTCGTGGCGCTCACCAGCTCGATCGGATGAAACTCGAGCGGCGTGGCCGCGGCGGATTTCAATTGCGATTCCCACTCGGGCAGTCCGGCCGCGATCTCGGCCCGCGCTTTGTCGAGCTTCGGCTCCAATTTGGTCAGCTTATTCCTCGCATCGGCAGTGTCCTTGTTCCATTTACCGAGCGTCTCGCCAACCAGCGGCACTTCGGTCTCGGTTTCGTCGCCGTTGTTGAAGAACGCGAAGAGCTGGTAGTACTCCTGGTGCGTGATCGGATCGTACTTGTGCGTATGGCATTGGGCGCAGCCGACCGTCAAGCCCAGCCACACGCTGCCCGTGGTGGCCACGCGATCGAAAATCGCCTCGATGCGAAACTGCTCCTGATCGGCGCCGCCTTCGGTGTTCGTGAGCGTCTGGCGGTGAAAGGCCGTGGCCAGCCGCTCGTTGGCCGTCGCGCCCGGCAGCAGGTCGCCGGCCAACTGCTCGATCGTGAAACGGTCCAGCGGCATGTCGGCATTGACGGCGGCGATGACCCAATCGCGATAGCGCCAGGCATCGGGCCGCGGATTGTCCTTTTCGTAACCGTCTGAGTCGGCATAACGGGCCATATCCAACCAGCGACGCCCCCAGCGTTCACCAAAGCGGGGCGAATCGAGCAGCCGGTTGACCAGCTTCTCGTAAGCGTCCGGCGAGCGATCGGCCACGAACGCGTCCACCTCGGCCGGCTCCGGGGGCAAGCCCACCAGGTCATACGACAGCCGCTTGATAAGCGTATAGCGATCGGCTTCGGCCGAGGGACGAATGCCCCGCGCCTCGAGCCGCGCCAACACGAACCGATCGATCGCGCCGCGCGGCCACGAGTCTTCTTTGACCGCCGGCGGCGTGGGCCGCTCGATCGGCTGAAATGCCCAATGGTTCGAACCGGTCGCTTTGGGCTCGGGCCACACGGCGCCCTGGTCGATCCAGCGCGCGATCGAGGCAATTTGCGCGGCCGAGAGCGGCTTGGTCTGCACGCCCGGCGGCGGCATCCGCTCTTCGGGATTGGCGGCCGTGGCGCGCCGCACGATATCGCTCGATTGGCTACTGCCGGCGACGAACCACACGCCCGCATCACCACCCTTGAGTGCGGCGGCCCGCTGGTCGAGCCGCAGGCCGCTCTCCTGCTTATCGGGACCGTGGCATTGATAACAATGCTCGACGAAGATCGGCTGAATGTGCTGGACGAAGTCGACTTTGGCTGGTTCCTCGCCCACGACCGGCGGAGCGCTCACGCACGCCAGCGCTATGCACCAACACAGGGCGGCGGCCATCAGCCGGACCATGCCTTGCCACGAGAGTTCGCGCCCGGTCGCAATCACGCGTCTCGCCCTCCGCGGCTCGAAATATGCACGCATCAACAGCAGCTAATAGGATAGCTGGAGGGGGAAGGGGCGAGTAGGGGTTGGGGGTTTGGGATTAGGGGTTGGGAACGAGGACAATCACCGGGCGACCAACGATTAGCGGTAGTAAAAATCACATCTTCGTACCCAACCCCCAGCCCCCAATCCCCAACCCCCTCCTCACTCCCCCCTCGCCTGCACGCAATATTCCAACGTCGCCAGCGCGTCCCCCTGCGGAACCGCGGCCACGTCCCGCGCCGTGGCGCCTAGATGCTCGATCAGCAGATCGCGCAATCGCACCAGCGTGGCGGCGTTGGCCGGATCGGCGGCCACGTTGTGCATTTCGGCCGGATCCTGATGCAGATCGTACAGCCGGAACCGATCGGGCACGAGCGGCCCGACGGTGTCATATCCGTCGCTGCGCCGCACCACGCCCCGCTCGTAGACCAGCTTCCAATATTCGTCGCGGATCATCGCCTCCTCGTTCGGCGCGTACTCGACCACCACGTGCTCGCGATGCTTCGTGGTCTTGCCCGCCAACAGCGGCATCAGCGTGCGGCCTTGCAGCGGCCCGCTCAGCGGAAAGCCGCACAGGCTGTGGATCGTGGGCACGAGATCCACCAGTTCGACAAACGCCCGCGACACGCGGCCCGCGCCGATGCGCCCCGGATAGCGAATCACAAGGGGCGCGCGAACGGCCTCTTCGTAGCTCGTGTGCTTTTCGAATCGCCCGTGCTGGCCCAGCAGATACCCATGATCGCTCAAGTACACCACGATCGTGTCTTGCGCCTGGCCCGACCGCTCGAGCGCGTCGAGCACCAGGCCGACGTTCTTGTCCATGTATTCGACGCTCGCGTAATACGCCGCCGCGATCCCCTGCTTGTCGGCCGGGCTTAAGTCGCGAAACACGGCCGGAATCTGCGAGTCGTCCTCGGGCCCCGGCACGGGCGCCGCGAATTGGGCCGCCTGGTGCCGCCCACGATATTCGAGAGGAAAGCGAAACGGCGAGTGCGGCTCGTAGAAGCTGACCATCAGAAAAAACGGCTTGTCGCGCGATTGCTCGAGATACTCCGCCGCCCGCTGCGCAAAAAACGTGCCTTCCATCCGCGCGTCGGCTTGCCCGATCGGCAGCGCATCGGCATTCAACCAGATCCGCGCCGGATCCTTGAACGGCCGCCACTCTGGTTGAAAAAGGGGACGGGAGTCTTTTTTCGCACTCTCCTCCTCCCGGAAAAGACTCCCGTCCCCTTTTTGCTTGACCAGCCAGGCCCGATACTCGGGCGTGTCGATGCGCAGCGTGAAGCCGTGCTTCAAGTCGCTGTTGAAGTGCATCTTGCCGATGCCCGCCGTCGCATAGCCGGCCCGATCGAGCGTCTCGGCCAGCGTCACCTCGCTGTCGGGCAAGGCCGTTTTCAGTTGCGTCACGCCAATCGTGCGCGGATAGCGGCCCGTGAAGAACGACTGCCGCGAGGCCGTGCATACGGGCGAATTGCAGTAGGCCCGTTCAAAGCGAATTCCGCCGGCGGCCAGGCGATCGATATTCGGCGTCCGCACCTGCTTGTTGCCATACGCGCCGGTGACGTAGGCGGCATGGTCATCGGCGCAAATCACCAGCACATTCGGCGCCCGCGCCGCCGCGGCCGGGGCCGGGAGACAGAAAAGGAGGAGAAGCAGAAGGAAACGCATTGGGGGTTGGAAATTGGGGGCTGGGGGTTGGTACAGAGCAGGCCGAATTGTAGCAGGGCGCCGACGTGCCGCTGCGCTTTGCTTGAGAAGGTCGCCCCTTACGGGAGAGGGTCGGGGTGAGCGACTGTGTTGAATTTCAAGTGGTTTGAGGAGCGAGTTTGTTCCAGGATTGGAGTTTTCGGAGCATGGCGTTGAGGATGCTAAGCATTTTTCGCATGCAGGCAACGAGCGCGACTTTCTTCAGTTTGCCCGCCGCGAGAAGCTTTTGATAGTGGGCGTGAATGACGCAATTCCAGCGAGTTGCTGTTAGAGTGGCCATAGACAGTGCCCTCCGCACGGTAGCTCGGCCTCCGACCGTCGTGCGTCTTCCGCGCATCATTCCGCTGTCGCGGTTCATCGGCCCCCAGCACCGGAATCGACTCAGCCGTGGTCTGCAGCTTCCGCTAGGCTCCAGCTGCAGACCACGGCTGAAGAACAAAAGCAGAAAGCTCTAAGTTAGACACTGGTGTCGTTGGTGGGGGCAGGTCAATCGCGTACAACCGTCTCGGCCTTTAGTAACCATTGACGGGCAAGCTACGGTAGACGCCCCCTAGCGGCCCCACGCCGTACGACGGGCGCGCGGCCGGCTCGTGCGACGATTGACGGGGCTGGTAGGGACTATGGTATCCGCTCGATTGCCCACTGCCGCTGCTTGCGCTGGCCGCCTGCATGGTGGCGCGACTGGCGGCCGCACTGGCCTGGAGCTGAGAGTTGACCATTCGCGAGCGGTTGGCGTCGAAAGAGGCTTGCGCTTGCTGGCTCGAACGTACTTTTGATCTCAGCCGCAGGGCCCTGTCTTCAATTTCGGCGCTGGTCATGTTGGCAAAGTCGGGTGCATCTCCGAGTAACTTCTGGCGATAGGCCTCGGTGCGCCGTGACAGATGCTGACCGAGCCAAGCCCGCGCCTCCCTGGCGTCCTTGCTCATCAGTAGCGAGAGCTTGGCGTCAGTCTCGGCGATGAACCGCTCCAATTCGGGGGCCGGCATTTTTTCGATTTCTGACCGCATCTCAGCCTTCGTTTTGGCCATCTGCTGCGGGGTGTAGACGACTTGCACCGACACCCACTGGTTGAACTCGAGTACCAGCCGCTTCCAGGTGTCGCTGGCCAATAGCGCGGCTTTTTTTGCGGCATCCGCCGAAGTCGCCGCTGGCACGCCCGGAGAGCTGCCTTGGGGCGCCGGCTTGTCGCCACGGGTGAACGTCATTTCGAAATCGGCGTCGGGTTCCCCGTTGACGATGCTGTCTATCATTTTCCAGACAATGGTATCACGATCAATGAACTTGAAGAGGTGGGTTGCAGACGACGTCAGACCGTTGGAATACACCCCTTCAACCACCACCATCCACACGTTGCCCTCCAGGGACCACGAGCCTTCGGAGTGGCCTCCATGGTTATCGAACACCCACGAGTGAATCTCTTGGCGGACGGGATCCCAACCGACCTGCTGCTTGGCGCTGAAGACAACTTTGCCGTGGTCGGTCATGGACAGGTCTCGGCTTAAGAACGTCTTCGTCGGGTTCCAAGCGGCAGTCACGCGCATCGTGAGGTTCGCGTTTTGTCCGGACCACTGACCAACAAACGGTTCGAGCACGGCCAACCGTTCGGGAGTCGATTCAGCTACGTCAGTTACGATGCGAGACTCGCGCAGACTGTCGAGCTTCCACTTGCCGTTCTGGCGGAGCCAAACCGCAGAGAAGCGTCCCTTGACGGGCGATGATTCACCAGGCGCGGTGATTTCGGACGCGCCATCCTCGATCGCCGAATCGGCCGTAAGGAAACGGATCGTCGTCGCGGTCACCTTGATCTGCCGCCCAGTTGCCTCCTTGGAGTCGGCCGCCTTATCGATCAAATCTCTAATTTTGAATGACTGGCCATCTACATCGACAAACTCTCCCTGGGAAGTCCAAAACTCGGCCATTGCCTTGCGATCCTTCCGCTCGACCGCAGACAGGTATTGCTTGCCGGTTTGTCGCAGCGCAGCTTCATCTTGTGAGCGGTCGACGGTCTTTTGCCCGCCGGCAATCGATGGGCTGAACAACAAGCCGCCACAAGTCACAGCCAACACGCATGAGTAGCCACGATATTTGGACATCGATAACTCCCGGAGCCCGCCATTTCGGATCGCTGACGCGGATACGAAAAAGATTTGTCACGTACCACTAACCCAAATTAGAGAGCTGCGGCGTTCGGCAAAGGAACTTGGGTGCGATGTGGGTAGTTTTATTTCACCACGATTGGTTCACGCTGTCAAACGCGGCGCGGGCGAGCAGCGTAAGCAAACAGGCCGTCGTGGTCGAGCCGTCAACCTGGCGCTGCTGGCGATAGGCGCTGGAGTGTTGCTCGTCTTTCTCCGATGCCGGGCTTTGCTTTGACCGTCGGCGCGTCCAATCGCCGGGCTATACTCGTCCTCGCCGGCGGTTAAAAAGGCCCACGTGGAGTTCGTCTCAACTCAGTAGGCGTCCGCCGAATCCATACTTGCCATCGCTGGTAGTCTGAGAACAGTTGTCTCAGTTACTGATGGAGGCGAGTGATGGCAAGAAGTGGAGGTTTTAAAACAGCTCCGTCAGGGGCCGGCCGCTGTCCATCAGGTGGAACGGGCGTCCTTCGCGATCCTGGGCCATCAGGTCGTCGATGCCGAGCGCGTGAAATACGGTGTGGGCGATGTGTTCGGCACCGACCGGTTTCTCGCGCGGGAACTCGG
>JANNQN010000118.1:0-21680 GCA_031400775.1 Planctomycetia bacterium | reverse complement strand
GTGCAGCGCGGCCAATCCGGCCAGGCACTCGCGGACCACGTTGATCGCCACGCCGGGCTTGAGCCGGGGCTGCATCGGACCGTCGGTCACGATCACGTTGTTCAGATAGTCCCAGCGGCGGACGCTCACCCGTTCGCGGGTTCGTTCCAACATCTCGTTCGTAAGCAAACGATTCAGATCGTAGCCGTCGATCCACTCCATCTCCATGATGCGGATGCGGCTGCGCTCGACAAAGTTGTGGACGTCCAGCAGGTTGTCTTGCTGAATCTGGGCCACGCGGACCCCGATTTCGGCGATGCGCGCCATGGCTTCGTCGTAGGAGCGGGCGTCGTCGTAGCGGGCCGGCGAAAAGACCTTCAAGGCCACCGGCAGCGTGAAATTATCGGTGCCGCGGCGCTCGCTCAAATACACCACGCCCTGGCCGCCCGAGCCCAACAGCCGGGTGAGGTGCAAGTGCTCGGTCCAGCTCATGCGTTGATCCGAGAGCACCGCATCGTAGCGCTCGAGCAGTTCGTCGGGACAGTGCGGGGCCGGCTGGCCCTCGTAGGTGAGCGTGGGGCTGCCGTAATGAAACGTAGTCGTCGACATGGCAGGGGCCTCGTGACGAATGATTGGTAGGTATGACTTCTCGTGGAAACCTATTTTATGCGGATTTGTGATTTGACTCTAGAGCTTAATTGAGCCAGAGCCGTTTTCGGCGCGCAGATTTCGCTGCTATGCGCTAACTGCGCGATGGAAAAGTGGAACGAGAAAGCGAGTGCTATCGCGACTCGGCACCGGCCGTGCGCACCGGAAAGCCGAGTTGCTTGTCGACCAGATTGCGCAACGGCCGGCCGGCCAGATAACGGCGCAAGTTCTCGCAGAAGAAATCGGTCATCTGATCGATCCGCAGGCGGCTCTGTCCGCCGACATGGGGCGTAATCACGACGTTGGGCAGATCCCAAAGTTCGCTAGTGGGCGAAAGCGGCTCGACCTCGGTGACGTCCAGCCCAGCCGCCGCCAAATGCCCAGAGCGCAGCGCGGCCACCAGGTCGGCCTCGACAACCAGCGGGCCGCGCGCCACGTTGATCAGGACCGCGCCCGGTTTCATCTTGGCAAATCGCGCGGCGTCGAACATGCCGCGCGTGCGATCCGTCAGCGGCGCGGCCAGAAACAAAAAGTCGACCTGGCTCAGCACGTCGTCCAACCGATCAACACCCAGGAGTGCATCGACCTCGGGCGGCTGATCGACGGGAAACAGGTCGACGGCCAGAATCCGCGTCTTGAACGCGCTCAGCACTTCGGCGAGCCGGCGGCCGTTGCCGCCAAAGCCCACGATGCCCACCGTGCTGTGGTGCAGATCGGTCGTCGGGCGGCGGATAAACTCGCGGGCTTGTTGGGCCTTGAGAAACACCGGCAGGCTGCGCGTGAGCGCGCCGACCAGCGCCAAGGCATGCTCGGCCACCTGATCGGCCAGCACGCCCGAGGCACTGGTGATGATGATGTCCGAGGCCACGACCGGCGGCGTCAGACAATGGTCCAGCCCGGCCGCCGACGATTGGATCCACCGCAACCGGCCACCGCGCACGACGGCCGTCCAGTCGACTGGCACCTTGGCATGCCCACAGAATATGTCGGCCTGCAGGATTTCCTCGGCGATCCGCTCCTGCCCGGCGTCGACCAGCTCGGCCCGGGGCGCGACGGCGGCGATCTGGTCGTAGTGCCGCTTCTCGACGGGATAACAAAGCACGATTCTCATGGCGCGGCTGCGTGTCGGTGGCTTCGATAGGGTCAACCGCAATCGTACCCTGGCGGCGGTGCGGCCGAAACTTCAGTTGAATGAGCGTTCCGGAGGAACCTGCGCTCGCAGAGGCGAGGCATGACATGCTTCTCGTCACTCAACAATGCGAGCATTTTGATGTGACGCCTGCTAAAGTAACGTAATGAGCGAGCTGCCAACCACGTATGAGCAATGGATGTTTTTGGTGTTCGTTGCCACGTCCCTTCTTGCGATTAGCGCTGGCTTGATTTTCGTCGGATATTTGGCCTTGCGAGTCCTCTTGCGGAGCATCTCAGCACCGTGGAGAAGGCAGACCCATGACCCCCCCTAAGCGCCGCTGGCTCCGCTGGTCGATCGTCGCATTCGCCTGCGGGCTGGGGTATTTCGCATTCCTTATATATCCACCGAACGTGTCGGCGAGACTCACGCCCTCCACTGGCGGCGCACTTCAGCTTGACTTACGAAAAAACTTCAAAGTCAACTATCTTTCGGGCGCTTGGCTGTGCGTGGATGGAGACGACAAGACGCCCCTCTGGCAAATCAGATTTACGCCAGGCAAAACATCTCGAGCTAACATTCGGCTGCATACGGGAGAGCCAAACGATGAAGGTAGGCTAGCTCGCGCGATTCGAGCCGGGGAACATTTTTTCGTCGTGGTTGACTGCCAGTACGACTCTGCAATTCCTCCGGCGGCATGTACCTACGCTGAACGATTCCATTTCAAACTTGCGCCCGACGGGACGCCCGAGTATCTGGGCGTAGGTTGGTAGGGTCTCGCCGGTAACACATATTTAGGCACCATCCGCCGGTCCCCCGCCCCTAGATTGGCCGGCCTCGGTTAGTTTAGAATGGAGGTTCCGGAAGCCCCCGCGAACCGGCCAAGGGCGCGGCTTGACGACGCAGCTCAAATCGGTCGACAGCCAACCCCAACTGCCGGCGGCTTCCTCCCGCCACCTTGCAGGAGATTTTCCCTCGTGCCCTCTCGATATTCCATCGGCACCGCCACGGTCGTGATGCTCGTGGTCTTGCGACTGTGCATCGGCTGGCACTTTTTCAGCGAGGGCGTCAAGCACTATGCGGATCCGAATTGGACCTCCGAAGGGGTGCTGCGAAGCGCCAAGGGTCCGCTCGCGCCGCTGTTTCATTCCTACGTCGGCGACTTCCACGGCTTCGAGCGGCTGTTGCACGACGATGCCTCGCAGGCGCCCGACCACGCAATCAAAGCCTGGCTCGATGAGATTCAGGCCGATTGGGACGAATATCGCCAGCGGTTCGCGATCCACTACAGTCTCGACGACGTACAGCAGAAACGGGCCAGCGCCGTGATGCACGATTACCAGGCCGAGCTCCGCTCCTGGGCGGCAGCCAACAAAGAGGCCCTGGCCACGCACGTACACGAATGGCGTCGCAAGGAAACTACCGCGGGTGCGCCGGCGGCCGAGATGCCGTTTCAACGCAAACGCATGGCCGAGAAACAAGCTACCCTGGCCGGCGAAGCGGGTGGCTGGAAGGCCGATCTCAAGGCGCTTCAACAGAAGTACGAAGACGCGCTGGGCACGGCGGTTGGCGCCGACCAGGCCATGCCACGCTCGCCCAGCTCGATCGAGATTGTCGACACCACGATGACCTATGGTATTCTGGCAATAGGTCTGCTGTTGCTGTTGGGATTGTTTACCCGCGTGGCCTGCGTGGCCGGGGCGGTGTTTCTGTTGTCGGTGGTGATGATGCAGCCGTTTTGGGTTAGCGAGGCCCTGCCTACGTTCAACCAGTATGTCGAAATGCTGGCCCTGCTCACCCTGGCCACCACCCAGGTCGGCCGCTGGGCCGGACTGGATTTCTTCCTGGCCCAATTCGTCTCCCGAACTTGTTGCACGTCGAAAGGCAAGACCGATGTATCTGAGTCCTGAAGAGAAGGCCGTCGGACAAGGAAATTTTCAGAACGCGATCGGCGTGACCCGCCGCGATTTCCTGAAGACCGGCATCGCCGCCGGGGCCGTCTCCGGCGCCGGGCTGGGCGCCATGTACTTCGGCTACGAAGCGGCCATCAGCAATCCGCTCCGCGTGGGCTTCATCGGCACGGGCGACGAAGGCAACGTGCTGTTGGGCGCGATCACGCCCAACTACATCAACGTGGTGGCCATCGCCGATATCCGACCCTACAACATCCATCGCGCATTTCACGGCGACCACTCCAGCGAAAATGCGCTCAAGGTTCGCTCGGGCCTGATGACCAAATATGGCTGGTCGACCGAGGACGAAGCCCGCAAGCATGTGAAGGTTTACGATCAGGACTATCACGATCTGCTCAAGGATCCGGACGTCGAAGCCGTGGTCATCGCGCTGCCGCTGCACCTGCACGCTCCGGTGGCCATCGAGGCCATGAAGGCCGGCAAGCACGTGCTGACCGAAAAGCTGATGGGGCACAGCGTTCACGAGTGCAAGGAGATGGCCCGCTTCGCCCAGCAGTCGAACAAGATCCTGGCCACCGGGCATCAGCGGCACTACAGCATTCTCTACGACAACGCGGTCGACACGATTCGCCGCGGCTTGATCGGCGAGATCCACAGCATCCGCGCCCAGTGGCACCGCGACAATCTGCCTGGGCACGATAGCTGGTCGCTGCCGCTGCCCGACGACAAGATGGGCCAGCGCGTGGCGCGGCTCAGCAAGGAATTGGAAGGCGCCAAGGGCCTGACGATCGACAAGTTGGGCAAGGAAATCACGAAGCTGGTCTCGCTCAAGCGCGAGATCGAAGCCGCACGCAGCAATACCGTCGACACGATCAGTCACGATCTCGACCAGCTCACGCTGCAATATCTCGATCACACGGTGAAGGCCGAGAACTATGGCTATCAGGAAATCACCCTGGCCGACGGGCGCCGTCGCAGCGCGCTCGAGGAGCTGATTCGCTGGCGGTTGTGGAACCGCACCGGCGGCGGGCTGATGGCCGAGCTGGGCAGCCACCAGTTGGACGCGGCCGGCATCTTCATCAGCGGCCTGCGTAGCGACGGCGAAAAGGCCCTGCCGCTGACCGTTTCGGCCGTGGGCGTCCGCTCGCTGTTCCCGCTCGATCGCGATTGCGAAGACCATGTGTACTGCGTCTACGAATTTCCGGGTCCCGAATACGAGAGCAACCCGAACAAGAAGATCGGCGTGACCTACTCGTCGATCAACGGCAACGGCTTTGGCGGGTATGGCGAGAACGTGATGGGCACCAAGGGCACGTTGATCCTGGAGCGTGAGCAGGAGGTGATGCTGTTCAGCAATAGCGCCCCAGCGGCGACCAGCGTTGGCGTGTCGAAGGACAAGAAGGGCGGCCCGACGCTCGACACCACGCAAAGCGGCGGCGGCGAAGCGGCGGCCGTCGGTAAGAAGGCCCTCGATGGCCCGATCAGCCGGGGCTACACCGAAGAGTTGGAGCATTGGGCCTGGTGCATCCGCAACCCGGACCCGAACCACCAGCCCCGCTGCAAACCGAAGGTGGCGCTGGGCGATGCCGTGATCGCACTAACCACGAATATCGCGATCCGCGAGAACCGCCGCATCGAGTTCAAGAAGGAATGGTTCGAGATCGACAGCGACGAGACGCCCGAGGGCGTCAAACCCGATCTGTCGCGATACACTTCTTGAACGACTGCCGAGCGGTGCTCTATCATGGGTGACCGACAACATTGCTTTGTGGCGTTTGCACGATCGTCGTGATGCTTGAATCGTCCGCAAAGCCGATGCGGATCCGCACTGATGGAAAAGTTGACCACAACGACACGAGGGGCACGGAGATTACTTAAACTTTCTTCTCTGTGTCCGTTCGGCTGCCTTCGTCCCGAGCTCAGGCCGAGGGGAGCTCACGGCCGAAGCCTCTGAGCTCTCTGTGGCTAGCTGTCTTTCTCGCCTGCTTCGCGGTCGCGGACGAAACACTAAACGAGGAGACCATCGCGTGGAAAAATGGCCGCTGGGGGTGTTTGCCAGTATCGACGCCGGGTTGGGCGTGAAGCTTGAAGTGGCCCACGAGTTGGGCGTGCCGACCATTCAATTGCACGCGCCCGAGAAGGCCACTCGGACGCCTGAGAACGCGAAGCGATTTCTCGACCGGCTCTCGTCGATGGGCATTCGCCTGACGGCCGTGTTTGGCGGCTTCGACGGCGAGAGCTATGCCGACATTCCGACCGTCACGCGGACCGTCGGCCTGGTGCCCCCCGCGACCCGCGCCGCGCGGACCCGCGAGATGACCGAGATCGCCGATTTCGCACGGTTGTTGGACGTCGATGTCGTAGCACTGCACCTGGGTTTCGTGCCGCACGACAGCGCCGGTCCGCTCTACGGCGAGGTGCTGACCGTCACGCGCGAGCTGTGCGATCATTGCCGCGGCCAGCGGCAGTCGCTGCACCTGGAAACCGGCCAGGAACCGGCCGACGCTCTGTTGCGATTCATTTCCGACGTCGAACGCGACAACCTGTTCATCAATTTCGATCCGGCTAACATGATTCTCTACGGCTCGGGCGAACCAATCGAAGCCCTGGAGCAAGTCGGCCGCTACGTGCGGAGCGTGCATTGCAAAGACGCGACCTGGGCCGCCAATCCTGGCAAGGAGTGGGGCGCCGAAGTGGCCCTTGGCGACGGCGCCGTCGGAATGGAGCGCTACTTGCGCACGCTCGACAAGCTCGGCTATCATGGGCCGCTGACCATCGAGCGCGAAATTCCGCAAGACCCCCAGCGGCAGAAAGTCGAGATCGGTCGGGCGCTGACGCTGTTGCGGGAGTTGAAGGCCAAGATCGGTTAAACGGCTTCTGCGCATTTTCGGCCGGACGGCGTTTCGATTGAGTTTGCATGTTGCTGGTTGCTCGTGGAGCAAGCAAGGTTTGGGGAAGACACCGCCAGGCAAGCTGGCTGTGGCACACACGGAAGACGCTGATAGAGATTTGACCCCGAGCCCCAGAGCCCGCTCGATGCCGAAGCAAGCCGGTCCGCACGCGCTGGTGTTCATCTTCGTCACGGTGCTGATCGACACGATCGGCTTCGGCATCATCCTGCCGGTCACGCCTCAGTTGATCATGGATCTGACCGGCCAGGGAATCGGCGAGGCGTCGATGGCCGGCGGCTGGCTGGCTTTCTCCTATGCCATCGCCCAGTTCCTGTTTGGACCGGTCATCGGCAACCTGAGCGATCACTTCGGGCGTCGACCGGTGCTGCTATTTTCGCTGTTGGCCTTTGGCTGCGACTATGCGCTGATGGGCGTGGCGCCGACCTTGAGCTGGTTGTTCCTGGGGCGAATCGTGGCTGGCATCGCGGGGGCGGCGCATACCACGGCCAACGCCTATGTCGCCGACATCAGCTCGCCGGAAAAACGCGCGCAGAACTTCGGCATGATCGGCGCGGCCTTCGGCGTAGGATTTATCCTCGGTCCGGCGCTCGGGGGCTTGCTCGGCAGTTTTGGCCCGCGAGCTCCGTTCTTCGCCGCAGCGGCATTGGCGCTCGTGAACCTGGCCTACGGATATTTCGTGCTGCCCGAGAGCCTGCCGGTCGAGCATCGCCGTCCGTTTTCGTGGAAGCGTGCCAACACGATCGGCACGCTACTGCAAATGCGGCGATATCCGGTCGTGTGGGGAATGGCCGGTGCGATGTTTGTCTGGCAACTGGCTCACCAGGTGTTGCCCAACACTTGGGCCTATTACACGAAGCTGAAGTTCGGCTGGTCGGAGGGGGAGATCGGCCTGTCGCTGGCCTTTGCGGGCATGACGATGGTGATCGTGCAGGGCGGTTTGACGCGCGTCATCGTGCCGAGAATCGGCGAACCGATGGCCGTGTTCGTGGGACTGACCGTTGGTGCTCTGAGCTTTTTGGGCTACGCGTTTGCCGATAGCACGTGGTTGATTTACGCCTGCCTGAGCTTCGCGTCGTTCACGGGGCTGGCGTATCCCTCAATGAACGCGCTCATGTCGCGGCAGATACCCTCCTCGGCCCAAGGTGAGTTGCAAGGGGGCGTGGCGAGCCTTTACAGCCTGACCGCGATCATTGGACCGCTCTTGATGACGCAGCTCTTTGGATATTTCACCACAGCGCGGGCGCCGGTTTACTTTCCCGGAGCGGCGTTTGCGTTCGCTGCGATGCTGACCGTAGTGAGTATTGCGCTATTCGCGCGGGCCACACGGGCGGCTAAGCCGACCAGCGGAGACATCCCGGCCAGCGAAGAGATCGCGGTCGAATAGCGCAAAAGCACAATTAGGGAGGGCCGGCTCGGCGAAATGTTCCGCCGCGGCGCGCGCGGGGACCGAGAAACCACAGAATTGCGGCGATCGGAATGATGACCACCAGCAGCTTGGGAAACCGCGTCACGAGGAACAACGTCGCCGCGCCACCCGCCACCCACCACTTGGGCAGGTTCTTGATCTGCGGATGGGCGAACCACAGGATGACCATCACCAGACCCACTCGCAATAGCGCCGCCGAGAGGGCCTCGTCGGTTGCGCCGCGCGTGGCGAAACCCGCCACGAGTAGCACGACCGCGATGAGACCAATGGTGGGACGATGCATGGGGCCGATTATGCCAACGGATGGGCGGCGACGGCAAGGCTAAGCCGGCAAGCGGATGCGGAACGAGCGGCGCCGCTGCGGTAGGAAGAGAACGACGAGAAAACTCAAATGCGGTCGAGCGAATCGAACCAGCGAACCAGTTGCTGGAGTTCCTCGGTCGTCAAATACCGCGGCTGATCGCCCACGTCGTGTGCGCTGACGGGAAACTTCATTTCGCGGAGGCGCTTGATGCCGGCTTCGATCGCCGGGGTCGCATCGATCTTGGTCGCCAGGGTCGTATAAAAGGCGAGCCGCTCGACCGGATCGGTCTCGGGTAGCTGCGCCACGCGGGGCAGCGGGGCATCGACCGCCGCCACCGCCCGCACGACGTCGCGGTTGGTAAATCCCACGACGTAGGCCATTGCACCTCCACCCTCGTGTCCATGCACCACCACGCGCGACGCATCGACGTGGTAGTTCTTCAGAATGTCGTCCAGTACGCGGCGCACGAAACGGGCCTCGGTCGGTTGCCAGCGCGCGCGATCGCCGCTCTTGGGCGCCACCAGAATCAAATCGTTCTCGTCGCACAGCGGCTTCCAGCGCTCGATCAATTCTTCCTGCTTGAATCCGCCGGGGGCGTGCAGCCATACCACCACGCCATAAGCCAGCCGCGGATTGTAATTATCCGGCACGTAGGCCAGACACTCGTTTTCGAATTCAGGGATCTTCACCGTCACCACGCCCGTCTGCGGACGCTCGCCCTCGGGCGGCGCTTCGACCGGGCCATGGGCCGGCGGCAACACTCCGGGCAATGCCTCGGGCAGCCGACCTAAGGTCGGCTCGACCAACAGGGTCTCGCTGCCGCGGCGAACCTCCAACCGCACTTTTTGGCCCGGCTCAAGCGACTGCATTTTCTCGACGATCGTATCGAGTTTGTCGACCGCCGCGCCGTCGAGCGAGCGAATCTCGTCGCCCGGCTTGAGATCGACCGCCGCCGCCGGACTCTCGGGATAGACGTATCGCACGACCGGCGGCGACTTTTCCAGCGACTCGCCGCGCAGCGGCAGGATACCCAGGAACGGAGCCTCGTAGGGCTCGATCTTGTCGACCAATTCGACTTCGCGGTCCAGCCTTTGATCGCCGCGGAGGGCCACGATGCGGATCTTTTCGTTGGCATAGCGGGGGCCGAGTTGGTGCTTTAGCTCGCTCTGGCGCGTGATCGGCTTGCCGCCGGCTTCGATGATTTTATCGCCCGCGCGAAAACCCATTTTGTAAGCGGGACCCGAGGCCCGCGCCGCGGCGATGACCGCGTCAGTGCCGTAAACGTCGGCTCCTTGCATGGTGATGCCCAGCAGTCCGGCCCGCAGGTCGCGTCCCTGCTGCATGGCCGGCAGAGAGCGCATCACGCTCTCCAGCGGCACGGCGAAGCCAATACCCGAGTCGTACCACTCCACGCCGGCCAGCTCGGCGCCGCCCTGCGGCGACATGGGCACGAGCACTCCCAGAACGCGGCCGGAAATATCGACCAGCGGCCCGCCGTAATTGTTGGGCGAAATCTTGGCGTCGGTCTGAATCGCCTTGCCCCAAATGCGCGAAAGCGCGCTGACGATGCCCACCGAGACGTTGGCCTGGCTCGACTCGAAGGTGCGCCCCACGGCCAGAGCCCACCCACCCACTCGCATTTCCTTTTCGGGAACCACCTCGGGCACGCTCAGGCTGGCGTCGGTATCGACCTTGAGCAGCACCAGCATCCGGCTGTGGTCGGTCGCGACCAGTTTGGCCGGACGGCGCGATCCACCGTCGAGTGTGACCAGAATCGAGTCGGGCTTTTGCACGAAGTTGAACGCGCTGGATATGATGTAGCCATCGCCCGAGACGACGAGCCCGGTGGTGGGCGCGGCGCCGACCATCAACTGGCCGATCCGCTCCAGTCCGCCGACCGTTTCGATCCGCACCACCGAAGGCGCCACGCGGGCCACGGCAGCCTTGATCGCCTGCTCTTCGCGGGCTTGCAGGCTATCCGCGGCATTCGCTTGCGCGACAAAAACGCAAACGTGCAGCACAAGTGCCGCGGCCAGGACGATGGTTGTTTTCATGTTGCCGATCATGGAGTTTGCGGCTCGCCGCCTTTTGCGCCGGGGATTTCGACTTCGATCAGCTCCTGGCCGCGCATGAGCACGATTTTCAACCCGGCGTCTCGCTCCAGCCGGGCCAGTTCCTCTCGCAGACTCTTGCACGACTGCACCAGGCTTTCGCCGACAAACACCAGCAGGTCATCGGGCTTGATGCCGGCTATTTCGGCCGCCGAACCGGCCCGCACGCGATCCACATAAGGGGGCGTCCGCTCCAAAACGTCGGGCACGAGCACCAGTCCCAGTTCGGCCAGGTCGATCGCTTCGTCGGGTTTGGCCGGTGGCTTGTCCTCGCCCGGGCGAAAATTGCCAGCCAGAATGCGGGTCACGGAATCGCGCATCTCGTCGACGGGAATCGCGTAGTTGAGCCAGATGTTGTTGTGTGCGCTGCGCAGTTCCTTGCCCAGCATGGCCAGCAATTCGCCGTGCTGATTCAACAGCGCCCCGCCGGCAGCGCCGGGATTGTTGGTCATCGCGTCGAGCACGTAGACGGGTCCATGGTAGGGCGTCTCGAATGCTCCGCGGCGGGCATCGAGACGCGTTTTCACGGCGACGATTCCGTGTTGCACGCTGGCCGGTTCGTCGCCGGCGGCCACTCCAAACAGATTGCTGAAGGCCAGCACGCGGCTGCCCGCCTCGGCCGGCACGCTGGCGGCGACGTCGAACGAGGGCAGGTCGGTGGCGTCGATCTTGAGCACGGCCAGTTCCAGCCGTGGGTCGGCGCCCGCCAGCTTGCCCTCGAATTTGCGCCCGTCGTCAAGCGTGACCGTGACGTAATCGGTGTCGAGCACATAGCTCCACACGGTGAGCACGTGCCCTTGGTCGGAAATCAAGAATCCGCTTTGATAGGCCTCGAGCCCGCGCACGCCGCCGGCGCCGTGGATCTTGACCATCTTGGGTTGATTGTCGGCGATGACCTGGGCGAACGACTGGGCGACGGCGAAATCTCTCGCAGTTACGACCGTCACCAGTGCCAGGCAAAATGTCCAAATCAATCTAGTCATTCCCGCCCTCCTCGGCCGCCGCGGCGGAAGCAAACGTGAACTCGCGGCACTGGAACACCTGCAAGTAATCATCGCCGTGACGGGCTTCGATTCGACCCGGCAGCACCCGGCCCTCGACTTCCTTGTACTGGCTGAAGTAAAGCTCGCAGGGGTCGGTATCTTCTTCGGGAATCATCTCCATGCCGGCCAACTGCCCGTCGGCCGGATCGAACAGGAACCGGCACTCGACGTCGCCGTGCGTCGCCACCAGCACGTCCATCAGCCCTTCGCGACCGGCCAAAGGCGCCGTGCCCAGGTAATAGACATCGCCGAACTTTTCCGGGCCCTCGATGAGAAACCGCCGCCACATCGACAGCGCCACCAACAATCCACCGCTGCCGGGCGGATCAGGCCGTTCACTGAGCGCGCCGGTCAGCTCAATTTTCAATTCGCCGCTGGGCAGCTTGATCGATGCCTGAGTGTCGGACAATTCAAAGCGGACTTCCTCGTTCATCGGCGCCTGGCCGACGACGGTCCACGCGCCCCGCAGGGCAGCATAGTCGCCGCGGGCCACCAGAGCCTTCCACACCCGATCGCGGTTCAACTGGTTGAAGAAATAATTCACGTAGCCGGACTTCGCCACATAGTGCTGCTTGACCACCTCTGGCACCGGTGCGGGTTTGGTGGCCGGGTGGCCCTTCGGCATCCGCTCTGGACGGGGTTTGGGATCGCCTGGGACGGGTCGTGGCTTGCCTTTTTCCGGCTCAGCCTTGGGCTGACTCTCGATCAATTCCGCCAGTTCCGCCTCGCGATGCACACCGCGCAGTCGAACCAGGACCTCGCTGCGCTCGCCGCGATGCTCGAACACCAGCGGCACGCGCCAATCCTTGGGAAAGATACCCAACACGTTCTTGAGCGCGTTGACCGAGCTGACCGGGCGGCCGCCGCAACTGATGATCACGTCGCCATAGCGCAAGCCGCGACGATAGGCGTCGGACTCGTCCAGAATATCGTCCACCATGACCCGGCGGCGCTCGTCGCTGCGGGCGTTGGCGCCCAGCGTGGCATGGTCCGCGATCCGACCGCTGCGAAGATGGCCCAGGAAATTCTTGATCTGGTTGATCGAGATGGCATAGCCCACGCCGACGTTCACCCGGCCCCGCTTTTCGAAAGAGCCGCGGCCGTTGATGCCGATCAGCCGGCCTTGGGCGTCGAACATCGGTCCGCCCGAGTTGCCCGGATTGATCGCGGCGTCGGACTGCAAGCAATCGGCATATTCCAGAATCGTGCCCGAGGGATACTGGTAGCGATGCACGCCTGAGATCACTCCGTAAGCCACCGAAGGCTGAAAGTCGGTGGCCAGCAAGAACGGATTGCCGATCGTGAAGCACCAATCGCCCACGCGAACCTGGTCGCTGTCGGCCAGTTCGGCATGCGGAAAATCGGTGCGGCCCAAGAGCTTGATGAGCGCCACGTCGCCGGTGGGATCGAGGCCCACGATCACGGCGTCATAAAGCTTGCCGTCAGCCATACCGCATTTCATGCCGGGGCCGCACTCGTGCGTGACGTGAAAATTGCTCAGGGCATATCCGTCGGGCGAGATGACCACGCCCGAGCCGCCTCCCTGGCCGCCATTGGCAAAGATGGCGATCGTGGCACTGCTGGCCCGCTCGACGACGGCCACGCGGGCCGTTTCGGCTTCGAGCACCTGCGGATCGACCTGGGCGCGAGCGGCGGAGCTCGACAGCAGCAGGCATAGGACAAGGGACAATCGCATCGATCGAGTTTCTCCCCGCGGCGTTTTTACGGCTTTGCGGTTAATCGCGTGGCTGCCTATTTGGTGACTCGCGCTTCGCACAGGTCGAGCCGATCGCCGATGTCCAGGCCGCCGCCGTAGTCGACCAGGACCTCCAATCGCTTGACCCCGACAATTTCCAGTTCCAACTCGCGGGCCGGGTCGGTGCCTCGCACCTCGCCCTCCCACAGCGTCTTTCCGTCGCCCTTGATGGCCAGATGCACGTCGCCCGTCTCGCGCACACTGTCGTCGATGCCGATCGTGCCGCGGAATAGCCGAAACTTACCGGGCAACTTGTAGACCAGCACGCTACGACTGGAGAGCGACAGGCCCTTGCGATAGGTCTTGCCGTCCAACCGCAAAGGGTTCTGCTCGAAGCCGATGTCGCGGCGATATTTATAGAACTCGCGCAGCGCCGCCGGCTCCTCGGCAAAGCCCAGGTAGGGCACGTGCGTGGCCGATTCGGGATCCAGATCGCTCAAGTAGGCGATCTTGCCCGACGAGAAATCGAACCGCGAAATGTCTTCCAGTGACAGCGACAAGGTTATGCCCGCCGGCGTAGCGATCTTTATTTTGTCATCGGCCAGTTCGACTTTGCCGATCGAAAGGCGGCTACCGTCGCTCGAGAGCAATTGTCCGGCCGCTTCGGGCAGTTCGGCCGCGGCGGAGTGGAAGTACACCACGCCCTCGACTTTGGCCCGCTTGACCGGGACGGGCTCTTTGTCCAATTCGAAGTTGCAGGTGTCGGCGTCGATGTCGCCTTGCACGCCTTCAAGGTAATCCAGCGCGCCGCTTTTGCGCACGACCAGCAGGTCGCCGTCGGCCTTGGTTTCGGTGATTTCGGACCACTGCTTGGTCAATTTTTCGTCGGCATCGGCCGCCGCGGAAAAACGGACCCAGCGAATCGCGCGGGTGGGCACTTCGAGCTTCGCTCCGCCGCTTAGAACCAACTGGGCCACGCCGCCGCGCACCGTGTAGCCGCTGGCCGCCAAGAGAGACTGGTCGACGAGCTCGACGTGGATCGCGTGCTTGCGATCGGCCGCGGGGGGCGCCGGCTTGCGCGTGAGGCCGGCCAGCGCGCTTAAGGCGAACGTGCTGGGGCCGCCGCTGGTTTCGAGCACTAGTTGCTGGGCATTCAATTCGGCGATGCGTCCCACGGCCGAATGGCCGTCGACGGTTTGCGCTTCGAATTCCACGGCGCCGGTAGCCAGAGCCGCACTCAGTAGTAAATTCAACATCAGCACAAATGTAGATCCTGTTTGACGGTAATTCCTATTTGTCCGAATCTTCGCTGCCTTCGCTGGCCAGCTTGCGGAAATATTGCTCGATCATGTCGCGATAGTGGGCCGGAAAGTCCTTGCCGATCTGCTGCAACGCCTCCTGACGATCCTTGGGCGGCAGGTTTCCCCAGCCGCTCTCGTTGCCGACCGGTTTCTTGACCACTTCGCCAGGGCCCTTTTGCTGGATGGGCATGCTATCGGGCAGGGGATTGCTGGGGCGAGCGCTGCCCCGGCCCGCGGCGGCTGCGGCGGCCGCGGCGGCTTGTTGCTGCTGCTCCAACTGCTCGATCAGTTTGTCGAGCGAGGCGATCACGCCGTTCTCGACCTCGCGTACCTTGGGCCCAGCGCGCCCCAAGTCCAGGCGGCGGCGAATGTCGTCCATCCGCCGTGCAATGTGATCGAGCGATTCGTCCTTGAGCGCGTCGAGATCGGCCTGCATCAGCCGCCCCAACGAGACGAATCGCTTGGGAATCGTGGCTTCGTTCTCCAATAACAGCGAAATCGCCGCCAAGCCCGGATCGCGGGCCAAAGTGCGGTGATGCACGACAGCTTGATAGAACAATAGCGCGGCCGGATCGGCCACGTCGCCCGGCTTCAGCTCGGCAAACTGCACGGCCGCCTCGTCGTACAACGACTCTTGAACCAGCCAGCGGCCGTAGGCCAATCGCAGATTGTGTCGCACGAGCGGCGGCGTTTTTTCGTCCATCAGCCAGGCCGCGTCGGGTAGCGCGATCTCGCGACGCGGCTGCGAGCACGTGTCGACCAGCTTCTGAGCCTGAGGGTCGGCCGCCGCGAACGTCGCACACAATACGTCGAGCAAGGGCGCCTCGGCGCCCTCGGCCGTGGAGCTAGCCCACATGGCATCGAGCTGCGCGCGCACCGCCGCGTCGACCTCGCGGGTCGCCAGCCATTCGATCGCCAGCTCGCGCACACTTTGCGGAGTGGGAACTTTCCAACTCGCCTTCTGCGCGAACTCCTGTCCCGGGCGAGACTGGGCGGCCTCGACCGCAGCGCTCATTACAAGCGCAGCCAATACAAATGCGGCCAGCAACCAGGCGCGGCAAATGGTTCGCATCCTGCTCATTGATTCCTCCCCACGACGATGTCGCGCGTGACCTGATGGATCCGCGCTTCGCGCTCCGCCAGCCGCTTCAGCGCTTCGAGCAAATCGGGCTTGTCGGCCTGTTCGGTTTTGGTCATCTGGGCGTAACGCTCGGTGCGGACGTTGACCCGCATTTGCAGGGCCCGGATCATTCTCAACTCGGCCAGCGTATCGACCAAGGGCGGTTCATCCTGCTCGCCGCTGGGCGGGGGCTGCCCCTGCTTGGCCTTTTGCTCCATGTCCTTCTGAGCTTTTTGCAGCGAGGCGATCATCTCCTCGAGAGCGGCGATGATGTCGGTCTCGATGCCTTGCGTGACGTCGCCCACCTTCGCCTGCGCCAGCCGCACGACGACCTGTTCCATGTCTTCGCGCATCTCGGCGACGGCCTCTGGGAACGCCACGGCCGAGCCCTCCTCGCGCAACACGGCCAGCGCCTTGTCGGCCTCGGCGGCGATCAGCGATTCTTTACGGCTCAAGCGGCCGGCTTCGATCTCGTCGTCGCGATCGCGTTCGGCCTGCGGCGTCTTGTCGACCTTTTTCGTGCCCTCATAGACCTCGACCTGCTGATCCAGCATTTTGCGGAAGCGGGTTTCCAACATCGCCAGGGTGCGAGACATTTCCTCTTCGCGAAGTTGACGCAGGATCTCTTCCAGATCGGCCTTGGCCTGCTCCAACTCCTTCAGGGCCTCGGCCTGCTTCTCCTTGGCGTCGTCCCGCTTGGCTTCGTTCAATTTCTGTTGGG
The DNA here is from genome assembly GCA_031400775.1 of Planctomycetia bacterium. GTDB lineage: Bacteria > Planctomycetota > Planctomycetia > Pirellulales > PALSA-1355 > PALSA-1355. The sequence goes on along the minus strand of JANNQN010000118.1, from coordinate 5,377 downwards.
CTTCCTGCATCCGCTGCTTGGCTTGTTCCAATCGCTTTTGCGCCGGATTGTTCTCGGCGTCGGACGGCTGGCCGCTTTGGCCCTGACCCTGTTGCGGATCGCCGGGGGGCGGCGCGTCCGGAGCACCGGGATTCTGGCCGTCCTCGGGCTTGCCCGGCTTGTCGGAGGGTTTGTCCGACGGCTTTTGATCGGGGGAATCTTTTTTCGGTTTCTCCGCATCGTCGGGGGACTCTTTTTCTTTCTTGCCTTCCTTTTTCTTGTCGCCCTCGGCGTCCTTGTCTTTCGCGTCCTTCTCCTGGCCGTCCTTCTTATCGCCCGATTCACCCGGCTTGCCATCCTGGGGTTTGTCCGATTTCTCGCCATCGGGCGATTTGTCGTCCTCGCCCGGCTTGCCGTCTTGCGAGTCGTCCGTGGTTTTTTTGCTGTCGGCTTCTTCCTTGAGCTCTTTGGCCAGCTCGCCGGTCTTGTCGGCAAGCTCGCCTTGCTTGTCCGAAAGCTTGCGCTCGTCGCCGCCGCGCTCGGTGTCGCCCTGGACAGCCTTCTGCTCCTTGATGATCTTGTTGACTCGCTTCAAATACTCGCGAACTCGCTCCTTCTCCGACTCGATGCGTTTCGAGCGATCCTCGCTGAGCAGCAGCTCCAGCAGCTTATTCAAATCCTGCTGCACTTCGCCCTGATTCTTGACGACCACGGCCAGGCGCTCTTGCCGCAACAGCTCGACGAGTTGCTGGAACTGGTGATCAATGTCGCGTTGCTTGCTCTGAGCGACGGCCTGTCGCAGCAGGGCGGCGCGGCGCGGATCGGTGGGCGCCGTCAGCTCCGCCATCCGCAGCAGCAGCTTTTCCAGCTCGCGATAGCGATCGGCTACCTGACGCTGCCCGGCGGTCAAGGTGCTCTCACCTTTCTCGGCGGCCTTAGCGGCAGGCGTTTCGGCCTTTTTGTCCGTTTGGGCGGCATCTTCCCGGGCCAACAAGCTGGCGCAAGGAACGAGCATCCCGCACAGCAACAGCACCCAAAGGCATTTCATAAGCATCGTACGAATCTCCCGACCAGCTAACCTTGGCGCGCGGCACAGAGAACACCGAGAAAAAAACCGCTAATTACGCGAATGAACGCTAATCCTGAAAGTAGGAGCATTCGCGTCCATTGGCGTGCATTCGCGGAATATACCAACACCCAACTCCCATAACATGGCTCGTCCCAGCGCCGAAATGACGGGCTGGCGGCAGCCGGTCGTGCGCGAGGCTGCTCGGCGGTCGTTACTCGATCAGGTCTCGCAGCTTCTGTTTTTGCTTTTGCTTCGTTTCCGCGTTCACCTTCTCTTGCGCGTCAATAATCTGGCGTAGCATATCCAGCACTTCGTTGAACGTCTCCAACTCCAGCATCTTATCCAGCACCTGTTGCATCTCGACCAGGATGGCGTCGGTCTCGGCCACGGCCTTGGCCTGCGCGGTTACCGCCGCATTGGGATCGGCCAACACGGCGGCCAGTTGCTTGAGCGACTCTTCGAGCGCGGCGAACCGTGTCTCGACGATGCGCTTGAGCGGATCGGCCACGCCCTCTTTCAGCCGGGTCTTGAGCTCCTCGGTGTCCACGCGATTGTTGATCATCTCCTCGCGAATCTCGTCAAATGCCACGGCCACTTGCAGCGTCTCGTGCGAGCTGCGCTGACTGTTTTGCAGCACACGCTCGACCTGCAGGGCCCGCGAGGCAGGGCTCGACGCGGCCGGCTTGGCCACGTCGGCATCTTCGGCATCATCGTCGCCCGGTTCGCTCCCGCCGGGCGCCACCGCCGGCTTCGTCTCGGCCCCCGGCTGCTTCTCCGCCGTTGACTCTGGCGGAGGACGCATTTCAATGCCCGACAGCATATTACGGGTGTCGGTCAACTCCTCGATGATGGTTTCGAAGCGCCGCCGCAGGGTCAGCTCGCGGGCTTCGAGCATGGCGCGGAGCTGTTCGGCCGTGACCACCTCGAGCACATAGCGCTGGCTGGAACCGACGTTGGGTCCGCCTTCCAGGGCGCAGGCGTCGGCGGCTTGCACGGCCCAGTGCAACTTCTGCTTGGGCTGCAATTCGAGCGGGCCGACTTCCAGGGCATCGGCCGCCGCGAGCTGTTCCTGGCCATTGACCGCGACCGCGAACGGTTGCTCGCGCGCGGGCGTTTCGTCGACGTGAAAATCGAACCAGACCCGCGCTACACCATAGTCGTCGGAGATTTCTCCGGCGGCCGGCAAGCGGGCCTGGGCGGTGATTGCCGTGCCGATTCCCTTGAGTTGCACGTTGACCTGCGGCGGTTCGTCGGCCACCGCGCCCAGCGCCAGCCGCACGGCCTCGCGACTGCGGATGCCGTCGGAATCATGCAACGTGAATAGCAGAGTCTTATCGGCGTCGAGCCGGGGCACGCTGAATTGAAAGCTCGTTTGCGGGCCGCCGTGTTCCTGGGCCAGTTCCAGCCGGTGCGTCGTGGGAGCGGCCTCGCTCTCGTTGGCCACGTCGTCCACTTGCACGGACACCAGCGGCTTGTTGGCCTCGGCCAGAATCGTGATTTGCGTGCCCCGGGGCAATTGCATCAGACCGGCCACCGGAATGTCGCGGCTTTCGCGATGCATGTAGGCAGGATACTCGCAGCGCAACTTCATGCGGCTGATCGTGGGGCTATCGACCACGTCCAGGTGATACGGTCCTTGGCGATCGTCGCCCCCCAATACGTAAAACTCGAGCGGGCTCAGCACGCTCTTGAACGTATGCGAGTAGTTCTGGAAGGGCGCCTCGCCGGGCGAGACCACGCCCTCGCGGCTCATGTTCTCGCGGCCTCGCGCGCCTTCGCTCGTGCTGTAGCGCACCTCGACGATTTCCGGAATGTCGCGCCCCAGGGCGGCGTCGGCATGCACGGCCAGTTTCCAGTCGGCGCCGCGCGCGATCTTCACATGCGACCCGGGTTCCAGACCTTCGACCAGCAGCCGGGTCGAGCGCGGCCACAGCTCTTCAGACATGAGCAGATTCCGCCGCGCCCAGACGCCGAACGCCTCAGGCGCGAGGACCACAAACACCAAGGCCGCGCCCACCAGCGCCGCCGCCAGGCTGATGCGGCGGACCAACGGGGCCGGGTTGAACACTTTGCCGAGATCCAGCTCCACGGCCCGGCCGAGCGCCTCGCGATGCGTGTGGGCCAGCATCTCGGGATTGAATTCGGCGGCATGTTCCGGCTGCTCCGCCATTTCGACGGCCGTCAGCAGGCTGTCGTGGAAGTGGTCGAATCGCCGCTCGATCAAGAGCGCTAAGTTGCGATTGTGCAGTTGCACGAAGACGCGGGCCAGCAGGAAGCGAGCCACGACGTAGCCCAGGCTCAGGAGAATTGCCAACAGTGCCACGATGCGCAGCCCCACCGGCGGCTCGAACAACCAGTCGAACGCCAGGCTCGCCCAAAAGCTCGCGCCCACGGCCACCAGCGTCGCGGCAATGCCATCGGCCCAGACATAGGCGCGAAAACGCCGCCGCAAGCCCGCCAAGAGCAATTCAATGGCGGTTTCAAGTCGGGCCGGCGATGGTTTGATTTGAGTGGCCATAAATGTATTGCTGCCAGACAAGACCAATGGTCAGGCGAGCTTCGACAACCTCCTTATTGTCCACTCCAGGCACAAAGCGCCGCAAATGACAAACAGCAATCCGCGGGTCCAGCTCTCGTCGAAATCGCGATCGGTCACGCCCGCCAGGTAAGTCACTTCGGTGCGATCGGCCAGTTGGCTGACCAGCGGGGGCACGCCGCGAGCGCCCAGCACGGCGTCGGCACCGACATAGTATTGTCCGCCCGTCTGACTGGCGATCTGCGACAACAGCGCGTCGTTGCGCTCCGGGTTTTCGCGCTCCAAGTCCGGAACCTTGACTTGAATGCGACGGGTAAGCTGTTCCGAGTCGCTGTCGGGCACGTCCATCTCCAAGCGGTAGCTACCCTCTTCGAGCGCGGTAAACTGCCCCACGAACATGCCCTTGCGCGAAGGATCGGCCGCGAGTTGCAAATCTTCGCTGGTGCTGTCCGGGCGAATCACCTTCAAAGTCACGCTCTCGCGATCGAGCGGCTCAAACTGCACGGTCGTCAACTGGGCCCGCACCACCACCGTGTTCCCCAGCAGGTACCGGTCGCGATCCACGAGCAACATGCCGCGGCTGGAACCCAACAACAGTCGGCCCTGCGAGACATAGCGAATCAGCTTGGTGTAGTACTGCTCGAAGTAGGCCTCGTCCAGGGCCCGCAAGCGCCAGATCTCGCCGCTGCCCATGTAGAACACGCGGCCTGCGCCGTAGAAGTGCCCGGCCATGTATACGGGTCGCTCCTCGCCGACAATCGACTCGGGATCGGAATAGCGGCCGAAGACCGTGGCACCCGGCTTGGGACCGCGGACGCCGTAGTAGCCGAACACGCCGGGAAACGTGGACCAGGCCTGTTGACTGCGCGGTGCGTTGTCCGCGAGCCACAAGAATTCGGCTTCGAGTCCCTCGCGAGTGAACTCGATGGGCCAGGCCGTGGTCGAGCCAAAGCGGCCTTCCTCGACCAGCGAGAGCCGGCGATTGAACTCGACAGGATACAGCGCGCGAATTTTTCCCAGTTTTTGATCCTGCACCCAGCGATCCATCTGCACCGGACCGGCCAGCACCACAAGTCCGCCGGCCTTCTCCGCGACCCAGCGCTCGAGCAGATCGACTTCGTCCGAGGTCAGCAGCTTCCAATCGGGGTCGAAGGCCAGGATGCAATCGTATTCGAACAGTTCCTGCGGCGTGGCTGGGAACTCGGTCAACAGCTTGTTGGCATCCTGCGAAACGCCCTCGGTGGCCGACTGCAGCCACACGTCGACTACGACATCTTTGTCGGTCCGCTCGCCGCCAGCCGTTGTGGCCCGCTGCAATTGATTGGTGAGAAAGATGTATTCCCGCGTCGGACCGCTGGCAATCAGCAGCACCTTGGTCTTGCGATCGACGATTTCGACGTCGACTTCCTGCTGGTCGTCGCCGGCGTTGCTGTCCTCGGGCGGGGCCTTGACGCGCAGCCGATACATGCGGCGGCCGGTCGTGGCCGAGGTGATCTCGAACTTCACCGGCACCACCTCGCCGCGCCCGCCCAGGGTCACGCGCTCAGTGGCTTCGAGCTTGCTCTCGTCGTTCTTGCCCGCCGCGCCGACCGCGCGCGACAGCAGTTCAACCGTCATGGTCCGGTCCGCCAGGCCCTCGGATTGCAAATAACCCGTGATGTTAAAACTGTCGTCCGGATAGGCCCGGGCAGGCGCCACCAGGTCACTCACGCGGACGTTTGCGGGTCGCCGATCGGAGCCGATGCCGACGGTAAAGATCGGAATTTTTGCGTCGCGGGCGGCGGCGATCGCGG